>JAGGXB010000090.1 GCA_021163245.1 Thermoproteales archaeon
TAATGAATATGAATTATTGAATTTTTTAAAAAATACGCCACTAGATATAACCTATTATATAAATAAGCTTAAAAATGAGGATGAAAAGGATTTGGTGATAAAGGAAATATTGCTAGATATTAAATACTATGAATATTATTTTTCGACTTTAAAAGAATTTAAAAAATTTTTATTTCCTATGGTTAATCTTGAAAGGATAATAACATATATTTTTTGGTGCACAATGATTGGAGAAGAAAAAATAAGTAAACTTTTATTGCTATTTAATATTAAAAATTTAAATTATGCAGAAATTTCTCATGCATTAGGTTTATCTAAAAATGATTTACAAAGGCATCTAGAAAATAAACATTATATGCGTTTATTAGAGATAGCTGAGGATAATTTTATCAAGAAACTTAAGAAAAATGTTCTTAGGAACAAAGACAACATATTCTTTGTATATTACTATATGATTGCCTCTTATTATGAGATGAAAAACTTGGAGAAAATTTTACTTGGAAGAAAAATAGGGCTTCGTCCGGAAGTTATTAGAGGAACTTTAAAATTATTCATTTAAATCTTACCGAGAATCATGATTGCTATAAGTAAGCCATATATGGCTATTCCTTCAGCTAAGCCTCCGATAATAAACATGTAAGATTTTAGCTCTGGTTTTTCAACAGCGGCAGCGAAACCAGATGAGGCCACTGAACGTAGTGCTATACCTGCGGCTATACATGATCCAGTGACGGATATTGAGGCACTTAGAGTAACTAAACCTACTCCAATAAGATCAGTTACAGCTTGTTTATCCTTATAATCTGATACATTAGTTGTACTAGCATATACCTGTACTACAATTGCCGAGAATCCTATGATAAAGTTGAAAAGAATAATAATATTAGCTAATTTTTTTGGGTCTATGTTCATTTGATGTCCCCGTCTTTCTATATACAACGTGTATTAACTCTTTAAGGCTAATAAATTTTACTTTTGGGCTATGGTTATAGCGGAAGGTGAGACAGGTATAAACTCCTGACCTCCCCCTCTAAAGAATTTAGTGGAAAATTCATAGTAAGTTAATCTAAGTGCTTGGATGCCGACGGCAAATGCTTCAATTGACAAGACTAGGATATTTGTTATAAAGTAACCTATGGGTACACTTAAAATCGATGATAATTCGATAGCTAGGATACCAAATACTTCATGTGCAATAGCAAAAGCAGCAAGCCTTATATATGATAATGAATTAGCAGGATAGGCTACTATCATTTCTAATAGCTCAATAATACCGTTGGTAATTTCTTCGCTTTCACCTGTTTTTAGAAATTTCAAGAATGCTGAGATGAGCACTATTATTAATGTGCTTGAGATAATAATTATAAATGGTAACGCTTTAGGTGTTGTTAGAATACTTAGATTATAGCCGTTATCTATGACTAGATACGCTAAATATACACCACAAATATAGTAAATTAGTCCTATTAAACCTGTACCACCAAAAAATGCATGGTAATAATTTTTCTCATTTATATCATTTATAATATTTATAGACATAGCTATTATTAGTTGTACTACTCCGAATAGTAATGCTATTCCTATTATAGTGTAGGGATCATGTACAGGCTTCAATATTTTCCAAGGTAGAATATCAGCTAGAAAAGCCATTCCATAAAATAAACCGAAGATCATTGAAGATATACCAGCGAATAATGAGAGTACACCTAATGTTTTAGTATTTTCCTTGCTTATTCCAAAGATTTCCTTATCACTCCTATATAGAAGAAAGCCTAGAGATGAAATTATTGCACCCAGTCCTATATCACCAAACATAAGGCCATACATTGTTAAAAATAGTAGTGTAAAAATAAGAGTAGGATCTATTTCCCAATAGTTTGGAATTCCTCTAAGCAATGTAAGAGATACAAAGTATCTTAATATACCTTTTTTATTAAGGAGTGTAGGGGCCTCCTCACCAATTACAACATCTCTTATTCTAAAATAAATAATTCTTGGGATTTTAGAGATGATAGTTTCTTTTAGATAGTTTACATATTTTTCTGGGATCCATCCATCAGCTATAAAAACTCTTCTATTGTGTAAAAGTGTCAATCCCTGTATATGGCTTTGTGCATTAAGTAAACTTTCAATAAATGGTTGCAGTGATAAAATATTTTTTCCTAAATCTACGAATTCTTCAATAATTTTTAACATATATTCTTCATCAAGATATATTTTTTCAATATTTGGTTCCTTACCAATATTTTGAAGTATATTGTAGTTTTCTTTTAAAGATTTTATTACTTTTTCCGTATCATCTATAATATTTTTAATTATCTCAAATCTTTTATCAGAAGGTATCATTCTGGCCTCTAGCTTTTTCATCTTTAAGGTTTCTAATTCATTAAATAATTTTAGATATAGTGGATCATCAAGAGTGATTTTTCTTTTTTTGATATGATAATCAATTATTAGAAATAAAATTAATAATTTTATTTTCTCGATTTTTTCATTTAGCTCTTGGTCTATTCGTTCAATTGCTGTGGTTATGTTTTCCAAGATATAATCAGGTATCTCTATTTTATTCATCTTGTATCTCTCCATAACAGAGTTTATGTCTTGTTCGTTAATGGTTTTATGAGCTATGAGAATAGCTGATTCTGATGTATCAATATCTAGAAACTCCATTGCGGCTCCAATTTTTATTATTTCTTTTTCTATTTCATCTAAGTGATCTTTATTTCCTATGAAAATTGAAAGTTCTATATCGCCGATTTTTTTCCTAAGAAAGGAAGTTGTTGGGAATTTTGCTAGATATTTTTCAATGATTTTTTTAATTGCTTTAAGTTTTTCAATGTTTAAAACTTCTTGTTCTATATCATTACATACTGTTGGATATATTTTACAATACTCCTTTTTCATTAATTCATCTATTAATTTTTCATCTATTTCTGAGGTCTCAAAGAGTTTTCTATAAATATTAAGCATCTTTTGTTCTATTTCAAATTTTTTTAAAATATCAAGATTTTTTTCCTCAAAAATTTTCCTAGTAGTTTTTATGACAATAGCTTCTTCTAGCATTTCTTCAACAAGTAATATGTTATCATAGATATTCTTACATGCGTTTAATGCTAATTCCAATAGTTGGACTCTAGAGGCCTGTTCATACTCGAAAGAAGATATAAGAAGTGTAGCGAGTTCAGAAAGTAGATCGAATGTTCTTCTTTTTAATTCACGGATTCTCCTATCAATGCTGGAAAAAATAAAGTCACTGGACGTATACATCCATTCTGGTAATCGAACCTCTTTCAATTTATATTTACTTATAATATTTGAAATTTCGATATCTAGATCTTTACTATAAACTAATACAATTATGATTTCTTCAGATGATAGAAATATAGTTTTTACTACGACTCTATTTTTCCTTAATTCATTTATTAATATCCTTAAAAATTTCTTATCTGCATAATACCATTTAAAGACCAATTTTTTAAACTCTTTTTTGAACACTAAGGGAGACATGTTTATTTCTAAAAGTTTCTCAATAATTTCTCTATAATAATTAATTTCTTTATATTCCTCATAGATTTTCTCCATCTCTAAACGAAGAATGTCATCTTTATAGGTACTTTTTATAATAATTTTATAAGCTTCACTAATGTCTATTTTTTCAGAAGAAATACGGTTTTCGACGATTAATTGTAATAAAAGGGGTAGATGTGTTCTCGATCCATGAACAAGAGGTTTTAAATGTATTGCTCCTAAACTAATAAGACTATCCAAAAGATCATATTCATATTCCTCAGGTACAATTACCTTAAATCGTAACATTTTTTCAGGTTTAATTAGCATTATTATCTAATCCCCATATATTTAAGATAAAAATTTAACTATGTTAGATATAAAGAGTCATAGTTTTAAAAATTACTGGTGGGTTTCATTGAGCATAGTTGCTATTGGATCAGATATAGGTATTGAAACTCTCAAGATAATTGGTGCAAAAATACTAACGATAACTGATGTTAGAGATGAAGAAGAACTATCTAAAGTTTATGGTTCTGTTATAAATTCTAAAGCTGTAATTATTGAAGATAATTTATATAGAGTTTTAAAAGCCGACCTAGAAAACATTATTTCAAGTTTACCAAGTCCTCCTCTAATAATAGTTGTACCTTCATTTACTGTACATGAAACTTCTAGATTAAGAGAAATACATAATAAAGTATCTCTAGCTGTAGGGGTGAAATTAAAATGGTAGATATAGATTTTACTAGACTTTTAGTGGCAGAAAGGGAGGCGGATAAAAGAATTGAAAAAGCACATAAAAGAGCCGACGAAATTTTAAGACAGGCTCGTGAGGAGGCAAGAAAAATATTTGAGGAGAAATCAAAGATAGATGAACAGGCAATATATGAAGAAATAAGGAATGAACTTGCAAAAGAATATGAGGATTTCTCTATAAGACTAGCTAACCAATTTGAAGGATTCAGAAAATATATAGAAGAAAATAGGGAGGAAATTATCCAGAAAATAGTTATGCTTACATTAGGTGTTAATTTATGAGGGTTCAGGAGGAAAGAGAAATACTTGCTGCATTAATTAAAGAGATAGAAAAGGCTGCTGACGACGAAATTAAAAAAATTTTAGGAGAGGCGGAAAAACAGAAAGTGGAAATATTAAAAGAGGCTGAGGAAAGGGCATTAAAAGAAAGAAAGAAAAAAGAAATGGAAATTAGGCGAAAGGCTAGAATTGAGATTTTAAAGGAGTTATCGTTTAAAAGAATTTCGTATAGGAAAAAAATATTACTTGAGAAATATAAGTTAATTACAAGTTTAGTTGATGAAGCTAGGAAAATAGTAATTGATGAAGTTAGAAAAGGTAGTCATCTGTATTATCTAGGATTAGAAAAACTTTTAGAGGAAGCAGTCATAAATCTGAATAAAAATAATGTTATTATAATCTGTAATAAGAGAGATAGAGAAAATATTGAAGGAATGTTACAGAAAGTTTACGAATCAATAAAGGAAAAATATAATAGAGAGTTTAATGCTGAAATTAGATCAACATTACCTGACGATGAATACGGTGTTATTGTTTTGAGCTCCGACAAGAGAGAGTATTATATAAATACTATTAGTTCTCGTTTTGATTATTATATAAAAGAGTATCTTCCAGAATTACTTTACAAGAAATAAACATTAAATAGTATATTAGTTTTTACAAATTCTTAAGAAGCTATGCTTTGATTAATTCATCTCTATTTAATACGGCTAATTTGTATTCGTTAGTGGTTATATACGCTTTAACAGGACATACTAAAACGCAGTGATAACAAAAGACACATGCATCATAATTGACTACTGCCAATTTTTTTCCAGGTTTTTTAGGATTAGGTATCATCTTGATTGTGTTTGATGGACATTCACGTGCACATAGATTACATCCTATACATTTTTCATCATCGACATAATGCAATCCTCTATATTCCGGTGTTGCAGGTATATCTACTTTTACAGGATATTCGATAGTTGCTGGTTTTTTAAAGAGGTTTTTAGCCATTTCACTAATAAATTTTAGAGAGATTTTCATTTTCTCAACTCTCTTATATTAATTATTCTTTCATCACCATTCTGGTTAACTACAATGATTCTTTCCATACATGAGATACATGGATCAAATGATCCAAATATAACAGGAACATCAGCTAATACTACATCTCTAAAAGCTATTCTACTTCCATTGAGAATATTGGGAAAGCTAGGTGTCCTTACTTTAACTCTGTAAGGTTTATCTCCTCCTTTACTTATCATATGATAAAGAAGTTCGCCACGTGGAGCCTCGCTTCTAGATATTGCTTCTCCTTCCGGATATCTTCTTTTGATAAATTTAGGTGCTATAGGACCTGTGGGTAGATGATCTAACAAATATTCGATTATATTTATCGATTCAAAAATTTCATCGATTCGTACAAGCATTCTAGCCCATGAATCTCCCTCACTGTAGGTTATCAAATTAAAAGGTATTTCGCCGAATGCAGCGTAGGGTTCATCTTTTCTTATATCAGTTTTTACACCTGAGCCTCGAGCTGTTGGTCCCACTAAACCATACTGAACCGCCTCATTTTTCTTTATTATCCCGACACCCTTTAATCTATTCAAAACTGTGGAATCCTCGCTAAAAACTTGTTTATATTTTTTCATCCTGACTTTCAATAAATCTAGCGTTTTCTTTATAGTTTGTATCTTTTGATCATCGATATCTCTTTTTACGCCACCAGGCCACATAAAGTCTGCGATAACTCTTTGTCCAGTTACGATTTCCTTAAGTTTCATTACTGGTTCACGATCCCTCATAATTAACATAAATAAACCCTGGAATCCCATAATTTCTGCTTCTACTGCTAAAACTAGGAGATGGCTATGAATCCTTTCTAACTCACTGACAAGGCTTCTCAAATATCTTGCTCTTGGAGGAACCTCAATATTACCTATTTTTTCAAGTACCTGAACATAAGTTAATTGATGCACTATATTGCAGATTCCACAAACTCTTCCAAAAACATACATTGCTTGTAGAAAACTTTTAGATTCTCCAAGTTTTTCAATTCCTCTATGGTTATATCCAGTAATTACTTGTACATTTTCCACATGTTCTCCATCCACTCTTACCTTTAACATCAATGGTTCATGTAGAGCTGGATGTTGTGGACCGACAGGTATTTCAATGCTAGTTTTCATTTTTTATCACTCTGCCAATCTTTTCTTAAGGGACAAACATTTATAATTGAAGAGGGTACGAAAAATCCTTTCCTAAGATATTTATTACCTTTAAATTCGACACCTAGTAAATCATAGATTTCTTGTTCATATGGAATAGCTCCTGGGATAATATCAATTATTGAATCTAGAAAAGGTTGATCTCGTGGAATATCTGTCTTAATTATTAAGAGGGTTTTATAATCGTAAAACCAAATCTCGTAGTCAATTTCAAATATATTTTGTTCAATGTAATCTATTCCAGTTATTGTTGCAAGATACATCTTATTATTAAACCTATTCCATAATTCTTTAATAGTATCCTTAATTCTTTCTTTAGGAATGCTCACAATAATTTTATTTTCTTTTTCAGAAAATTCAAGTTTTTTCTCTATTAAAAAGTCTTTAATGCTCGACATACAACTCCTCCTCTTCCTTTATTTTCATCAAAAGTTTAACTATGCCATCAATTATAGCCTCTGGTTTCGGTGGGCATCCGGGGATGTATACATCTACTGGAATAACTTTATCAACACCTTCTAACACACTATAAGAGCCCTTAAATACACCTCCACTAATAGCACAAGCACCTACAGCTATAACATATTTAGGATTTGGGGTTTGTTCATATATAGTTTTAAGTCGTTCAGCAGCTTTTTCAGTTACTGCACCTGTAACGATTAATATATCTGCATGTCTCGGACTAGGTGACAGTTTTATACCAAATCTTTCAGGGTCATAAAGAGGTGTTATTGCTGCTAAGACCTCTATATCACAGCCATTACATGCACCTGTATTAAAATGCGAAAGCCAAGGTGAAAGACGTATAAACTTTAAGTTCCATCGAGGCATGTTATTTCGAGTATATGTTAGTAAGTTAATATATAACTCTTTTTTATTTAATTAATTTAAATTATAGATTATATTTATTTAAAATAAATTTATAGTAATATATGCCATAATTAGCATAGAAATTATAAGTTTGTAAAAGATTTAAAGGAAAGGTATTAGAAGATAATCAATAATTATTGTAAACAATATGCCTATAGTTATTATGGCTACAGCAAGAATAAACATACCAATAACTCTGTAACAATCTGTTTCCTCAGGAAGAGATTTAATCATAATGTCAGTTGGGTGCCAGAAAATCTTAAGCCAAAATCTTAATGCATAAGCAGCCGAGATAATTAAAACGAACACAAAGGCAAGACTAATCTCTAGATATTTGCTTTGAACTCCACCAACTATTATCATAAATTCTCCTGGAAAGCAAGCTAGAATAGGCACGCCTGCTAAACTAAGCGAAGAAATTAGTCCAAAAAATGATGTAAAACGTGTATTTTTCATAAGAAGACCCATTTTTCTTATATCTTTTGTCTTGAATAGATGTGAGACTGTACCTGAAACTAAGAAGAATAGGCCCTTGCTGACTGCATGGGATAAAAGATGGAAAAGGCCTCCTATCAAAGCATAAATAGATCCTAAACCACCTAGACTTAATCCTAAAATAATATAGCCGGCGTGACTTATGCTACTGTATGCTGCTATTCTCTTAACATTATTTTCCTTTAGGGCAAGAATACCACCATAGAAAGCTGAGAGTAAAGCTAGAAATGTAGTAATGTATAATAATTGTGGAATATTTTGGCTGAGGACTATTCTGTAAAAAGTATAGCCTCCTGTCTCAATTATAATGCCAGAAAGTATTGCTGAGATAGGTGTAGGTGCTTCACTATGAGCATCTGGTAGCCATGTATGTAATGGAAATATTCCTTGTTTCGTCAGTAAAGCTATAGTAAATAGGGACATTATATACAGAATATCTGGATTCTTGTAGCTATGAAGTTGGGATATTAAAACTATTCCATGTGAAACAAGTATTGCTATTGCTATAAGCATTAAAAGTGAACTTGCATGTGTAAATAAGAAAAATTTAATTGATGATCTATATCTTTTTTCTCCGCCCCACCATAATATTAGTAAAGTTGATGGAATAAGCATAAATTCCCAGTATATATAAAATATTGGTAAGGTTTCTGTAACAAATATACCTATGAGACTTGTATAAAGTAGTAATATAAGAATGGTATATGAAATATATCTTTCTTTTATTTCGGAGTATGAATAGATAATAATTGCAATATATAATACTGCCGTCGCTGTTATCATTAAAAATGAAATTCCATCAATATAATCTATTACTGGTATACTGTAGAGGGTTAGTTTTTCAGAATAATAGAATAAAAATTCTTTTATTTTTCCCTTTGTAACAAATAATGTTAGAATAATAAAATATGAGACTAAGACAGAAATAAGAGCTACTATAGTTTGTCTTTTTTTCTCCTTAATGAAAAATATGGAGAATGAAACTATTGCAGGTAATATTGTTGCTAAAAATATTAGAGGTATCATTACAGACCACCTAATATATAAAATAGGTCAGGCCATAAGCCTAGAACTATAAGAAAAATACATGCAAAGTATAGGGGGAGAAATATTTCTTTATTTTTTATGTTGGCTCCTTCACCTTCACTTGCAACTTTAAATATTATCAATAAAGAGTATGATACACAAACAAGGAAGAAAAAGGCTGCTATATATCCCAGCCAGTATTCAAAGGTCTCCATTAGGTATGAAAGTATAAATAGTTTTGCGTAGAAGCCAGCGAATGGAGGTATACCCGCCATACTCAAGAAAAATATACTTAGCAAGATTGCTGTCATAGGTTGTCTGACAAATAATCCTGATAATTGGTTTGAATTTATAGGTTTATTGTTTTGTTCTAATGATCCGAATATTATATATAAGGAAGATATTGCGATATTACTAGTTACAACAAAGAATGAAATCATCCATGGGTCTGTCATTTGAAGTATAGATTCTGCAATAACTCCTACTATTATATAACCTGCATCAGAAATTATGCTGTATCCTAACATTCTTCTAGGAATTTTTTGTGAGAGTGCAGAAATTTCACCTATGCTCATAGAAAATAAGGCAAGTAAGACCATTATGGCTATAAAACTTGCATGGATTATCTTATAAAGATTTACGGAAAAAATTGCTAAAAATAATATTAAACTGGTATCGCCAACTAAAATTGAATAAGCAACGGAATAAGATGGAGCACCTACTGTAACATCGGGAAGCCACATATGAAATGGAACTAGTCCTATTTCCATTGATATTCCTGTTATTAGAAAAGCTGTAGCAACAGGTAATATATATTCTACATTTGTCTCTGTAAAGAAAAGAAATATTCCCATAACTATGAATGAAGAAGAAATCAATATTGTTAGAATATACTTTATTAACGCTTCAATGCTTGTTTCTTTTTCATAAAAATATAATCCGATTGATGAAATAGTCATTGTTTCTAATCCTATTAACGGTAATATGCTGTGTATTAGAGATTTCTTTATCAGTAAAGAGTTTGTGAATGGAATACTTGTGTATATCAACATTAATGAACCTGAAAGAAGCGTAAGTGCTGAAATTACCTTTGTATGTGATCCGTTAGACGCTATAATTTCATATATGAATAGGAATCCGAAAATGAGTAGTATCCACAACGTGGCTCTAAGAGAGGGAGATATTTCGAAAAGTATATCGTTTTGTAATATTTTGTTTTCTCCACTGAATGCAAATATATTTAGAATCGCTAAAGATATGAATAGTATCCCTACATATAAGATCATTATTTCTTTATTTTTTTCTTTGATCTCTTTGATTAATAATGGTAGTCCGTAAAACGCTGGTAGAATTATTTCTAATAATACAATCCATTCATTCATGGTATCCACCTCCATATAACTGATGAGATCAATAAGATTAGCAATCCGAGTATATACATAGAAATATATGTGAATATTCTACCGCTATGTGTTTTTCTTAATGTTTTACTTAGCCAAAATCCGAGTGTTGATATGTTTTCGATTAGCCTATTGATCAATAAATCTAAGCTATATGCAACTTCAGTGAATGACCATTTTAAAGCCGGTAATGCGTAATGTTCATAGAAATAATCAATGAAAAATGCATTGAATAAAATATTCCAAAGAGACGATAAGAATCTATTAGAGAAAATGTTTTGCCAAGGTCTTTTAACGTATAAAAGGTACACTATTAATAGAGCAATACAAAGTATTGATGTACTTACCGTTAAGCTGTAATAACTAGGTATTTCTATAAATGTTATTTCATTAAATAATGTTTGAAAAATGAAAGGAGATATGATAGTAAGAAGCGATAGAAATATTAGAGGAAGTGTCATTACTTTTGGAGGATTCTTGATCTTAAAACTTTTTTCTGGCTTTGAGAAAAAGATAATGTACGTAACTCTTAGTATATAAATTACAGACAATAATGATGTTAGAATAAAAATGATACTTAGTATCGGGACTTTTTCAAATGTTTTAATTATATTTTCCATTATGAGGTCTTTACTCCAAAAACCATTAAAGGGGGGAAAACCAGCTAAGGCGAGGGCTCCGAATAAAAATGAGATTGTTACGCTTGGCATCTTCTTTGCAAATCCACCCATATATCTTATATCTCTGCTTACCTCCAGTCCTAGTATAGGTTCAATACTATGGATAACACATCCTGCAGCCAGAAAGAGCAATGCCTTAAAAATAGCATGGTTTGCTAAATGTGTAACACATGAATCAATAGCCAAAGATGGAGTAATAAAGGCAACCAGTCCTAATGTCGTAAACATGTATCCTAACTGGCTTATTGTTGAATAAGCAAGCACGCCTTTTACATCATATTGTGTAAGAGCTATAGAAGCCGCTAAGAATGAAGTAAAAATTCCTATGAATAACACCGTGTTTGAAAACATGGATATAAGAGATGGTTGTAATCCTGCATATATGAAGAGTAAGATTTCTAATCTTGCAACTAGATACACTCCTGCTTTTACCATTGTTGCTGCATGTATCAGTGCTGAAACCGTTGTTGGTCCCTCCATAGCATCTGGAAGCCATACATGTAACGGAAATTGAGCCGACTTACCAACACTACCAGCAAAGAGTAGTAATAGAATCATGTTTAGTGATGAAGTAGGGATGCCTGTTATTCTCTGACTTAATTCCACTAATGATAAAGTACCTGTATTTAAGTAGAGTAGAATGATTCCGGCTAACATTAATGTGTCGCCTATACGTGTAGTTATAAATGCCTTTATACCTGCACGTGATGCCTTAGGTCTCATGTACCAAAATCCTATTAAGGAAAATGAACAAAAACCAACTATTTCCCAAAACATGTATAGTAAGAAAAAGTTTCCTGAAATCACCAGGCCGATCATTCCAAAAATAAAAAGTAATATCAACGCATAATATCTTACATAGTCCTTAGACTCATGCATATACCCAATAGAATAAATTATTATTATCAGCCCAATCAAAGACACTATAAAAAGCATAACAAGTGTTAACCAATCTATAAAAAACTCTAGATTTGCAAAGGGTAACTGGAAGAAGAAATTACTAAATTCTCTTATAACGATATAATGTTTAATCGATTTTTGGAACGTAACCAAATATGTCGTTAAACTGAATGTTAATAATCCAGTAATAACAGAAAAAATTTCACAGATTTTCCTTTTGAAATATTTACCAAGTATTAATATTAGAGAGCTAGCTATAAATGGTAGAAAAAGTATACTTTCAAGTAAAATTTTTATATCCATCCTCAACCCCTCAGTTTATTCATTTTTTCAAGATCCTCAATATGAAAAACTCTGAAAATATACAATCCTATGGCTAAAAATATACCAATAAGTATAGAATCAATAAGTGAAATGATGATGAATAGGGAATAAGATATGCCAAAAATAATAGAAGTTGCTAATGATGCCGAAGATATAAATTCTAACGCTATAAATATTCTTATAAAAGACACTCTCCTTAGCAAGCCATAAATTCCTATTAAAAATAAGCTTAACCATGAACTTATAATTAATAACTGGAATATCATTTTTTCAACCTCGCTAATATGTTTGAAATTACAAGAAAACCCGTCACAAATATAACAGAGATAGTTATAAAAAATATCAAGGAGAACCAATTTTCTGGTAAAGGAGTTTTTATCCTTTTAAATCCAATAAATAAAGGAAAGAGAACCATTAGAAGAACTATAGTTAGGGAGGCTGCTACAGGATATTCATTTTTATCGTTTGTTTTTCTTACAGCTTCAAAAGACGTAAATATTAAAGCTGTCAATATACTAGATGCAAATGATATTTGTACTATTGCTGCTATATAATTTTCAGTTATAAGATAGATTAACGAAAATATAAACAGTGTAAGACTACCTGTGAAAATAGCTCTTTTCTCATTATCAACTTCGAATGTATATAGACCTAAAAGTACAATAGATATGAGAATAGATGAAGCTGCTATTAGTTCTATCATTATAACACACCTCTGTAGAGGAATGTTAATGATAAAACAAGTAAAATCAGAGGGGTAGTGAACCATAATAATTTCTGTGCACTGAAAAGCTTTATTCTAGATAATCCTGTGTCGAATAAACCGACCAGAATAAGGATTAGAAATCCACCTAATATCAACATGACAATTTCTAGTATGCCATTTACCGGTATTATATGTCCAAAGAATAAAACAAAAGTTAGGATTACTATAATCGTTTCATGAATTTCATGTATCAAGTGGATGAAAGCAAGTCTCCTTCCTGTAAATTCTGTAGAATATCCTGCGACGATCTCAGTCTCTGCCTCAGGTATAGTAAATGGATTTTTTTCTAATTCCGCTTGCAAACTTAATAAGGTTATAACAAAAGCTATTAACCAGAAAAATATCATAATTGGATGATTTAATAATGAAGGAATTATAGAATGATATATTTCTTTAATCGAGAGTTTACCTGTAATAACAGCAGGAACAAGATAAGATAAAAAAATAGGAATTTCGTAAGAAAAGGATTGATGTAACAATCGTGAAGATCCTATATATGGATAAACACTATTTGTTGCAATACCAGCTAAAGCCATAATCGATGAGGAAAATGCTAATAGTACTAAGACCAAAATAAGATCACCTTCGAAAGATAAATTTAATGAGTACGAAAATAGATTTATTCCATTAAACCACGGTATAAATAGCATGGGAAAGATCGAAAAAATCAGGGAAAATGCAATTGCATAATTTACTAATTCATTATCTCCTCCGTCTATATCTATTTCTTCCTTATGAAGTAGTTTCAAGAAGTCTAAAAATGGCTGAAATATTCCAAAGGGACCATTATAGCTTGGCCCCATTCTGTTTTCCATTCTAGCCTCGATTTTTCTCTCAACCCATTCAATAATTAGAGCGAGAAATATAGTGAAAACAGTTCCCGGGAACAGTGTTGAATATATTAATAGTCCAAATATTTTTTCAAGCCCATACATGTTGAATCACTTAATGATGAGTTTTTGCAGTACTAGAAAAAGTATTATAGAAAGAACCATAAGAGATAAGCTCGTAAAAATAAAGTTTTGTGAAGATAGTAATGTGAAAGAGGTAACTATAGGAACAAATTCTAAAACAATAAATAATATAAAATATTCGACTTTTCCTCTAAATATAATAAATTTTAATGCTTCTCCTTTTTCACCACAATAATAAGGTTTTGTTTTTCTCTTGGATTTAGAAGATATAGAACTGGAAGCAATATAAAGAAGTAAAACACTAAAAACGACTCCTATGAAGCAGATCATTATATCAATCATCGAAGTCACCTACACTTTACATAGTTAAAATACCTAAATATTAACATATTGTGTTTTTTGTATGTCATTATTCAGGAATATTAAAGCTATTATACGTGTTTTTTATATGATATTTGAAATTTGATGAAGATTGAGGAACATATAAAAGAACTTGTTAGGAGTAAGAAGACATTATTTGTATGTATGGGTAATTTACTGAGAGGAGATGATGGAATTGGATCATATATTTGTCATAAGATATTGGAGATAAAACAGTGTGACAATATTTTAATAGTAGGGTCATATTTAGAGAATGCTTTGGGAAAGATAATTGAAAAAAGACCTAAAAATATAATTTTTATAGATGCAGTTCATACAGATAGCGAAGAAGGTACTATTATTTTTAAGAAAATAAATAATGATGATTTTGCAAAAAATTATCCTTTGACCACGCACTCTATTCCGTTTCCTCTATTATTAAAGTTTATAAAAAATGAATTACGAGATGTTGAGTTTTACTTACTTGGGATATGTGCATCTCATACTTCGATAGGTAATTCTATTTGTAGTAAAGTTAAAGAAAGTGGCGAGACCCTCTTCAGGTTTCTTTCTAAGGAGATAGTTTGTTAATCTCTTCTTTAATTTCTAATAATATTTTTCTTTCTGTTTCAGGATCTAGTTTCCAATTCAGTTGCTGTTTATAAGTGACATGAGGTTTGTATTCCCTGATATATTCTTTCCAGTTTTTCTCGCTAATAAATATAACATTATCTGGATCAATTTCTCCAAATCCTAGTTTCCAAAGATAGTATAAGTAACCTATATTTAAAGGATTAAACCCCATCAGTAAAGATGTTATTGAGTCACCTACAAGAGGATTTTCACTTAATAATATAAAATTGGATGATATAGGTGATCCATTTATAGGACCATTACCTTCCATTCCGACAAGTCCATCTATAATTGTTAATGATGGCCACATAAAAATAGCTAAGTATGCTATGTTTACATTAATTCCTCTGAATCCTTGATGCATGAGTACTTTATATCCTTTTTGAACAGCTCCCATTACAACATTTTTTATTGATAAAGTAACAATTACTGTATCGTGGGTTTTTGGTCTCACGGGTGAAATTATAAAATCGCTTTCAAGAATAGTTTTTGCAACTCTTACCTTTATTTTCTTAATAATTTTTTCGTTCCAAACTGTAAAAATTTCGAAATCATCTTTATTTAAATCTATAAATTCTAAGTTATATTGTTCTTTAAGTTGATAATATCCATAATTTTTTAGACCTTCTTTCAAATCGCTAAAAGCTGGGCCTTCAGCTATTATTATATCTTTTCTTCGAATTTTTGAAATATATTCCAGTATTGCTTTAACTGTGTTCAAGGGAGTAGCTGAAATTTGGTTATAAGTTGATACAAAGTTTGGTTTGATTACTAAATTAGAACTATTTCTAATTCTTTCTCTTGTTTTATTATCTATGTTTCTGAGTATATTAAGGGTGTCTTTGTAGTGATCATAATTATCATTAAGAAATATTTTAGAAACCATGGTTTACACCTTGGAATGTTTCTGAAAATCGATAATATACAACATTATTATTTTATTTTATTGTATTGTATTATATATAACGAGATGTGAATATGGTAAATGAAGATAAGGAAAAAATTGATCTAGAAGATGTTCCAGGACTTGGTAGAATAACCGCACTTAAGCTTAGGAGTGCTGGTATTAACAGTGTAAAACAACTAGCACTATATACAGCAGAGGAAATTGAGGAAATAGCTAAAATAGATCCAGGCAGAGCATCTAAAATACTAAAAAATGCAAGGGCATTAATTAAAAGTGGTACTAAGATATATACAATGGAAGAATTTGAAAAAGAACAATATAATAAAGCTCTATTGTCCACTGGAGTTAAGTCAATTGATGAACTCCTTAATGGCGGTCTTGAACCCGCTAGTATCTATGAATTTGCGGGTGAATTTGGTAGTGGAAAAACACAGCTTTGTCATCAATTGGCGGTTATGGTTCAATTATCTAAAAATAAAGGAGGTGTTGGAGGTAAAGTATTTTATATTGATACTGAGGGTACTTTTAGTCCTGAGAGGATTCATAAAATTGCTACAAGGTTTGGCTTAGATCTATCTCTTGCTGTGAAAAACATTTATTATGCTAGACCAATAAATGTTGAATATTTAGAGGATTTAGTTAAAGGTGAACTTATAAGGTATGTTGAAGAAGTAGATGTTAAACTTATAATTATTGATTCTATAATAGCATTATATAGGGCAGAATTTAAAGGTAGAGAGTTTCTAGCTAGAAGACAACAAAGAATAAATTATATCCTAGATTGGCTTAAAAGAATAGGAAAGAGTTATTACATATATGTTGTTATAACTAATCAGATAATTACAGCACCTACAGGTTTTGCGACGATAAAGATACCAGCTGGAGGAAATATTATAGCACATGCTTCAACACATAGATTTCTTCTTAAAAAGGCAGACAAGGTATGGAAAATAGAAAGTTTGGATTCTCCTAAGATTCCGAAAGGAAAAACGGCCTTGTTCAGAATAAGTGATGATGGTTTATTAAGTGTATAAAACTTATAAAGTTTATATTATTTTGACTTAATAATGTTTTGGAATCGAAATCTTGGTTTTTGTAAAGTAATTGCTTAAGGTTTTTTATTAAAAAGAGGATTTAAACTACTTGAGATTTCAAAAACGCCATAAGATTTATATATGATTTTTTGTTAAAAGAGTTTTAAAAAACTCTTTTATAGATATATTACTTTCACCTTACTATAAATCTAGCTTAAATTAGTCTTTATCGAATAATACTAATACAGGTGTATTGTTATGACTCTTCAGGATAAGAGGATTCTATCGCTCCGTGGACGAGCTTTAGATGTATGGAATTCAGAAGATGAGTATAAACAAATGAAGGATTGGGAAGTACAGGAGAATGCTAATACCAATTTAAGTTATAGTAACTTTATGAATTTTCTTTATGATAAACTGCTAAAAAGAAAGGATGTACTTAGTGTTTATTTACCTCCTAATTCTGTTGAGATGTATTTTAATGGGGATTTACATATTCATAAGCTTCCACATTCTCTTTGGATTCCATACTGTGCTGGTTGGAGCTTAGAGAGAATATTAAAGAATGGTCTCAAAACTCCGAACATAATCTCCAGTCCGGCAAAACATTTTGACACAGCTGTTGCACATGTAGCAAACTTTTTCTTTATGGGAGCTCAAGAATGGACTGGTGCGCAAGCAGTTAGTGCTTTTGACCTATATGTTGCTCCATTTATAAAACATGATAATCTAGATTATAGACGAGTAAAACAGATTTTACAAGGTATGCTTTTTGAGCTTAATTATCCAGCTAGGGCTGGATATCAAAGTCCATTTACAAACATAACAGTTGTTATGGATACAAGCAAAGATATTCTTGAGGGATATGCTTATGTTGCTGGAAGAGTGGAAGGGCATTTAGGAGATTATGTTGATGAAGCATTAATGGTTAATAAGGCATTATTTGAGCTATATCTTGAAGGTGATTCCATCGGACAACCGTTTACTTTTCCTATACCAACTTTAATGCTAACGAAAAATTTTGATTGGAATGGAAGAAGATGGAATGGTTTGACAGATTTAATATTTGAAGCATTGGCGAGGAAAGGAACAGCATATCTTCTCAATGGATATGCAAGTAATGTTGAAGCTTTATATGCTATGTGTTGCCGTTTAACAATAGATACATCTAAGCTTTCTAAACAGACCTTTTCATTAAAGATTAGTCCAGAAATGATTAAAAATGATGGTAATAGAGATGAGGAAATTGAGGAATATCTAAGGTCTAATAGACATGCGTATGGCATATGGGCTTTACCGGATGCTACTGGCAGTATAGGTGTGGTCACATTAAATATGCCAAGATTAGCTATTTTGAGTAAAGGAGAGTGGGACATATTTGAAGAATTATTGTATTCCAGGATGAGTCATGCGAGAGACGTGCTTCTTGCATGGAGAAATAGATATGAAGAAAATCTAAAGGCCGGGTTTATGCCTTTAACAAAAATTTATCTTGGTCATCTAAGGAATCATTTTAATACATTTGGGATAATTGGTTTGCCTGAGGCTGCTGCAAACTTTATGAGAAATCCGCTTGTATGGACTGAAGGTTCAGACAGAGATATGAATGAAGCAGTATCTATAATGAAAAAAATGGTTTCGTTAGTTAGGAAAAAAGCTGAGGAATGGGAACAGATAGACAAATATCTATATAATGTGGAAGAAATACCAGGTGAATCGACTGGTTATAGATTAGCACGAATTGATTCTAGAAGATTTAAAGAGGAATATAGAAAAGGAGAGATTCTTATACCAAGTGATGGAACAGCACCATTTTACAGTAATAGTATAATACCTTACTATGCTGATGTTCCTATATTTAAGAGAGCAACATGGGAAGGTGAAGTTCAACAAGAGTTTACTGGAGGTGTAATGATGCATATATTTCTATACGAATCCCCTGATCCTAAAGCATTAAAGCATCTTATTTATAAAATTGTTACAAATACAAAAATTGTTTATTTCAGCATAACGCCAACAATCGCAGTTTGTAGAAGTTGTGGATGGCGTGCTGTAGGAATATTTGATAAATGTCCAAGATGTGGTGGTAAAGTAGATTTATGGAGTAGAATAGTTGGCTATTATAGACCAATAAAGAATTGGAATATTGGTAAAAAAGCTGAATTTAAACTAAGAACGCAGTACGGATCAAAAGGTACTCTAAGAGCTAAATAATCAAAATAGTTTAAGTATTGTATTTTTCTTAGCATATTTCTATATTTATAAGTGATAATGTATGAGGGATGAATACATTTACGTAGCTGGATGGAAAGATTTAAGTTTAGTTGATGTAATTGAAGCTACTTCATTTACTGTTTGGATGAATTTTTGTAATTTTAATTGTCCATGGTGTAGTAATGCACATGTAGCTAAAGGTTTAGAGAAAAAGAAAATAAGAATCATTGAACTTTACGAGAAGGTTAGAGAAGCTTCCGATTTCATAGATTATTTTCATGTAACTGGTGGAGAACCAACGCTTCAGCCTAAGGCTTTGTACAAAATTTTTAAGATGATTTATGACAATTTAGATCTACCAAACAGTCTTGATACCAATGGATCAAATCCAGAATATTATTCGAAGGTTGTTAACATGATAAAACATGTTGCAATAGATATAAAGGCTCCTTTTTCAAAACCACAGCTTTATGCAAAATCAACAGGTCTTAATATAAGGGCAATAAACTTTTTTATACCACGTATAAAAAAGAGTTTAGATATTTCTTTAGACGTAGATTTTTTCGAATTAAGGACTACTTTAGTTCCTAATATCATAGGAGAAGAAGAGACATTAATGATTGCACGTGATTTATTGCCTATAGTTAATAGAGGTAAGAAAAGAATTGTTTTTGTTATACAACAATTTATCCCATATAGTAATATAGCATCCGAGGAATACAGAAATACAAGTCGTACACCACCAGATCTAGTCATTGATATAGCTAAAAAAGTAGCCGAAATACTTCCCATAGAGATATATCATAGAACTCTGGAATATGGAACTAAAAAATGTAAGGTAACATTCTCTAAAGTGAGACATACTTAAGATATAATTTTTGGACCTTCGCTTATTTTAATATACCATCCTTGGCTTGCTCCATTCTCTATTGCTTTTTCAATTATTTTATTAGCATCTTTTTTCTTTCTTATTAGGGCTATCAGTGATCCACCCATACCTGCACCACTAATTTTTACCCCCAAAGCTCCAGCGTTTAGCATAGCATTTCTAATTTTTTCTATTTCTGGAAGGCTTACATCATAATAATCTCTTAATAGTTCATGTTGTTTATTCATAATTATTCCTAACATAGTTAATTTATCTTTATGGTATCCAATTTTTTGAAATTCTTTACTTGTAAGTTTTTCGTTTCTTATAATTTTTATAGCTATATCTGTATATTCTTGCATTAGGAATGTAAACATTATTCTTTTTTGTGATATAGAATTTATTTTATCTAGATATTTTTCTATTTGTTCTATTTTGATTTCTCTCCATTTTGTGTCATAATAGTGGTTACCTATTTTTTCTTTTATATTTGAAGGTAAGTCTAGGTTTAATAATTCTTGTAATCCGATGTTTATTTCTCTTTGTCTAATAGGATGTATTTCTGATACACTATGTCGTATTCCAGAGTCCACTATTACAAGATGAATGTTTTCTAATGGTAGTTTTTCAACTTGAACTGGGGGATTAGGATTTATCAATATTGCTCCCCCTATTGCTGAACTGTACTGATCCAGTCTTCCACATGGTATTCTCATTATAGTGTTTTCGGCTAGAAAAGATATTTCTGCAATTTCTTTCTTATTTAATCCTAGGCAAAACCAATAATTCAATAATGTAGTAAAAGATACTTCTAATGCTGCGCTACTAGCTAGGCCACTACCCAAAGGTATATCACTATCTATTACTATTTCTAGTCCTTTCTCAAGTTTTATTGACTTATACTTATTAAGAGCTTTTATAACAGACCTAAGATAGTTTCCAAACCATTTATTTCTATTATCTAGAGGTGGATTATTACATGGAAATGTATCAACATAATCTGTTCTCTCTCTACTTAAAGTTAGACTAGTCACTGTAAATTGATCAGATTCTCTGATTACGCCGATATAAGTATATAAGTTTATAGCAATTGGTATCACTGGTAATCCTTTATAATCTTGGTGAGTATTTAGAAAATCTGCTCTTCCGGGAGCACACGAAATAATTTGTTTTCTCCTATTTTTTTCTTCAAGATAAGTTTTTATATTTTTTAGGGCTTGGCTCATAGTTTTTCCTAAATTATTTTATTATTTCCTTAACATAGATATTAAAATGTCTTATTTTCATGATACCTGGTAGCTGCGTATAATAGAACAGATGGCTTGTCCAAGGAATTATCACAATTCTTTGGCCATTCGCTTTTAATTCTTCTAAAGTTTTAAAAAGAAGTACAGTTCCAATGCCAAGTCCTCTTGCTTCCTTGGAAACCCCTATAGGTCCAAACCAAGATGGATGAAGTGAACCGTACGTTGAGAAGCCTAATATTTTATCATTGTTTATTGCTATTAAAACACCTCCAAAATTGTTTTCCATAGCTATTTTCGCCTCAATTTTCCAGAAAACTGAAAAATGTTCTTCGATCCAGTCTAATGTTTTTTTATCAATATTATTTTTAATATTTATTATGTATATGTCTTTTTCTGAGAATTTTTTCCTCATAATATCATAGACATATGTAGGTATATAGAATCTAGACATATCTATCTCATAGTTTACTGTTGATCCTAATCTACGATATCCTTGGGTTACAAGAAACTTGTTGTAATAATCATATAGATTGTCTACTCCTGGTGTTAGATACCAACTAGCATAGTCTGAAATTCTTATAACTTTTTTTAATTTTTCCTTCACATATTCTTCAAATTCTTTAAATAACCTATCAAGGATTCCTTTATTTTTGTATCTGTATAGAACTCCAAAAGCTTTAATCCACATAATCTCTTTATGCTCTTCGACTTTTTCACGAGGCTCTTTTATTCTTTCTACTCCAAAAATAAAACCAATGATCTCATTATCCTCAATTGCTATCAAAATATCATTTTCGTTGAAATTTGGATCCTTATATGTTAGAGTTTTTAAAAAAGTATCATCCACAAAATCGTATTGAAGTGACAAATTGATGGCTTTTTTTAATTGTTCATAGTTATCATATTCAGAAAAATGAAGAATTTTCATGTTCTCATCTATTCAATTATAGTAAACCTAATAATATGTTTATACGTATTTTTCATTTTGAGGTAAACGATATGCCTATTGAGGGATATGTTGTCTCTCATACACATTGGGATAGAGAATGGTATCTAACTTTTCAGGAATATAGGATGAGACTTCTTAGAGTTATAGATAAAGCCATTAGGGTGTTAACTAATAATCCAGAATATAGAGCTTTTATGTTGGATGGACAAGTCTCTGTAATTGAAGATTATCTAGATATAAATAGAGAGAAGGAAGAAATCATAAGATATCTCGTTTCCTCAAAAAAATTAATTATAGGTCCATGGTATACACAGATGGACGAAGCACTTGTATCAGGAGAATCTATTATTCGTAACTTATTAATCGGTCATAGAATCGGACTAAAATATGGAGGTGTGATGAAAGTAGGTTATCTACCTGATACTTTCGGTCACACACCTCAACTTCCTCAAATTTTACAAGGATTTAACATAGATAGTTTTATATTTATGAGAGGTACAGGAGATGAAGAAAAATGGCTTGACACAGAGTTTTATTGGGAGGCTCCTGATGGAAGCAGAGTTTTTACAATTCATTTAGAGAGAGGATATTGTAATGCTAACATGCTTGGGATAAAAAATAGTTATGCATCGACAATATATCGTGCTCCAGAGGGATGGTTTACTGTTTTTCTTAAAATTTATGAATCTGAACCTCATCCAGATTTAGAGGAGGCTTATAACCGTATAAAATCTCTCTATGAGGATCTTTATGATAAGACTCCATCTAAAACTCTTCTACTGATGAATGGATGTGATCATATGCCGCCACAGGAATATGTAACTGAAGTAATAAACCATATAAACTCTTGTCATTCTGAATTTGTTTTAAGACATACGACACTAGAAGACTATGTAAATTTGGTTAAAAATCGTGTGAAGAATTTGAAGCTTTTTAAGGGTGAACTTAGAGGTGCAAGGTCTCACCCATTATTGGTAGGTGTTCTCTCAACAAGAATATATCTTAAGCAACTAAATTATAGGTCTCAGCTATTATTAGAAAAGTATGCTGAGCCTCTTTCCTCAATAGCTTTTGTTAAGGAAAAAGTAAAATATCCTAAGGAATTATTATGGAAAGCTTGGAAGCTTATACTAGAAAATCAAGCACATGACAGTATATATGGTAGTGGAACTGATCCTTTACATCAAGAAAATGAGACTAGGTTTCTCAAAGCGATAGAGATAGCAAGTAATATAGCTTTTGAGAAATTGGGAAGTCTTATAAAGACTAGTGATGAAGAATGTGATTATTTAATTATTTTTAATCCTTCATCGTGGGAAAGAACAGAGTTTGTCAAGTTCTTATATAAAAAAGATAATGTTGAGCTAATAGATTTGTCTAGTGGTGAAAAGATTTCTGTAAGGAAAATTGATGACTTAAAATATTGGGCTAATTTTTCGGAGTTAGGATTTATTGCCAAGAATATTCCATCTGTTGGATACAAAGTTTATAAAATTGTTGAAAGCAATGAACCAGTATTTCTAAGTTTGTCTGATAATAACGTTATAGAAAATGAGTTTTATAGAATAGAAGCTGAACCTAGGAAAGGTGGAGAGTTGCGTATAATTGATAAGACAACTGGGCGTGTGTATGAGGGATTTAATGTTTATGTTGATGAAGGCGATGCTGGAGATGAATATAATTATTCACCACCTAAGGAAAAAGATGTCAAAATTTTAAGTTCGTCTTTTACGGCTGATGTTAAAACTTTAATTGGAGAAGTTGTATCGATCCTTGATATAAATTTGGTTATGAAAATACCCTCGCATATAGAGGATCAGAAGCGAAGTGAAAATACTGTAGAGTTACCTATAAAAACGAAAGTTTACCTATATAAAGGGTCTAGAAGAATAGACATTGAGACAATTATTGATAATAAGGCTAAGGACCATAGATTAAGGGTGAGATTTCCTACATCATTTAAGACCGATAAGTCCATAGCAGATTATCATTTCTATGTTATAGAGAGAAGTATAAAACCTGTAAGCAAAGGAGAGGATTGGGTTGAGAAACCTCCAACCACGCATCCACAACATTATTGGGTTGGTGTTAGTGATGGAACATATTCTCTTATTGTTGCAAATAAAGGATTACCTGAATATGAGGTTAAGGATGAGAATGGAGCTACAATTTACCTAACATTGTTTAGAAGTGTAGGTTGGCTTTCGCGGGATGATTTGGTGACACGTAGAGGTAATGCGGGTCCACAAATACCAACCCCAGATGCACAATGTTTAAGAAAGATGAAGTTCGAATATTCTCTAATCTTTCATACATATGACTGGTTAAAGAGTAAGGCTTATAAAGATGCTAGAAATTTTGCTGAACCTTTATTCATTGCTGTAAAAGAAAGGAGGCCGGAAGAAAACAAAAAAAGCTTTATAAAAATCATTCCAGATGAATTGATTTTAACAGCATTTAAGAAGGCTGAGGATAGAGATTGGCTGTTAATAAGATTTTACAATATTTCTAGTAATGAAATAAAGGGGAAAATCATAACTGGATTCAAATATAGAGAAGTTTGGCGGGCAAATCTTAATGAAGAACCTATTTACAAAATTTTATCAGGAAAAAATTCAAATGAAGTTACTCTAACAGTAAGAGGTCATGAAATAGTAACATTATTATTTAATCTATAAGGTGTTTTTGTTGACAGAATCAATCAATGAACTTAGGTGGAATCCACTGATTGGATCTTGGATTATAGTATCTTCAAAAAGAGAAAAAAGACCTTGGAGAAAAGGATTATGTCCATTTTGTCCAGGTAGACCTGAAACAGGAGAGGGTTGGGATGTGATAGTGTTAGATAATAAATTTCCAGCGCTTAAAGTAGATGCTGTTGTATCTACTACTTCAAGAGATATATATAAGGTGAAAGAAGGTTATGGTTATTGTAAGGTTGTTGTAGAGACTACTGAACATGAGGGAGATCTTGACAGCATCCCCTTCAAGAACCTTATTAAATATTTAGAAGTTTTAACAGATGAAACAAGGAAAATTTGTAAGGATAAGAAAATAAAATATGTTTTTCCTTTTAGGAATAAGGGTAAGGAAATAGGGGTATCGTTAACACATCCTCATTCTCAAATCTATGCTTTATCCTTTATTCCTCCTAGAATTAGAGTTGAGTTAAAAAATATGAAGAAATATTATGAAGAATATGGTGAATGTCTACTTGGTAAAATTATTGATATTGAAAAAGGAGAAAAAAAGAGGGTCCTATATGAAAATGAAGAATACATAGCTTTTTTACCGTTTTATGCTATGTGGCCATATGAGGTACATATTTATCCGAAGAAACATTATTCTTCTCTCATTGATTTAAATGATAGTTCTCGAAGATTTCTTGCAGATGTAATAAAGATTATAGTAGCAGGTTACAATAGCCTATTTTCCTTTAGTTTGCCTTACATTATGGTTTTTCATCAAAAACCTTGTAGAGGAGATTTTGATTTCTTCCATTTTCATATAGAATTTTATCCTGTTCATCGTGATGAAAATAAAATGAAGTTTCCTGCAGGAATAGAAAGGGGTGCTTGGACTTTTACATACGATGGATTGCCTGAGGAGAGAGCGTTAGAGTTGCGTAAGGCTCTTTTCAGAGCTTCAAAAAGAATGAAAAAAAATGGATATAAGCCTCTGGGAGTTTTTTATTAAGTTAAAAATAAATTTTATCCCCTTTTTAATTGATTATATAAGTTTCGTTTATTTAAGTAAGGGTTGGTTAGATGGAAAATGATAGAAGTGAGAGAATCATAATATCTGATAAACAGTATACAATATTAAAACTTGTATCTCAGGGTATTAACGATGTAGATGACATTTCTCAGAGAATGGGTGTTAAAAGAGAAGATATAATGAGAGATATAGAAGAATTAAAAGTTAGAGGGTTGTTGAACATTAAGCGTTTTTCTCTTGATAGATATGGGTTAACTAAAGAAGGCGAGCTTTATATTAGTCAAGGCTTTCCCGAGGAATATTTACTTGAGGTTTTATCAAAAGTAAAGATTATTGAAAGAAATAAGATTTCTTCTTTTTTAGAAAAATATGGAAAAAAGTTGGACGGTTATCATCTTAAAGTTGCATTGCAACATTTAGCGAAGAACAAAATACTATTGTTTGAAAAAGATAAAGTTCGGTTAAATGAGGATAAGAAAGATGAATATTTAAAAAATATAGAAAGAATTAAGGAGATTTTAAGAATTATAAATAAGAAAGGTGTATGCGACGATACTTACATAATAAATTTATTAAAAAGAAGAAAACTTATTGAACGTAAACCTTTAACGAAAATTGTTTTAGAGATTCCTCCTATAGTTCTCGAAAAATTTAAAAAGGGTTTAGTTAGAAAGCAACGAATTATAACTGTATTGACATCAGATATATTGTCAGAGAAAAGTTGGGTTAATGCATCATTTAAAGAATATGATATTACGCAGAGTCCACCAGTTATTTTTCCAGGTAAAAAACATCCATATTTAGATTTGTTAGATCAAATAAGAGAGATACTTGTTTCCATGGGTTTTGAAGAAGTTAAAGGTCCACATGTTGAGTTAGAGTTATGGAATTTTGATGCATTGTTTCAGGCTCAGGACCATCCTGCTCGTGAGATTCATGATACATATTTTTTGAAGTATCCTATATATGGACGTTTTGATGACTATGAATTATTGAAAAGGGTTTCGTTGACTCATGAGAATGGATGGATAACTGGCTCAAAGGGATGGGGATATAAATGGGATTCTAGAAAAGCATTAAGGCTTGTTCTACGGACCCAAACAACAGCTGTATCAGTAAGAACTCTCTATACTAGAGGTGAGGGTGAGTATATGTGTTTCTCGTTAGATAGAGTTTTTAGACCTGAGAATTTAGATGCTAAACATTCGATGGAATTTTATCAACTTGAAGGAATAATAGTCGGTAGACAAGTTACATTTCGTCATCTTATAGGTTTTTTTGACGAGCTTGCAAGAAGATTGGGTCTTGGAAAGGTTAAGGTTAAGCCTGCGTATTTTCCTTTTACAGAACCTAGCGTCGAAGGCTTTATTAAACATCCAAAGCTTGGATGGATGGAGGTATTTCCTGGAGGAATGTTTAGACCAGAGGTTTTAATACCATTAGGTGTCCGTGAATCTAATGTAGCGGCTTGGGGAATAGGAATTGACAGGATTGCTATGACAATTCTAGGTATTGATGATATAAGACAGTTGTTTTCTTCAGATATAGCATTTCTCAGAAATATGAAGAAGCCATTTATAGGTAGCTTGATCGAAAGGTGATGGTATGCCAGTTATTGAGATTAGTAGATTTGATTTAGAGAAATTATTAGGTATTTCCCTAAGTGATGATCAGATAGAGTACTATTTGCCAATGTTAAAATGTGAGATTGAAGAAGTAGATGATGATTTAATTATTTATGAGGCAACACATGATAGACCTGATCTATACTCTGTTGAAGGATTAAGTAGAGCTCTTCGAGGCATATTAGGCATTGAGACTGAACTGCCTATTTTTAACAGTAAAGTTGAGTTTTTTAAATGTATATCTGATGGTCCTTCATACAGACCTGTAGCATTGTTTGCGACGGTACATAATGTTAGATTAGATGATGAGGCTATCAAACAAATGATGCAACTCCAGGAAAAACTACATACAACCTATTGTAGAAATAGAAGAAAGGTCTCGATAGGAATTTATGATCTTGACAAGATTACTCCTCCAGTTAAATATATGGGTGTAAAACCAGAGGATGCGAGTTTTGTTCCGCTTGATATGAATAATCGGTTAAATCTCAAGGAGATATTAGAAAAGCATCCTAAAGGAATCGAGTATGCTCATCTTGTTAAAGATCATGGATATTTTCCTCTTTTAATAGATTCTAAGGGTAAAATCTTATCTTTTCCACCTATAGTTAATAGTGAAGACACTAAGGTTGATTTGGATACAAAAAACTTATTCATAGATGTTACTTCTACAGATCTACAGGCAGCATTTAAAGTTTTATCAATTGTTGCTACTTCATTATATGAAAGAGGAGATTATATAGGGCTAATTAAAACGGTTTTGAAAAACAACAATGAGGTTGTATCTCCGGATCTTTCTTATTCAATTATTTCTGTTAAAAAAGATACTATTGAAAGATTACTTGGAGTAAATATAGATTCTAATAAAATAATCGAGCTACTTGGAAAAATGCGTTTTTCGGCTAGTATAGAAAATGATAAAGAAATACAAGTTAAGGTTCCTCCATATAGAGCTGATATTTTGCATGAGGTTGATATCGTTGAAGATATTTTAATGGCGTACGGGTATGATAATGTTGAACCGGTTGTGATGAGACCTTTACATCCAGGTAGAGAAGATGGATTAGAATTTTTTACGAGACATATACGAGAATTATTGGTGGGATATGGATTCCAAGAAGTTAATAACTATATGTTGACGAATAAAGAAGTTATTTTTTCGAAGATGGGTTTAGAAGAGCAACCAGTAGTCGAAGTTAAAAATCCAAAACAAGAGACGTACTCATGTATTAGAACATGGATAATTCCACAGCTAATTAGAGTTTTATCAAATAGCAAACATGCAGATTATCCCCAGAAAATATTTGAAGCTGGAGATGTAGCTATTCCTGATCTAGAAAGCCCAAACGGTGTTAGAGAAGAGAAGCGATTAGCTATAGCTATGACTGATTCAAAGGTTTCGTTTACTGATATCTACGCTGTTCTTGATTCAATAATGAAGAAACTAAACTTGAAGTTTATATTGAAGAGAGCTGTACATAGAAGCTTTATCAAAGGCAGGGTGGCTGAGATTCTAGTTAATAAAAGTAATGTTGGAATTATTGGAGAAATTCATCCCGAAGTTCTAGAGAAATGGGATTTAACAACTCCAGTGGTTGCTGCAGAACTTAATCTAGGGCTAATTAAAGAAATCTATCTTAAGAAAAACGTCTAATTAATATTTTTTTAGTTTTAAGTATAATAGCTGCTAAAAGTAGAGCAATAAATGGTATAGACATTATAAGAAGTGGAACATTATTTTCTAAGGTTTTTCCTATTTCTTTAATCCAATTTATTTTCTTTACATATTCTCCGGTTTGTATAATGCTTGTTTTTCTCGGTATATCAAAATAAGTTATATTACCCTCTGTATTCCATTCAACTGGTGATACTGGTTTTTTTATTAATGCTTGTTTTCTCTTTTTCCAGTCTCCAAATGTGATATATTCCTTAAAATTTTTAATTTTAAGAATTCCTATTTGTTTAACTTGTAAAGTTGAATAGTATACAAATTTATTAGTTGGAGCATTGTTTGAATATTTTATTGCAAATATTGTGTCATTTCCAATCGACATTTTTCCTATAAATAAATGTGGATCTTTTGAAAATGCAGTTAATGTTTCATATCCTTCATGTTCTAATAAATACATATTTACTATTTCTCCATTCTGCGCATTCATAAAGGCTATAAGTGGGTCTTGTTCATTTTCTCTAAGATGGATATATCCTAGAAGATAAACTGTACTATTTTCATAGCCAATAGTTAATAATCCATCATCGTCATTTGAACCAATTCCTAAAATGGATAACATGTTTCCATTTTTATCCAATCTGAGAACAAATCCATCATTTCCTCCTAATACAAAGCTTCTGCTTACACCTATTATCCACATTTCGTTTCGAATTTCTTCTAAATCAATTGCTTCCTCATAACTTGGTCCTCCATAACTATTAGCCCATAATATGTTAAGGTTGTTATTAATTTTTACCAGGAAAACATCGGACATAGAGACATTGTAGCTCCATGTTTCGCCTAGAAGCATAAAATTATTGTCCTTTAATTTTTTTATTTTCCTTGCTGTATCATCATATGCTTCAGTTCCAATAATAATGCTTTTTAATATTTTTCCTTCTTCGTCAGTTTTCATTATTAAAATATCTGCGTCTCCAAGCTTACTATAACTATATGTGTCTCCAATTAGAATAAAAGTATTATTCGATGATAGTATAAAGTCACTACCACTATCATAGCGTTCGCTTCCATATGTTTTAACCCAAATAATTTTATCGGGGGGTTTAAATTTCACGAACAGGATATCATAGCTCAGTGAGTTAGGAACATAAATTGTGCCGATTGAATAAATATATCCTCCTATTATCTTACTTGTCTTAAAGTATGCAGTATATGGTAACGAAAACTGATATACTGTAGCAACTTTATTCTTTGCTAAAATTATGATTGGGTTCTTTCTTTTATTTACGGATACGTATCCCGATGCTATTATTGTATCATTAAATGATTCTATTGATAAAAGTTTTATAATTTTTTTAGAGGAGGGTACTGATAGAATATTTATACTTGAAGCATATATCTGTACAATTAGTATAGTAATAATAATTATTGTAATGTATGTAGATTTTTTGTTCATCATTATCAACCGCCTCGAAAAAGGCTATATGGCCCAACTATAAAAATTTTTTATATCATTAAAGATGTATCATGATAATATCTTTAGGTAATATTAGGAAAATACATAAATATTCAAGATATAACATTTTTTAATGATCAACATGAAAACAAGAAAAATAGCTGTTTTATTGATAATGCTATTTGTAGTTGCAACAGTGTTACCTTTTGTGTCTTATAATGTTGCTGCTGAGGAAGAAGCTCCGAAAGGACCATGGGTTGACGAAATAGTATTTTTCGCGGAGCAAGAACCAGCTAAAGTTGTAGACATGTTAGAAAAGGGTGATATGCATCTATATTTAATAGATGTCTCAGATCCAGATCTTTTCCAGAAAGTTAAGGCTTCTCCCAACCTTAAATATAAGTATGCTTTTGGTCTTTTCAATGAATTAACCTTTAACCCAGTAGGACCCACATTTAAGAACGGTGAACTTAACCCGTTCTCAAACCCAAGAATTAGAGAAGCTATGAATTACATAATAGATAGAAACTATATAGTAGACGAAATATTCAAAGGTTTAGCTAAGCCTAAATGGGTTTCATTCATATCAGCTTTTCCAGAATATGGTAGGCTGGCAGATGTCATAAAGCTACTTGAGGCCAAATATAGTTACAATTTTGAAAAAGGAAAAGAAATCATCTATGAAGAAATGAGTAAAATGGGAGCAACGCTTAAAGAAGGTAAATGGTATTATAATGATAAACCAGTCGTAATAAGGTTCCTAATAAGAATCGAAGATCAGAGAAAGCAAATAGGTGATTATGTAGCTGGACAGCTTGAGAAGCTCGGCTTTACTGTTGAGAGAATGTATAAGTCGAGCAGAGAAGCTAGTCCTATATGGTTATTCGGAAATCCAGCTGAAGGACAGTGGAATGTGTATACGGGAGGTTGGATTTCTACTGTAATAAGCAGAGACGATAGTGGAGATTATGGTTTCTTCTATACAAACTTAGGATTCCCAGTACCCCTCTGGCAAGCATACAAGCCAGATCCAGTCTTCTACGAAATAGCATTAAAACTTTGGAACGGTGAATGGAAGACATGGGAGGAAAGAATGGAACTTATGAGAAAGGGTATAGCTTATGAGCTTAAAGACTCGGTACGAATATGGCTGGTTGACCAAATATCACCATTCGTTTCAAGAAAAGAAATAGAAGTTGCAGTAGATCTTTCATCCGGATTTAACAACCCAATATGGGCTAGAACTATCAGATTTGCAGGAAAAGTGGGAGGAACTATAAAAGCTGCAAATAGAGAAGTATTAGTGGATCCATGGAACCCGGTAGCAGGTAGTAACTGGGTATATGACTCAGTAGTCCAACAAACACTTAATGATCCTGACTATATATCTAACCCATATACAGGTCTTCCGATGCCTAACCGTTTCGAAAGTGTATCGATGGTTGTAGAAAAAAGCGTATATACAAGAGCGTCAAGTGACTGGCTAAAGTTAGAGTTTGTTGATAAAGTGGAGGTGCCGACTGATGCATGGTATGCTTGGAACTATACGACAAAGAAACTTGAAACAGCTCCACCTGGAACATATGCTAAAGCAAAGATAGTTGTTAATTATGGAGACATACTAGGCAAAGTTAAATATCATGATGGATCTGTCATGACTTTGGCCGACTGGTTTGCCTTATGGCCTTTTGGACAGGAGAGAGTTAATCCGGACAGCCCATTATATGATGAAAGTGCTTTACCTGGATATAGAAATTGGCGTCAAAACTTTAGAGGACTCAGAATAGTAAGTGAGCATCCACTTGTTGTAGAATATTATACAAACTATACTAATCAAGAAGCAGAGTTTATGGCAGTATGGGCTACTGGATGGCCTAACATTCCATGGCATGTGACTGCAATAGGTATATATGCTGAAGAGCATGGAATGGGTGTAGCATTTTCAGCTGATAAGGCTGATAAGATAAAGGCAGAATGGATGAATTATATAGGTGGTCCAAGCCTCAAGATACTTGAGAAGGCACTTGACGAGTGTCTCACTAATGGATATATACCATTCAAAGAATGGGCAAGCAAATATATAACAACAGAGGAAGCTAAAGCTAGATACCAAAACTTGAAGAATTGGTATCAAGCACATGGACATTTCTGGGTTGGAACAGGACCATTCTATCTAGATACAGTTAACTTCCAAGCTCATCAAGTTGTTGTTAAAGCTTTCAGAGACTATACATTTAAAGCAGATAGATGGGCATGGCTGTCCGAACCACCTATACCTGAATCTTTAGTTGAGGTTCCTGATAACGTAGTACCTGGTTTGGATGCTACATTTAATGTAAAGTTATCATTCAAAGGTAAACCATATCCAAATGATAGGATAGAATTCGTTAAATACCTCTTACTAGACTCTGCAGGCAATGTACTTCTTTCAGGTGAAGCTACTCCAGGCGAAACAGGTACTTGGGTTGTTAAACTGAATTCAACACAGACAGCTAAGCTATCTCCAGGAACATATAAGATAATGACCATAGCTTTAAGTAAAGATGCCGCAATGCCATCTACAAAGGAGACTCCATTTACAGTAATTCCACAGATTAGCTACTTCCAGGCTTTAGTTTCCGAGACTCAATCTCAGATTAACGCAAAGGTATCGACACTCGAGACGACACTTGCACAGACTCAGAGTAAACTGTCTTCACTTGAGGGCTCATTGGCTGGTTTACAGAGTACCCTTTACGGAGCTTTAGGATTATCTTTGGTTGCATTACTAGTAGCGGTATATGCTATATTTGCAGGGAAGAAGAAAACTGAATCTTAAACATTTTTCTTTTTTTAAATTTTTTTGAATAATTCTACAATTTTAACTAAATTTTATTCTATTAAGTAAGGAGAATATTTATATTAATCCTAAAATTATAATTCAATATCAAAAATATTGCGAAGGGGATATGCTAAAATGGCGATTAAAGGATTTGTGAAGTTTGCAGTAAAAAGAGGAATAACATTATATCTTGTTGTACTACTTTCAATCTACATTACTATTGTTGTAGCAAATATGGGTGGTATGATTGATAATTTCATAAAAAGTCAGTTGTTATTCGATATAACATATCAATTTAAGAGAGATCCTGAGTATAAGGACCTGCCCGCAAATGAACTAGATAAATTAATAAAAGAAACATATAAGCTTGAGATTAAAAGGAGAGGATTAGATAAGCCATTCTATATAAGAAGCTTGGTGTATATGAAAGACGCTATAACTCTAGATTTAGGAAGAGCATTATATCTTACTAGCGATACGGGGTCTCGGTCTGTAAGACTGATAATTTTAGAAAGGTTGCCACAAACAGTAATGTTATTCACAACCGCGATGATAATAAACTTCTTAACGCATATATTTATTGGATTATATTTATCTAGACATTATGGTGGAAAACTCGATAAGCTTTTTATAGCATTGGCTCCAACATCAGTTGTTCCAGGATGGTTCTATGGTATTTTCCTTATATTAATATTTGCCTCGTGGCTACATATACTTCCATATGGTGGCCTTGTTGATGTTCCGCCACCAAAAGACCCGACATTATACACTTTAAGTGTTTTGAAGCATATGATACTACCATTAGCTTCGTGGGTTATCTCTGGATTTTTCTTAGGTTGCTATAGTAATAGGACATTCTTTCTTATTTTTTCAACAGAGGATTATGTTGAAGCAGCGAGAGCTAAAGGTGTACCTCCGAGACAGCTGGAAATTAGATACATTCTTAGGCCTTCTCTGCCTCCGATAATTACTGGTTTCGCGCTTGGTCTTATTGGTTCCTGGGGAGGAGCGATTATAACGGAAACTGTTTTTAACTGGCCTGGACTTGGAAAGGTGACATACCAAGCTATAAATGCATTTGATACGCCTGTTTTAGTTGGAGTCACTGTGATATATGCATATTTGTTGGCGGCTACTGTGTGGATACTGGATATGATTTATGGAATTATAGATCCCCGTATTAAGGTTATGTATGGGAGGTGAAGTAAATGAGTAGTGCAGGTATGGAATATAGTTTAAAAGGAATATTGAGAGAAGTTTTATCATATAAATCAGGACTGTTCGGAATTCTCTTACTTATATTTCTAGTTGTTTTATCGATTGTAACTATTATAGCCATACCTTATAATACTGCAATCAATTTATGGAGGGGAGAAGAAGGTATTTGGTTAGAGAATCCAAAAAATGCTCAGCCAGTTTGGGTTAAATATATAGTTGGAAAGAACTTGCCGGAGAATATAGTTCTTGATTCTAAAAAAGCGGGGATGATAGGTATCACGAAAGCTTTAACGGAAATTCCTGGCACCGATTTTAAAAAGGTGTATATGGAGTTTACTTTTACTTATGATTATGACGATTTTCCAAGTGAGGTAAACATATTTTTCGATGCGAAGTATACTAAAAATGCACCTATATTAAAAATATACATTATTAAGCCAGGAGGAATAAAAGTAGACTTGATTAACTATATATTAAGAAAGCCTGATGATATTCTTTATCTTTCTATTAACCCGATTGTTTCACAAAACCTTTTGATACATGCATCAAGTGTAGTTGGAAAACAGCTTGAAGAAGAACTACCTATTGAAATGGCTCTTTTTGCTGTTGAAGATGAATCTTTGGCAAATGTAGGAACTTTGAAAGTTCTAAAAGGCGTGTATAAAATAGTTATCGAGGGGACTTTGTTTGGTAAAGAATCGGATGTTGATGCTAAGGTTGTGATATATGGTAAGGTCTGGGGTTGGGCTGGTACTGACCATATGAGAAGAGATCTGGGTATTGCATTATTATGGGGTACACCTGTTGCAATGTCTTTTGGACTAACTGCTTCTTTAATGATAACAATTTTGCATTTATCTATTGCAACAATTAGTGGCTACTATGGTGGTTGGGTTGATTCTCTAATACAGAGATTGACTGAAATTTATATGATTATACCGTTTCTACCTTTCTTAATTATGATAGCAACATTTTATAAATTAGATATATGGATACTTTTGGCTGTTATCATTGTACTAAGTATTTTTGGTGGGGGTATTAAAAGTACAAGAGCACTCGTTATGCAGATCCGAGAATATCCCTACATTGAAGCTGCTAAGGTTTATGGTGCGAGCAACTTAAGAATAATATTTTTATATATCATTCCAAAGATTCTACCGCCAGTTATACCTGGATTAATAGGTGCAGTGCCAGGCTATGTATTTCTAGAAGCTGGATTATCATTCCTTGGACTTGGAGATCCTTATTTGCCGACATGGGGTAAGGTTATAAATGATGCATATAACAATGGAGCATTGTATAAAGGCTACTATTATTGGGTATTGGAGCCTGCGTTCATGTTAATTTTGACTGCATTTGCCTTCTCATTCTTAGGATTTGCATTAGATAAGATAGTAAATCCAAAACTTAGAGAAGTTTAGGTGCAGAAAGATGACGGATAATATATTAGAAGTAAAAAATCTTAAACTTTATTATGATACTAGAAAGGGCATTGTCAAAGCTGTAGACAATGTCTCCTTCACTTTAAAACGTGGAGAAACTTTGGCTATTGTAGGAGAATCTGGATGTGGTAAAAGTTCTATGGCAAAGGCTATTATTAGACTTCTACCTAGAAATGTACATACATATAGTGGAGAAGTCTTTTTTGATGGTAAAGATATAATGAAATACGATGATAATAGATTTAGAAGAGAAGTTAGATGGAGAAAGATTTCTATGGTTTTTCAAGGCGCCCAGAATTCATTGAATCCCGTTCTGAAAGTTGGTTTTCAGATAGCTGAGCCTTTAATGATACATGAAGGACTAAAAAAGGAAGAGGCTATAAAAAGAGCTAGAGAGGCTTTAAAACTAGTTGGTATTCATGAGGCTTTTATTGACAGGTATCCTTTTGAGCTTAGTGGAGGTATGAAGCAACGTGTTGTTATTGCTATGGCACTTGTTACTAGACCTGAAATATTAATTCTTGATGAGCCTACGTCAGCTTTAGATGTGATAACTCAAGCAAATATTATGAATCTTTTAAAACGATTAAGGAAGGAATTTAACTTTACATATATTTTCATTACTCATGATATCGCGTTAAGTAGTGAGCTTGCTGATAAAGTTGCTGTAATGTATGCTGGAGAAATAGTTGAGCTTGCAAGTGCAGAAGTTTTCTATGGAGAGCCTAATCATCCATATTCAAGAAAACTTATGGCTAGTGTTCCAACACTACGTACGGATAAAAAGCTCGAATTTATTCCCGGTGCTCCGCCTAGTTTGATTAATCCTCCTCCTGGTTGTCGTTTTGCTCCTCGTTGTCCTTTCGCGATGGATAAATGTAAAGAAGAACCACCTGTATATGATCTTGGTGAAGGTCATTTTGTAAAATGTTGGTTGTTTGAAGAAAAGAGGTGATATAGTTGTCAGAAGATAATGTATTGTTAAAGGTTGTTAAACTAAGGAAATGGTTCGAGATGAGAAAAGGATTATTTGGAGAAGTTATGTACCTTAAGGCTGTTGACGGAGTCACGTTTGATCTGAATGAGGGTGAAGCTATATCTTTAGTTGGAGAATCAGGCAGTGGAAAAACTACATTGGGTAAGACAATTCTTAGATTGAGAGAACCGACAGATGGAAAAATAATATTTAAAGGAAAAGACATTACTCATCTTCCTAATGATAAACTTTTCTGGTATAGGAGGGAAGCATCACTTATTCAACAAGATCCTTTCGGTGCTCTTCCTGCTCATTTTACCATATCGAAGATAATTGAGGAACCTTTAATAATTCATAAAATGGGTGATAAGGAAGAGAGAAGAGAAAGGGTATATAAAGCATTAGAAGAAGTGAGATTGACACCAGTAGAAGATTTTGCTAGTAAATATCCTCATATGCTTAGCGGAGGACAGATGCAACGTGTAGCTATTGCTAGGGCTCTTGTATTAAGACCAAGTTTAGTTATAGCTGATGAACCAGTTTCAATGTTGGATGCATCTGTTAGGATTGAGATATTAACTTTGTTAAGAGAGTTGCAGGATAGATTAAAGATAAGTTTCATATATATTACTCATGATTTGGCAACTACCAGATACTTCTCTGAATGGATCTTTATAATGTATGCTGGACATATTGTTGAAAGAGGCATAACAAAAGAAATATTAAGGAATCCATTACATCCATACACAAAGGCTTTGTTATCCGCAATTCCTGATCCTGATCCTGAAAATCGTAAAAAATTCCGTGATGTACCTCCGGGCGAACCACCTAGTTTGATTAATCCTCCTCCTGGTTGTCGTTTTGCTCCTCGTTGTCCTTTCGCGATGGATAAATGTAAAGAAGAACCGCCAGAGATTGAAGTTAGTCCTAAACACTTCGTAAAATGCTGGCTATATGCTTAAAAGTTTTTTTAAAAATCCTAAAAAATTAATTATAATTGGTGTTTTACTTTTTGTTATTGCTTTTTTATTATCATTGCATACAATGTATTATTCATCTCCGCACTATGAGTTAAAGAAAAAGATTAATGTTTCAATTAAGAAAGGCAAATTAGAAGTACTAAATTTTATTTTTCCGAGAGATATTGGAGAACGTTTATACTATGATATAGATCTAAAAGGTATAAAGAAATTTAGTATCGTATTAGAATTTTATGATAATGATGGATATATTCTGTATTCTAAAAATTTTACATCAAGTGAAACCTATATTAGAGAGAAAGGTAGTGTACTCTTTTATCGTTCTCCATACTCATTAAAAGTATTATTACATTGTTTAAATAATACTAAAGTTTCAGGAATATTTGTGATAAGATATTCTATAATCGACATTACTACTTTGGCTATATTTTCTATATCCAGTGCAGTTTTATCTTTGATTGGAATGGGTATATTAGCATTTGGTGTATATGGATATTTGATTGAAAAAGAGTTTGAAAGAAGAAAAAAAAGGGAAAAAAATATTTGATATATGGCTTATTTGAAAAATATGGACATAAAACATTCTATTTCTGATAAACCCTTCCATATATTGGCAGAGCCTCATGAAATAGCTGAAAAAGTAATCGTAGTTGGAGATCCACTAAGAGCAGAAAGGATTTCACAAATTCTTGATGATGTTAGATTAGTTAACAAAAATAGATGTTTTCTAACATACACAGGTTTTTATAATAACATGAAAATTACGATTAGCACACATGGTATTGGAGCTCCTTCAGCGGCAATAGTTTTTGAGGAACTTTATATGCTTGGTGCAAAAACTATTATAAGATTAGGAACAGCTGGTAGTTTGGTTGACGGGATTGAAGTAGGGTCAGTTTTTATTCCTGTGGCTGCTGCTTATGAAAAAGGTGGTACTATTGGGATGTATTTTGATGATTTATGTTTTCCAGCCATTCCAGACTTTAAGTTGGTTAACATACTAGAAGAAGCTTTTCTAAATAAAGGATTAAACATACAGAAAGGTATAGTTGTGTCAAGCGATTCTTTTCATGCTGAGAAAAAATACTCCAAAAAATGGAGGTCTTATGGTATTAAAGCGGTCGAAATGGAATGTGCCACACTTTTTACTCTTTCTAATTATAAGGGTTTTAGAAGTGCAGCTGTTCTCTTGATCATCGATAGTTTAGTCACAGGAGAAGTATTAGAAAGACATCAGATTGAAGAAAAAGAAGTAGTTCTCGCAAAAACTATAATAGAAGCATTAAAATAAAAAATTATAAGCTAAACTGGCTAAGCTTAATATATACTAATTTCTTGAAGCTTTTTATATTCATATTGTATAAAACTCCTA
>JAGGXB010000045.1 GCA_021163245.1 Thermoproteales archaeon
ATATTTATCCCACTTCAAATATTTAAATTTTCTAGGTGGGATTATGAGTATTGTAGAAGTTGATTCAAAGGGTAGAATAGTTATACCTAAAAAAATTCGGGAAGAATTAGGTATTAAGAAAAAGGTAATGGTCATAAATGTTGGCAGTCATTTAAAAATTATTCCGTTGCCCGATGACCCATTTACGATACTTGATGGAGCTTTTACAGTTAAGAAATCATTTCAAGAACTTCGGAGACAGGCTGAGAAATTGGCTCTAGGTGAAATAGGTGAATAATTATGCTTATAGAAAATGATCTTATCTTTGCCTTCTTAAACAAATATGATAAAAATTATACGGTTGCCTATGAAATCTTTAAAAAGATTAAAAATGGTGAATTAAAAGTCGAGGCATCAAGCATTAGTCTACTTGAAATGGAACTCATTTATAAGAGTGAAAACCGAGAATCACAATTATTTCGAGATCTAGCTGCACTAGCCTCTTTTGAAAATATAAAGTTTATACCATTAACTCCAGAAATCACTCTTGCCAGTGTTTATATAAGACAGGAAACAGGTTTATCGTTTTTTGATTCACATTATGCAGCCACGGCATTAAGTCTCGACAGGAAAATATTATCGTTTGATAAATCATACGAAAATGTCGAGGGATTAATTCGTATTGATCCGAAAGATATCATATAGTTGAAAACGTGAAGAATCTTGAGAAAATTAGAGAAACTCGAATAACATTATATTATAAATCACTATGATTGATGTTTAAAGAGTTCCAAGTTATATTCTTTAAGTCTTTCAAAATGTTTTATGTTTTTAGTATATAGCTGTAGATTGTAGGTTATTGCTGACGCTCCTATAATTAGGTCTCTGTCATCTATCAAAATACCTTTTCGTTTTAAGCTTTGCCAGATTTCAATGCTCTTTAACAATATTTGATTATTTAATGGGATTACAATAAATGATTCTTCTAATAACCGCTTTGCTTCTTTGGGCCTAGTAGTTCCTCTTGAATACTCATACAACGTTATTATCGAGATATAGTATATGTTTTCCTCAGGTAGATCCAGTCTCCCTTTATGATAATCTATCAATATATCAGTATCTATTAATATTCCCTGGCCCATTTCTTTATCTTCACCTCCTCAAAATCCGCCTTAAACATTTCAGACAGCTTACTCCTATTTTTCTCCCGTCTTAATCTTTGAACCTCAGAAACCAATTTTAACAGAAATTCATCCCAGCTTTCATCCCCTTTTAAAGATTCAAGGGTCCTTTTAGTCCTACTATATACTGTTATCGTAGTTCTTGAATTCATAATTATTAATTCATAATTCAATAATAAAAACCTTATCTCATCATGTATTACATTGACATTTAATACTATGAGTTATAGTTGGAGCTGATTCTATATCCATTCAGTCTTTAACTTCTTTTATAATATGAAACAGGGATCATTTACAAGTAATGTTTACTATCTAATCTATAACAATTGTGAGTAGAATACCTTTATTTCTACTGATTACCTCTTTGTGTTTATTAATAACTTTATCCCTAACCGTCTTGTCTTTATTATACGGGTACTTTACCAGAAATCTAATATCTATAACTCTCTTGATTCAATATTCCTTTCTAATTTTCTCAAGTTCTCTCTTTACTTCATTAATATCCCCATACTGGGAATCAACATCAGCCATCTCCTCTATTCCAGGAATCTTCTTTAACAATATTCCATCCTTTGTAACTTTAACCAATAATCTATCCCCTACCTTTATATTACATTTATTCCTGACTTCCATAGGAATCGTTATCTGTCCTCTCCTTGTAACCTTAACAATCTATGTCATATTTATCCTATTCAAATAAATTTTTCCTACCTCATATTATTCTCATTATTCGATATCTAAATCTCTTCAAATAAGTCTCTTTAGGCTATTGAAATACACATATAAGTTCATGGAAAATAGAGTTCATTTATAAAAGTGAAAATCGAGAATCATAACTATTTCGAGATCTATAAAAACCTAAAGAACTTTTGTATCATACTGACATCAGATATATAAGCTATGAGTAGAACATTTTGCTCTTTTATTATATTAGAGCCTTATAAAGTGTTATGAAAAACAAAACATTGATCAAAATATGAATTACATAATATGTAAAATAATGTCTACTACTCCTAAATTTTCTATTTTATATAATTAAAGTAAATAAATTTTACAGGGCTTATGAAATAATACACTAAGTGTAATTATAATGGAGTATTGTTTTGAATATGATCCTGTAACGGATGCCTTATGTATCAAGATTAGAAGTGGAAAGATAGTTGATAGTATAGAGGCTAAAAAAGATGTGATATTTGACCTCGGCAAAGAAGGCGAGATTATTGGTGTTGAAATACTCAACTTTTCGAAATCAGATATAGACTTGAAAAAGATACTGATAAAGGGTATTGAAACAACAGTGCAAATGGTTGAATAATATCATATATACATTACATGCAATATCTACAATTACTTGTGAAGCGTTCAGCGACACAGAGAACATACCTTCTAGTTCAAAAATTAAGACAACAGATATCTCCTTATTATTTACCTATTGAATAATTTAATAAATTTTGTATGTACCAAAAAGATTTATTTATTCAGTAAGTGAATTATTCAGTAAGTGAATAATTATGAGGTTTATCAATAGAGAAAAGGAGTTGAGATACTTGTATGAAGCAAGAAATCTATCTAGGAAAAAGCTGTTTACTATTGTAATTTTTGGTCAAAGAAGAATAGGGAAGACTAGGCTACTGGTAGAATTTCTTACAAATAAGGATCTCTATTTCTTTGTCAATAAGAGAAAAAGTAGCTTAACGTTGCTTAAGGAATTCGAGGAAATTCTTAAAAATAAAGGGATAATGACTCGGCTAGAATCCTTATCTACCTGGGATGACTTCGTTCACATCATATTTGATAGAGTTAAAGGTAGTGTTGCCTTCGACGAGTTTCAAAACTTTATTGAAGTAGAACCTTCCATATTTGGCATTTTCCAAAAGTTCATAGACCTGAATGAGAACAGAGAAGATTTACTTCTAATCTTTACAGGCTCAACCATAGGCTTAGTCAAGAAAATTTTTAGAAATAAAAAAGAGCCACTCTACGGACGGATAAAAAGAAGATTAAAACTAACTGAACTTGATTTTAAAGCAGTTGCCAATATGTGCAGAGAATTAGAAATAGAGGATATAGAGGAGATCACTAAATTATACCTTATTTTCGGAGGTTTCCCAAAATATTACGTTAGTATAGAGGACGAGAATCTCATGGGGGTTAATGTTTATGAAATAATCGATAGGTTTTTCCTCCGTGAAAACGCAGTATTGGAAGATGAGGTTATGGATATTCTTTCACTTGAATTTGGGAAGAAATCCGGTATCTATTATGACATATTGACGGCAATAGCCAATGGAAATTCATCTCTTTCTCAGATAGCATCATTTCTTAACAGGAAAGCAACATCCATATCACGACATTTATATGATCTACTGAACTTTTTTGAGATAATAGGTGTAGAGGAGAGATTATTTAAGAGAAAAAGAAGATATTATATAAGGCATCCATTGATGAACTTCTGGTTTAGATTCTTCCATAGAAATCTCTCTGCCTATCAGATAAGAGAAGAGTGGTTGATAGAATATGTTAAGAAGAATCTCAATTCGTATTTTGGGAAGGTTTTTGAAAGACGCATACCTGAGATATTTGGGAGAAACATTGTCCCATTTAAACCCCAGAAAATGGGTAGATATTGGGGAAAAATACCAATCAAACAGAAAGGTAGAAACGAGTTTGAGATCGATCTGATAGTTTATAATGAGGCAACCAAAAATATAGCGTTTTTCGAAGTTAAGTGGAAAGACTTCGATAACAATAAAGAGATTATGAGAATATTATACGAGCTTAAATCAAAATCAAAAATCGTTAACTGGTTTAACAGAGAACGGACAGAATACTATGGAATCATCGCCAAAAAAATTAAAGATAAAGTTAAAGAATCTTTAAGGAATGAAGGTTATCTTATATGGGATCTAGAAGACGTTAAGAAAAGTTTTTAGAAATAAATTCAACTAAGTTAACGAAGATATACGCTTCGCACCCATTTCTAATCTTGATAATAAAGATCCATGTCAGCATACTCTAACCATCTCTTAACATCCTCTCTCACATCACTATCCCTTCAGCGACAGCATTACTATAGATAAAGCCTTTACTTTCCCTAAATCTCTCAAAAACATTCTTGGAAACAATAACGATATCTGCTGGCAACCCAAGACTTCTATAAACATCATACCAGAACTCTAACTTTCTCTCACTATTAAGCTTCGTTTCAATGACTACAAGTATATCCCAATCTGAATCCTCTTTATAATAACCTTTAGCGCGAGAACCAAATAATACAATCTTATCTACTCTTACATCATGCTTCTTAGCTATTTCCAGTATTGCTTTTTTATTTTTTCCAAAAGTTTTCTTTTTTCCATATTGCCAATATTATAATGACACCCGAAGCTTATAAAAATAGTATCGCGCCCAGAAAATCAGCATATAAAAATAACACAGACTGTTCTACTGCTATTTTCTGATAAAATATTTTTACTGAAAAATAATTAATTCAGAAATTTTATTTTAGTACTTTTTCTCTTTTTGCCGGATACATGGATACCTTTCTCTACTTGATCTATGGGATGGTCTTCAGGTTCTTTTCTCGATGAACTATGATTAAAATCTTGTACACGGTTTAGAATTAGTAAATATAGAAAATTAACTATGTCATAATCTTTCAGACTATAGGATATTCTTACAAGATTATCTTCAAATCTTTTTAAAATAATCACAAAAATTAATTTTGTGTCACTTTTATAAGTTTTTCCTGTATCAAATTATCAATAGGTTTTCTTAAGTTTTTCAACAATAATTATTATTAAAAGACAAAATTTCTCAACTCTGTAATCAATGGTAAATATAGAGCTTAAGTCCTCCATTAAAAGACTTTTACTATTCTGTAAAATCTGGTTTTAGTTATAAAGGAGAGAAATTATTTCATCGGGGGAAGATGAAGAGCGTGGCATAGGATCCATGACTGTGCCAGGCTAGGCTGACCCCCTCATATAATATATTAGTTAAAGTTTTTAAAAAATTAACGACAATATAATCATTAATTCGTCTAGACATTCTTGTTATGCTCTACTGCCTGTATACCTCACATAGAATGTTAAAAGTTTTAGCTTAGTAACCATGTTCTATAATGGTATAACTCTTATTGTTCTATTTTGTCTTCTAGATGCCATGTAACTATAGTTAGATTGTTACACTTGAGTTCTTTACTTGCTTCTACTAATGCTTTGTATCCTTGACTATTTTTCCATTAGTATATTCTCCATTCTTTGAACGTATAGCTACGGCGCCTAGGTTCTCCATTAATCTTCCTATATTATCTGATAAAGCAAAGCCTATGTTCGCACAACACCGTTATCAATACAATTTAATAATTTTTCTCTGTTAGCACTTTTTTCATGTCTTCTCGGTGCGAATCAATGATCCTCTAATAAGATCTGTATTCATTGTGGTTATTAACTGCAAACAAATGGACAAACATTGTTGTTTATAACAACAAACATTGTTATATTCATCAACTGTAATATGAGTCATAACCAGGTATGAAAATAATTATTTATTTCGGCTAAGGTAAACATGATTATGCTCTAAATCTATAAGAAATTAAGATTTCATAAATCATTATATGAGATATGAATTATGGATTGTAATTATTTTATGAAAATAATTTAGTTTAATATCCACAACAGAGTTATGATATAATTGGTTAATAGTATGAAAGAATTTAAAGAGGTTTTTCACGAGCCTCCATACAAGGGTATTAGTGTAAACTGTGCTTTGTCTTATGTTGATTCTTATAGTCTTAAGATGATCAGAGTATGTACCCTTCAGAGTCTTTCTGACCACCCAAGTGAATAGTATGTGAGTTATTCAGGAGATAATGGGAGAACTTACTCTACTCTGATAAGACATTCAAATGGTAAACTGTACTGGATAGGAAATATCACAGATAAAAATCCTAGAGGTAACTCTCCTCGATACTCTCTTATAATAGGCGAATTAGATGAAGATAAGATTGCTCTAAAGAAGAAATCTATAACCATAATTGATA
>JAGGXB010000002.1 GCA_021163245.1 Thermoproteales archaeon
ACCGTAAGTACGATAAAAGATAATGTAACTAAAAATGTAACCTCTTTTTTATTAAGAAAAATTGAAAATGTTCCTAAAATTAATATAATTATTGTTATTAGTAGATTTGGGAAAATTATTCCAAATGAGACAACAATAAAAATTAAAACTAAAAAACTTGTTAACATGAAAAACCTTTTCATCTCGCAAACAACCTCAATGTAACTTTTGCATATTTTAAAACATTATCTAAGGATGTCTCAACATTCCACTCAATTATAGGGCAAAGACGCCCTACCTGCATTATCATATTTTCCTTTTTTATTTTTAATAAATGTCCAATAATTCTTTCTTTCCTATCAGACGAATCTAAAAGTAAGTAATAGACAGAGGGAGTTATGACCATTATATTATAGTTATTTAATAAAGCATATTGTACTACAGAAATTATATTATTATCCAGTAGAGGCGTAATAAGTATTATTTGTGTTTTAGGTTTCAATAATAATGGAAGAAGATTTTTAAGTAAATAGTCTAACGATATGACTCCGCCAAGCGATACGTCTGCTAGAAAATGCATTATCCGAAGAAACTGTTTTTTACCAAAATGTGGTTTTATCCAACCTCTATATCTACCATGAACTATTACCCCTACCCTATTTCCATATTTTAAAAAAAGCCATGATAATGAGGCAGCTGCATTTACCTCAGACTCAAGTAGTGTAAAGGCATAATTACCTAAAACTTCTCCTCCACTAGTATCCACTATAATAAGTATATCAGTTACTCTTTCACTCTCAAATTCGTTAGTAACCAATTTTTGGAGTCTAGCATATGCTTTCCAGTTTATTCTTCTCATTTCGTCACCGACCTTATATTCACGGATACCATAAAACTCAAGTCCTTGACCGCTTTTACGAGATGTAATTGTTCCTGGCCAAACACCTGTTTTTTTAGGACTTACAGTGAAACCTTTCAAGTCTATAAAACGTGGAAATACTGAAACAGTAATAGATCTTCCAACTGTATATTTTTTAAATCTAATTTTTAAGTAATCAAAAGCTACAATCTCCAATGGTCCTATATCATAATGTCCCCGTCTAGGAAAATTTAGTTTATAATTTAGAGTAAAAACAGATCCAGGTTCTAAAGTAAGAATTGTTTTCGATAAACCGTCTTTAACAATTGAATAATTGGGGACGGCGTCACTAACCTCAATAAAATATTTTCGAATGGAATTATTTTTAATTCTGATCTTAACATTGATATCTTCGCCCACAAATATCCTTGTGCTACTAACATCTCGTTGAATTTCTACATCTTCGAGATTAAGTGAGGGAGATAAAATGAATGAGAAAAATAATAATGAAATAAAAGGCAGCATTAAAATCAAAAATGGATAATAACCAGTTAAAATTGAAAGAAGAAATATTCCAAAACTGATAGAGAGATAAAAAACAGCTCGAACAGTAAACATCTACAAACCCTTAGGAACTGGCACTTGCTTTAATACTTCCTCTATCACATTCTCTGGTTTTATACCTTTAACCCAATACTCCGATTTCAATAGAATTCTATGTGAAAGTGCTTCAACTGCAATAAACTTAACATCATCTGGGATAACATAATCACGTCCATAAATAGCGGCATGACTCCTAGAAAGTTTTAGCAATGCCAATGAGCCTCTTGGACTGGAACCAACTTCTATACTTGGATGATTTCGAGTCTCATTAACTATGTTTACAATATATTCTAATATTACATCATCCACATGCACATTCTCAACACTTTTCTGCATCTCTAAAACCTTTTCTTTATCCAAAATTTTTCTAACATCAAATGAATCCTTTTTTCTTTCAATTCTCCTTCTTAAGATTTCAGTCTCTTCATCCCTCGTAGGATATCCAACGCTTGTTTTAATAAGAAATCGATCAATCTGAGCCTCTGGCAAAGGATAAACACCTTCAAACTCTATTGGATTCTGAGTTGCAAAAACAACAAAAGGCTCATCAAGTTTATGAGTAATACCCTCTATTGTAACCTGTCTTTCTTGCATTGCTTCAAGTAGAGCACTCTGCGTCTTAGGAGGCGCACGATTTATTTCATCTGCTAATAATATATTTGTAAATATGGGTCCTTTTCTGAGCTCAAAATCACCGATTTTTTGATTAAAAATATATGTTCCTATTATGTCAGCAGGCAAAAGATCAGGTGTAAATTGGATTCTATTAAATTTACAGCCAAGTACAATGGATAAAGTTTTAGCCATTAACGTCTTAGCTAATCCAGGATAATCCTCTAATAATACATGTCCGTTGCACAGTATAGCCATAAACAACTTTTCAATTACTTCCTTTTTACCTACAATAACTTTTCCAACTTCCTTAGAAATTTCTGCATAATATTTCTCTATATCTTCAATTTTCATCAGCAACACCTTTCTATTCTCTTTAACATTTCTTCAAGTTTATCTAAATTACTTATTGAAAAATCTTTATTCACTAATAAACTTAGTATTTCATCATCTTTAATTATTTCTTTTAATGCTTCATAATCGTCAAAATTAACATAATCATATTTAACTTTAATCTTCTCATATATTATCTCTCTTAATACATGAACAATATAGTTACTTCTTATACCTTTCTCAATTATATCTAATTCATCCTTTAAACTTTGTATCTCCCCCCCATAAAAGTACTTTATATTAATATCCTCATGCTTTACTTTCCTTGAATTTGCTAAAACTTCACCAACAAGAACTAACGCATATAAACTTAATGAAATTAGAAATATTATCTTAGATAAACCCATATTCGTGTCAAATAAATATATCGATAGTAATATCCCAAAGCCAAAAAGAATCGAATATTTTATAAAACTTCTATACATTTCTGTTCTCATGAAGAGTCACTAAACTTTTCCTTATATTCAGAAGAAGATCCAATGCTTTTTTCTTATGAATAAAGGTTAGTTTATGATCACTATATTTCGCTTCTTCAAATAATAGCGTTAATTGATGAAAATAGTCTCGAGGCATAAAGGGTAATAGAGAAAACACCTTATTTTCAAACTCTCTAGCAGTTATGTTTTCTGGCACATCTATATTATGTTCACGAAGCATATTACATAGCCTAATATAAACAAGTATTATCGATTTTCTAACATCTTCACATTTTAAAATGTCATCAATGGATACATCGATTAGATTGATAGTTTTTATTCTCCTTACCTCAAATTTAGATGTGTTTATCTCTTTCTCTGGAAAACCAATCTTATTTATATCCTTTGATTCACTTATTATAACACCCGTATTCTTCATGTAGAAAAGAATCAGTAAAAGGAAAGAAATCGAAATAACAAAGAAAATTATTAAGAGAGGATTAGTATTAGAGTTAACATTCAAAATCCTCAAAGGCCCTTTCGTCAAATTATTTTTCGAAGATGTTGAGGGATTTATGCTCGGTTGAGAGGGTATAGATACCGATTGATTTACCTTCTTCCTATACAAAAATTGAATTTCTTGAATAGGATTATGTTGATAAAGGAGCTTAATAATTCCTATCATTGATAAAACTAAAATAAGAAAAGCAAAAGTAACAATTAGCAACGATTTTTTACTTATAATTCTTTCTTTAAATGCCATAAACAAAGCATATGATAAAATAGCAAAAAGAATCATAAAAAGAATTATGGAATAATATGTCCAAATATTCCAAAAGAACCAAGCACCTCTTAAAATTATAAAATCAAAAACCTCCTCACTATAAGGAACATTCATTAACCAACCAATTGTAATGGAAATAACCACTATTAAAAATATGTAAATAATTTTCTCTCTGATATTTGCATGTATTATTCTTTTCATTGGATACACATCACTATTTTTAGACTTCATAATGCTAAAATATCGGCTTAATAAAAATTTGTTGAAACTTATAAATTTCATACTTTGATTCATATAACTTTATAAATCAGATAATGG
>JAGGXB010000144.1 GCA_021163245.1 Thermoproteales archaeon
AATAATCCAAAAATAATATAAAAATGATATTGATTATCAAAAAATTTAATTTTTTGATATTTTATTATCAATTATGGAGATTAGGCTACTGACAGAGCAGAATCCGTGGTGGATTGATAAGGAGAAGATTTATGATGATGAAAAAGTTAAAGAGGCTTTATCAAAGGTTAAAAAAATAGAATATTCTTTTAAGGAGTTTGAAAATAGAAATTTGTTGATAATAGGACCTAGACAAGTTGGAAAAACTACTTTTCTTAAACTGTTTGTCAGGTACCTGATTGAGAAAGGAGTGGATCCCAGATGTATACTATATTTTTCATGTGAACCAATAAGAGATTTTGAAAAAGTTATAGAAATTATTAGGTTTTCTGACTCTCTAATAAGTTGTAGAAAGTATATATTGTTTGATGAGATAACTTTTGTACCTGAGTGGTATCGAGCTATAAAATATATCTTGGATTCATCTATAGGGAAAGGTAAAACAATATTTGTTACAGGGTCTTCTTCTATTGAGCTTAGGAAGGAAATGTTTCCAGGTAGGGATATAAGGATAAAATATTTTCTCCCCTTATCTTTTAAAGATTTTTGTAACGTTTTTGGTAGTAAGATGCTTAAAGAAGAGATTAAAGCAAGAATATCTATGCTATCTATGGATGAGATTGTCGAAAAATCTAGAAGATTAATCTTTTATTTTAATGAAATTGAACGGCTCTTCGATCTCTATCTTAGGTCTGGAGGCTTTCCAAGAAGTATGTACGAGCTTATCGAAGATGGAAAAATAAGAGAGGAAACCTATCAAATATATTGGAACTGGCTTATTTCGGATATAGCTAAGATAGGAAGAAGTGAAAGAATAACTTCTGCCGTTCTGTTAGGTGTATTAAAAAACTATGGTACTAGATTTTCGCTTAATTCAATAGCCAGAGAGACGGAGATTGGTTCACATGTAACTGTTAGAGAATATCTCGAGATACTAGAGAATTTATTTGTTTTGAGAAATATCTTCCCGATGGTAAAGGGGCAGGTTGCGTTCAGAAGAATGAGAAAAGTATACTTTATTGATCCATTTCTTTTTCATGTGTTTAAGAAGCAACTTACACAGACTAGGATTAAAGAGGAAGAAATCCCTGGGCTAGTTGAAGGGGTTGTAGGGGAACATTTAATCAGAAGATTTGGAAGAATATTCTATTATAGTCAGAAAAAAGAAGTTGACTTCTGCACTACTAATACAGGTATCGAAGTAAAATGGCAAAAAAGGGTTGATAAGAGAGATTTCCCAAATGTTGGATTTAAAAATAAAATTTTGTTAAGTATGGATCAATTCGAGGTGGCTAAGGATAGATTGGTAATTATTCCTGTTTCCATATTTTTACTATTGCTCTAAGGTTTATACTCTTTTACAGATAATCTCTTTCTCTATATATGGCTTTGTATAGGGGCTAATGCTTTCTAGAGTAAACAAATCGACTTTTCTACCAGATAGTTTCTCAATGAAGAACACGAGGTTTATAAAATTGTTAAATTTTTCCCCTTTTTCAAACCAAACAACTATATCGATGTTACTCCTCTTTTTTCCTGCCTCTTGTAAAGGAGTCGAGGATTTCTTATTCTTTTAACACTGAAGCTCCGTATCTTTTCACTTTATCTTTCTAAGAATTTCTTCTCTCTTCATAAGCTCTATGGCTTTATGGCTTTAGGCAAATTTATTATGGATTGGTGTGAATTTAACAAGGGTTTATAGTCTACTTGAAAAATAAAAGAAAAGTGGTATCTAATGTGATAAAGTTACTAGGATAGCAGTAGGCTCAATCTTAGAGCTCTTGGTTGTAGGAGCAAAAACCCGAGGAGATAGCAGATGATTATAAGATAACTTTTCAAGATATGAGAGGCAATGTTATTGTATGTATCTAAAATTCTAGGTGGGAAGAGGTAATTATTGTATCAGAGACTTAGATTACCATTATTTGGCCTAATTATCTGAATGTTAATAATGTAGTTTTAGGCATGTTCTTGTTAAACTCTTCTTCTAGATTTTTGAGGTCAAAAAGTAGTATGTTTTTTTCTTTCTTAAAAGTGAAACCAGCTCTACTATATATAACATAGATGTTTTTTCTGTTTTCTTTTTTCCAAGGGAATTTTTCGGATTTTGTTATTAGTTGGTAGAGTACTTTTTTGTCTATAGGATTTTTTGTCCATTTGCATTCAATAAAATATGCTGTGTTTCTTGTTTCATCTAATGCTATAAAATCTATCTCTGTGTCTTTAGACCACCATCCTCCTATTCTAGTAAAAGATATTTCTCCTTTATTTGCAAGTAGAATAAAGTGTTGGAACGCTACTTGTTCAAATATCTTAGAGGTATAATAATCAATTTTTGCCCATATCTGTTCAAGAACTTGGTTATATTGGCCTAGCTCGATAATTCTCATATATGGGAATACTAGACTGTACCAAAATTTAAAGAAATTATTTTTTATATAGTATCTAGTTTTTCCCCTTTTTCCCTCTTCTAACAATGGGTAACGTCTTTCAATTAAGTCAAGCTCGGATTCAAGTATCCTTATATATTTTCCTACCTCGTTAACTTTTATCCCTGATTTATTAGCTATGTCACCTAGTTTTGTTGCACCAGATGCAATCGCTTCCAGGATCTGAGTATATCTTGAAGGTTCTCTTATCTCAGTAGCTAATAGAAAATATGGTTCTTCTCTTAGCGGCGCGCCAGGCTTTAGCACAAGATCCCTAATATTTTCTTTAAGTGTCTTTGTCTCATCTATTTGGGATAGATAGCCTGGTGTGCCTCCAAAGACTGCATATGTTCTAATTTTATCTTTTTCATCATACTCTTTAACAAAGGCTCTTGTTGAATTGTAGCTGAAATCTTCTATTTTTAATATTCTTGTAGCTCTCCCATAAAGTGGAGATTCATGAGAGAGACCTATCCTTTCCATCATGCCTACGGATGATCCAGATAATATCATCAATATACTTTTTTTCGAAAAAAGTTTATCCCAAAAACCTTGGAGCTCTGTTACACCACCTGTTCCATGTAATCGTTGAAATTCATCGATAACTATTAGATTAGTTCTAATAGTTGTCAACAATTTATAGAAGTCACTAAAGCTCTCTACTTTTGGTGGATATGGTAACTTTACTTGTTCTTCTAACTGTTTTATCAGATCTCTTAAAGCTGCATCTCTATCTTCAAAGTTCACTACTAGATAAACTCCTTTTCTCCTTTTAATGAAAAAAGAGAGAAGAAATGTTTTTCCTATTCTTCTTCTACCATATATGATTACAAGTTCTTTCCGTCCACTATTATAAGCTTCTTCTAAAACATTTAGTTCTTTCTCTCTATCTATAAATATACTTATATTACTCATACTTTAAAGTATAATACTTTAAAGTATAAATCTTTTTATTATATTCTATAAGAAAAACATTAATTTGTACGATTTTCATTATTCTCAATCGTTACTTTGAAATCTTTTATTACTTTTTTGACAAATAAGAAATGTTTATCTTGTGTAATAATTTTTAGTTTTCTATTTATGGCTATGGCTGAAATTATTATATCGATAGCCGGTATAGGTTTTCCTATGTTTAGCAGCTTTGTAGAAATATTTAAGGCTAGTTTATAATCCTTTTTTGATGGATATAAGACGATGAGATCAAATTCCAAAGCTTTTGGAAATTCTATAATGTTGAATATTGTTGTGTATCCTTTGATATTTTCTTTTTTCTTATAGGCTTTGATTAATCTACTTGTATCATAGAGAGCCTCTTCCATTCTAGACTCCTCATCTTTCTATATTCTTTTATAGCTTTTTCTAATTCTAGTTTCTCTAATTCTTTTCTAAACTCGCTACCAAGTTCCTCTAAAAGTTTTTTCGTACTAACTTCAAGCTTATTCTTCTCTAATTTCTCTAAGTATTCAATTATTGCTTTTCTAACAACCTCACTCCACTTTATTTCACTATACTCTTTCATTTTCTTATATATGTCATTTGGTATTGACAAAGTAATGTTTGGCATACAAATATTTATGTATATTAAAATATTTATGTGTTATCACTATTGTGTTACATAATATATTATTGCCTAGAAGAATATACTTATAATAATTCACTAATTTTTATTCATATGTTTGACAGCATTACACTAATACTGGTGTTTATGGCTTTCTTAGTGTTAGGTAGGTTTTTCTATCATAGGAATCTAGAGAAGCTATCCATGGTTATCGTAGGTATATTAGTGTTTACTATAGGTGTGTGGAGCGGTAAAAGTTTATCTTCAAATATGTTTTTGATAATTTTTTCAGCTTTTCTATATTTGTCTTGTTTGTTTACTATAACTCTAATATCAGGAATCATTATTCATAGAAGTTTCAGTTTAAGCAGTAGAAAAAGATCTGGGTTTTCAATTACTATACTTTTTATGGTTCTACTAGGTTGGATTACTAGCTTTTTTATTCCTGAGCATTTTTCGATTTTTCTCAGTATGCTTATTAGACTTGAGCTATATGTTCTTATAGCTCTGATTGCTTTGTCTGTATCCAGATATTTTACTAAAGAGACAATTTTTTCGAACGGACGTGAGGCCGTTAAAGCTGTAAGTGAAAGTTTTCTGAATGGTTTATTTACAGGTCTTGTTTTTTGGTTTATAACTGGCACAGATCTCCGTGTCTCGATAGCAATAGCTTGGGGTATGGGTTGGTACAGTTTCACTGGACCATTTATAGGTCTTCAAGCAGGTCCCATTATGGGTATGCTGGCTTTTCTGGTTAATCTTCTTAGGGAGCAATTAACGTTTTTAGTCGTTCCATTGATAAAGGAACCCCGTCTATCTCTGCTAAGTATAGGTGGTGCTACTACCATGGATAATACTCTTCCTGTATACTCGATGGTTTATGGAAAAGAGTTTTCGATGACTGCCTTAATACATGGAGCTATACATACACTTCTCGTTCCGTTAATATTAACTATAATATTTACTATATAATGTATTTATAATGTTTCTAACTTCATACTTTTTAATCATATATGAGTAAATTATATTTTGGGGAGGAATTTTGAATAAGATCATTGCTTTATTTGTTGCTCACCCAGATGACGAAATTTTTTCTGCGGGTACGCTTGCTAAGCATGCTAGGAACGGTTATAAGGTTTTTATCATTTGGATGACTAACGGAGAATATGGACATTATAGTATTCCTCCAGAGAAGCTTAAGGAGATTAGACATAAAGAATGTCTTGAATCTGCTAAAATTATTGGGGCAGAACCAATTTTTATAGGTTATAGGGATGCGCATCTAGAATATAATATGAATTCTATACTAGAAGTTGTTAAAGTAATTAGGAGGATTAAACCCAATATTGTTATAACACATGCATTGGATGAATATCATAAAGATCATAGGAATACTTCTATGATCGTTAGAGATGCTGTATTTATTGCAGGACTTCCAACTCTTGAGGTAGAAGGCGAGCCACATGTGGTTGATAGCTTATATTTTTATGGTAAAGGGTTAAAGACTGATATCTATGTTGATATAAGCGATTATTTAGAATATAAGATTAAAGCCATGGAAGCACATAAGTCTCAGGTTGATTGGCTGAGAAGTACTAGGCTTCATGGTTTTGATCCTATTGAAAGGATAAAGACTGTGACTTCATATCATGGTTTGTTAGCTGGTGTTAAGTATGCAGAAGTTTTTACTCCTTCAAAGTCTCTTAGTTTTGATTTTCTTCTTTAAATTTTTTATTTTTTGAATAGAAAATAGTTTCTTTTTTAGGCCATATACCTGTTTTCTGACAGACGGCCAATATATGACTACATATTTGTCTATGTTTAAAGAAGGGACAGTTACATTCATATTTTCCTCGGTAATATTTGACTCTATATTTGCCATATTTCTTTGATTTTACTATGTATTCGAAGCTTATCCATTCGCCTGTTTCTTTGTCTTTTACACCTTTTACAAACCGTATTCTTTTTGGATGTCTCAGATATTCTAGACTTATCCTATATTTGTTATATACTAGTCTATCTTTAGCTATCCATTCTCTTATCCAGTCAGGAATATCCATTGATAGATAATAAAGACTTATTGTTCATGAATTTTTCTATTTAGAAAATAGTGTTTTATCCATTGCAAAAAGATATGCCTTTTGTAAATATATCAAAAAATAGATAAGTTATATTTTTCATTTAGATACATATGAGTGTTGAAGAGTTTTTCAAAAGTGTCTATCCTGTATGTGTGAGCAGTAATTCATACGGTGGAAAACTTAAGGATGAAAAGGTTGAAGAATTTAAAAAGAGGATGGATAGGGTAGCTAAAAAGAAGAGTGGTGTAGCTGATTTCGTTATAAAGTATGAGTTTGAAGAGGCTAGTATAAGTTTTATTCCTCCTAATGCTGTGATAATTACTATGAAGAAGATTGCTTCTTTGGATGAGGTTAAGGAGTTACTCAACAAGTTATTGCAAGCCGGTGTAGAAGTATAGTTTTTCATGTCAAATTTTAGTAATATATTTAAAATTGATAGTTTTATAATTATTATATATCTATCTATTAATATATATGAGATGATTAAATGAGAAAACCTTTTTTAATATTATTAATAGTTCTACTTTTATCCACAATAGTTTTTGTCAGTATTTTCTTAAGGTGTCTTAGAAGTAAGAATTTTTGGCATAGATTTACACGAGACAAAATAAAAGATGTAAGATTTGGCGTTAATCATCTCGTCGAAGAATATTCCAACAACATATCTAGTTCTGGTGTTGGATGGGTTTCAATGTCTCCTGTTGTTGTATGGGGAATAGTCGAGCCTTCTAGAGGAGTATATAACTGGAAGAGCGTCGATGCTATAGTGAAAAAAATTCAGAGTTTAGATCTAGAGCCCACATTTACTATTATGCCTGTTAGTCCTTGGGCAACGCCATGGAGTTTTTCTAGGTACAAAAGAGGTCTTCTTGGTGTATGTGATTATCCTAATGATATAGAGGCATGGAAAAATTTTCTTAAAGCTATGGCCGAGAGATACGACTATGATGGCATCGATGATATGGAGGGTTTAAAGGCACCTGTTAAGAATTGGCATATATTAGAGGAATGGCCTACTTTTTGGTATGACAGAGGTGATTCATCTCCAGAAAATCCTGAAAATGCTAAAAGATATGTTAATTTACTGAAAGCTTCTAGTGAAGCTATTAAAGAGGTTATGCCGGATGCCAAAATAATATTGTGTGGTTTTGCATCCGATAAACTTAGACTTATAGCTTATGTGGACGGCTTTATCAATGATCCTGATGGCGGTATATTTCATGGTATAAACTATACACGAGAGCAACTAGAAAATTCTAGAGAATTTAGGCAGTTAAAAGCTGATGTGAACTACATACTTGAAAAGGGAAGGGATTATTTTGACATCGTTGATCTACATCTCCAAGATGCAAAAATATGTTTTACAGAAGGAAAGATTAGATGGATACTAGATAAAATGAGAAGTTTCGGTTATTCAAAACCTATATGGGTTGTTGAGGCTGGTGGACCATTTAAACGTCTTATAAGTGATACTACATCTAGGGCAGGTGATTCATTATTTGGTTATTTTACCCGTAAAGAACATGCTGAGTTTGTGATTAAGATGCACGTATTATCTTATGCTCTAGGAGTTGAACGGTTCCAATGGAACTGGATTGCAAAGGAGAATTCTTTCTGGGATGGGCCGTTTTTGCTTATACCATTATTAACCACTAGTGGGAAGCCGACACCCGCATATTATACGTACTTTATACTACAATACTATATGAATGGATTCGATAGTATTGAGGAGATCTATGTTAAAGACAACGTAAGGTTTTTCAAGATTTATGTAGGAGGTAAAGTGATTTATGTTGCTTGGAGCAATGCTGAAGTAACCATAGATCTTTCAGCTTTTATAGACTCATCAAATGTCAAGATAATACATATTGTAACAAGAGTTGACTCAAAGAATAATCCAATTATGGTAAAAGATAATATTGTTAATGTTAACAAAGTTAAGCTTTCAACTACACCTGTCTTTATAGAAAAAATATAATATTTTAATTTCATTTATGGCCATATATTGGTTTAGGTTTATATGGTTCTTCTAGGTATTTAATTTCATTCTCTGAGAGTTTTATTTCGAGGGCTTCTACAGCATCTTCTACATGTTCAGGTTTTGTAGTAGCTACTATTGGAGCTGTAACTCCTTTATGGAGTAACCATGCAAGTGCTATCTGAACAGGCTTAACATCCTTGCTATGGGCTATCTCAATTACTCTCTTAACTATCTCAGCATTTTCTGGGGGCTCGATATAAAGTTTGTATGAAGGTGTACCGGGTTTTAGTCTACTTATTACATTTTCATCAACTACAAGTTTTCCATCTTTGTAATATTTACCGGCTAATACGCCGATAGCAGTTGGACTCCAAGGTATTAATCCAATATTGTGCTCTTTACAGAAGGGTATCATTTCTCTCTCTTCTTCTCTATAGAGCAGATTATACAGGTTCTGCATGCTTACAAATTTTTCATACCCTTTCATCTCTGCTATATAGAAGGCTTTTGCAAATTGCCAAGCCCACATGCTTGAGGCTCCAATATATCTTACTTTTCCATCTTTTACGAGTTCTGTTAGGGTTGAGAGAGTTTCCTCTATTGGTGTAGTATAATCCCATCTATGTATTTGATATAGATCTATATAATCTGTCTTTAATCTTTTTAAAGAATCTTTAACCTGTTTTAATATATGTTTTCTAGAGAGACCTCTGTCATTTGGTCCTTCTCCCATTTTTGCATAGACTTTTGTAGCAATAACAGCTTCTTCCCTAACATCATGTAAAAGTTCTCCTACTATTTCCTCAGATCTGCCACGAGAGTAAACGTTTGCAGTATCATAAAAGTTTATACCTAGATCCCAAGCTTTATTTACTACTTTTCTAGCTTGGTCTATTTCAACCATCCAGTCAGCAGCATTACCAAAAGACATAGTGCCTAGACAAATCCTGGAAACCTTTAAACCTGAGAAGCCGAGATTTACATACTCCATATTTATCAAATAAAAATTATGGGAATAACTAAAAAGTTTTATTGACTATTTATGTAAAGTCATCTATGATTTTAGCAATTTTGCATTTATAGCAACTATTACTGTACTTAAACTCATCAAGATTGCTCCAACTGCAGGACTTAATAATATGCCACTTGAATAAAGTATACCTCCAGCTAATGGTATAGCAAAAGCATTATATCCTGTAGCCCATAAAAGGTTCTCTATCATTTTTCTATATGTAGATTTTGCTAAGCTTATAATTTCAACTATGTCTCTTGGATCATTTTTAACCAATATTATATCAGCACTTTCAATTGCTACGTCTGTACCAGCCCCGATCGCTACACCTATGTCTGCTTGTACAAGAGCAGGTGCATCATTTATTCCATCTCCCACCATCGCAACGACATAGCCTTCTTTCTTCAATCCTTTTATTTTCTCAGATTTTTGATGAGGTAATACTTCAGCAAAATAACCGTCTAGATTTAAGCTTTTGGAAACCCATCGTGCAACCTTAGCATTATCTCCTGTAAGCATATATGTTTTTATACCTATACTCTTTAGTTTTCTAACTGCTTCATATGACTCTGGTCTAATCTTGTCGGCTAAAGCTAAAGCTCCTACAAGCTTATCATCTACTATGAGAAAAACAACTGTCTTTCCTTGTTTAAATACATTATCTGTTTCAGAGTTTTTAATAGATAATCCCTTTTCTTCAAGATAGTATGGGCTAACGACCATAACGTTTTTCCCTCTAACAATTCCTTCTACACCTTTTCCTGGAATGGCTTTAAAATCAGTCGGATTATAAAGACTAAGCCCTTTTTCTTTTGCTTTTCTTACAATACTTTGCGCTATAGGATGCTCTGAATATGCTTCAAGTGAAGCTGAAAACATCAGTATCTCATCTTTGCTATAATTGTTCAGAGGTATTATGTCAGTAACTTCAAAGTCACCCTGTGTTAAAGTACCAGTTTTATCGAATACGACGATCTGAATATCTTTAGCTTTTTCAAAGGCTTCACGATTTCTGATAAGTATTCCTTTCTTTGCTGAAAGAGATGTTGATACAGCGACTACTAGGGGTATAGCTAGACCTAACGCATGAGGACATGTTATAACCATTACGGTTACAGTTCGTTCAATAGCGAACACGAAGGATTTGCCTGCATATAGCCATGCCAGTAAAGTTATAGTACCTGCTATTATAGCAATTAAAGTCAGCCAAAACGCTGCTTTATTAGCTAAGTCTTGAGTTTTAGAACGGGTTTCTTGAGCTTGTCTAACTAGATCAATTACTTGCATTAGATAAGTCTCCTTTCCAATTTTTTCAATCTTAACTTTTATTGAACCTTCTAAATTAATAGATCCTCCTATAACAGTATCTCCAGACTTTTTATACACTGGCTTTGATTCGCCTGTTAGCATTGATTCATCGATTGTGGTTTCACCATCAATTACGACTCCGTCAGAAGGAATCTTTTCACCAGGTTTAACTAATACAATGTCTCCTTTGGATAATTGGTTTATCGGAACATCCACTATACCTTTAGTAGTAATTAAGTGTGCTTCTGATGGCATAAGTTTTATCAACATTTCTAATGCTCTAGATGCGCCAAGTAAGGATTTCATCTCTATATAATGGCCTATGAGCATAACATCTATAAGTGTGGCTAGTTCCCAAAAGAATGTTTTACCTTTTAAACCAAATATTATTGATGCACTATAAAAGAAAGCTATTGATATTGCTAAACCTATGAGAGTCATCATTCCAGGAGTCTTAGTTTTTATCTCCTTAATCATTCCTTCGAGAAAAGGTTTTCCTCCATAGAAATAGATAGCTACTGATAACAGAAAAAGAATGATATCTCTACCATAAAATGATAATGAGTAACCTAGAAGATTCTGTATAAATGGTGAAAGTAATAAAACGGGTATTGTCAATATAGAGGAGATTATAAAACGTATTTTAAAATCTTGCATCATCATCTCGTGATGTGATGCATGTGAAGTATGACCTTTATGTTTTTCATGTTTTTTAGATGAAAAATCTTGCACAGAAGCATCCTTTTGGATATATTTATCTGGGTTTTTAGTGAATTCATCCAAACATTTATCAGAGCAGAAAAAATATGTTTTATCTTGATAAACGAGCTTAAAATCGGTTTCGTCTTCGTTTATTTCCATTCCACAAACGGGATCTATAGCCATATTTATCTCCAGTTTAATTTATCTAGAATGAGTGTTTGAACTTCCTACATGCTGTTGGTTAGGAGGCATCATGTTTGGATAATTCTGTTGTCTGTTCAATGTAGATAGCCATTTAAGGAATAGGATTATTCCAACTATAGCTAGTACAGTGAATATAATAGTTAATATTCCTCCTATCAAAAACATTGTCCATGAATTCCACCAACCAAAGGGACCATGCATACAACAAAAGCCTTCTACTATTATTTCTTCAAAATATTCCATCAAACTAATCACCAAATAAATAAATCAAATATATAGTATTAATTTTATTATTTTCAATATTTAAAAAATAAAAATAAATTATTAAGATAAGGAAGATAATATAATTATAATTTCTTAGTTTTTCTTATTTTCTTTTTGTATTCTCTAAGGCATGTTGGACAGCAAAAATAATATTTTCTATTATAGAGGGTGTATGTTAATGGCTCAGATACAATTTTCTTTCCACAATAATCACATACAAGAGTAACTAATCCTAAACGAGCCAGTCTATCATATGTAATGTTTTTTCTTAGCCGCTTTGATGCTATTTTAATATCATACTTTATTTCCATTTTGGAAAATTTTGAGATTATTTTCTGAAGATTTTTCATATCTTTTATTTCAACGAAACATATGATGTCTTTTGATCCCTCTAATTGATAAATCTCTGATACTTCCTCAATATTTTTAAGTTGTTCAAATATCTTATCCTGTTTCTCTGGTTTCAAAATAAAAACTATTGTGGTATAGTCAAGATATTTTTCTCCAATATTGATGGTATATCCCTTTATGACACCAGTATTTATTAGTCTTTCCAATCTTTTTCTTACTGTTGGTCTACTAAGATTTAATTCTTTAGCTATTTCAGAAATAGGTGTTCTCGAATCTATAAGTAATATTCTGAGAATTTTACTATCTATTTCATCTAACACAGGGTTTTTCACCAAAAATTAAAGAAGCTATTATATCTTGAGATATATATTTTAAGGCATATATAGATAAATTTTGTTGAATAACTAAAATTATCCAAATTTATCTATGATATATTCAAAAATAGACTCTATGAGTTATATGATTTAAACCAGAAGATTTATTTTAACGTATGACATTGTCATATTGGAGATTATAATGGGTATAGAAAAGAAAATGGATTATAAGAAAGAGATACTTAAAGAAATGCTTAAGATGTTGCATAAAGGTCAAAAAGTTAGTGAGATTAAAGAAAAGTATAAAGAGTGGTTGCTACAAGTGACTTCTTTTGAGATACCTATTATAGAACAAGAATTAATAAAAGATGGTATAGATCCTAGCGATATAGCGAGGCTATGTGACCTACATGTAGAGCTGTTTAGGGAATCTGTTGCTAATAAAACAGAGTTTAAAGATTTGATATCGGGACATCCTTTATACAACTTACTTAAAGAAAACGAATATATTCTCAAAGATGTTGAATTACTTAATCTTTATTTAGAAGCTTTGCGGTTCTCGGCAAATGATAAGAGAATAGAAATACTTGAAAAAATCAATGTCTTGATTAATGATTTATCTAGTATACGAGTACACTTTACCAAGCTTCAGATGCTGATATTTCCATACATAGAAAAACGGGGCATAAAGGCTGTTCCAACAGTATTGTGGACGAAACAAGATCAAATAAAGCTTAAGTTAAAGCTTTTTGGAAAAATTGTTAAAAGGGCTTTATCTGATAAAGGAGAAGAAATAGATAAGATTATTAAAAATGGAAGAGATTTATCCAATTCTGTTATAGATATGATATTTCGAGAAAACAATATACTTTATCCGACGCTTAAAATTTTATTGTCTGAAGGTGAATGGGTAGCTATAAAACAACAGGAAGAACTGATAGGTTACTATAAAAACATAGTTATAGACGATTTATGGAGATCTGGTTCTAAACCTATACATCCCTATCAAGTATTAGCTATTATAGATCCTGAAAAGGTTGAAAGACTTCCTTTGAGTGTACGGAAATTTCTAAGAAGTATAAAGGATGAAGATCAGGGATTTATTAGAAAAGAGGATATTAATTTAGAAACAGGCTATTTATCTCCTGTAGAGGTTGAAGCCATACTGAACAATCTTCCGATAGATCTATCATTCATTGATGAAAATGACAGGGTTAGATATTTTAATAATCCAAAAAAGGATAGGATTTTTCTAAGAACGGTATCTGTTCTTGGTAGAAATGTAAAGTATTGTCATCCGCCTAAAAGTGTCCATATAGTCGAGAAGATAATAAAAGAGTTTAAAGAAGGTAGAATGGATAAGGCAGAGTTCTGGATACATATGGGAGATAAATTTATCTATATTAGATATTTTCCTGTTAGAGACAATAGTGGAAAATATATAGGAACATTAGAAGTTGTCCAGGACATAGCAAGGATAAAAACACTTAGGGGAGAAAAACGTTTATTGGATGATTAGATAAATAGTTATTCCAGACCAAGATTTTTCAATATCCTATAAGCTTCACGTAGTCTGTTTAATGCATCTATACCATCTGATGTGATTCTATAGATTTTTGCTTTTCCGACAACTTTAAATGTAACAAATTTTTTCTCTTCAAGTTCATCTAATATAGGTTTTAGTCGGTCATAGGGCATGTTAGCATATTCTCCTATTCTGCTAGCTGCCATTTCTTCATTAAGTATAGTCTCGAGTATTGAGATTATTATTCCTAGTCTACTCCTTTTTTGAGGCAATGGAAATCACCCCGCATCCAAGAACGAGCGTCAATAAAGCTAGTGAACGAATAACTGAAGAAGTCAATATGAATCTCGGTGAGGATTGAAAAGCAATTATATGGGATAAGGATAGCAGGAAAAATGAAATTGTTGTTAATAGGTTTGCCTTATTTCTATAGGAAAATATTCCTATTAACGCTGAGATTAATGCTGATATTGATTGAATGCCTATCCATATAAATGATAATGGTATAATTGTAAACAAGTCTTTTATTCTGTTTTTCTCAGTTGTTGCATAGCTATATAAGAGTATTAAGTAACTTGCTAAAAAGAATAAGAATGATGGTTTTTCCCATAGTAATCCTGTAAGGAGAAGTTTTGCTAGTCGTCTAATTTCTCCTTTAGGTATGAGAAGTATATTGGTTAAAAAAATGGTTTCGATTATGATACCGATAAACATTAGTGAGAATCCTATTGTTAAATAAAGATATCTTTTTACTTTGAGGGTTTTCCATACGTAGAATATTTTAAGTATGCATCCGAAAAGGAAAGCTAGAGAAAAAATATTTACTACAACTGAAAGAAAAATAACGTAGGGATGTAAGAAATCTATCCCTGATAGACTCAATATAAACACCTAGTTAAAAAAGTAAAAATGCTTATTTTATTATTCTTTTAAGATAGAATGATAGTGCATGAATATTTGCTGCTAAATGTACTATGAGTGTTCCAGTTGCAGCGAAGCCTGAATATGTGTGTAGATCACTTATTGAATGTTTAGATAAACCTAGCAATGTTATTCTTCCGCTACCCGGTCCCTCTGGAAAGAGTTCAAGGAATATTCCAGTTATTAGCACTATTGCTCCAGTTATCAACAGGATTAATACAGTAATTTGTCTTACCCTAGTTACGATATTCATGTTTCTCACCTTATCCTCGCTTATCATGACTGGCTCCTTTTTGTCCTGTTTCTATATGAATGCTTATAATTCTGTTAAATTCTTCCTGAGATAGATATTGTGGAGAATAGGTTATGCCGTATTTTTTCATAGTGCTAACGAAGGAGCGAAGATGATTTTGGGAACCTTTTATCAAATTATTAAAAATAAACTGTATATCCTGATTGTCTACTTTTGATAGATACTTTTTAATATCTACTATATCAACTTCCTCGATTGATGCTCCGACCTGCAAAGCTTCCTCAAGAGACTTACTGCCTTTATTGACAAGTTTATTGTATAGTTCTTGTAGTTCTGGATTGGTAAATTTACCTATTTCACCTACTACCGAGTCCTTTAACCCATATCTATCGATAAGCTGTTTTACTGCATCCATATGAATCTGTTCAGAACTAGCTATGTTTTTGAATATGGGAAGATTCCATTTCTCATAGAGTGTAAGATAAACATCTCTTGCAAGCTTTTCTTCTTCACGAATATAAAGTATTGCGTCAACTTCATCGTTATTCAAATCACTTTTAGGAATTGAATTGATCGATGTATTTTCGTGATCTTTAATATGTTCTCCCTTCCTATAAGAATCGTAATGTGTGTTAGGAAATATGGCTTGACTTATGTTAGATGAATATAGTGGAAAAGCAGCAATTATCAATCCGGCTAGTATCGCTATTATTAATACATATGTATATTTTATCATATTTCTCACCGGACTAAACATTGATGATTTATATTTTAAGGAATTCTCACAAAATGTGAGTATTTAGTAAAATATTATAATTGATGAAAAATATATATTAATAAAAACAATGTTTTAATTAAAATAAATTAAAAATTTTAAATTATTTTTATTTTTCAAGATCTAGATAAACTTTAAATTTTTTATCTATTTTATCCCAATCTTCTTTATTTAATCTCCATCCCATAGCTCCTGCATTTTCTTTTAAATGATCGATTCTACCAGCCTTAGGAATAGGTACGACTGGGTCTATGCATATCAGCCAATTTAAGGCCACTTGTATAGCAGTTTTTCCATATTTCTTGCCTATCTCTATTAGGAAATCGTTGTTTGCTAAGGCGCCTTTAGCTATCGGGGTATATGACATGAACATCATTCCCTCTCTTTTACAATAAGGTATAACGTCTTTTTCATATTTCCTATACACTAGGCTGTGTTTGTTTTGTACTGCTGCTATGTCTACCTTACTTAGACATGATCTGGCTTCTTCTATCCCTTTAACGTCAAAATTGCTTAGGCCAATATATCTTACAAATCCTTTGTTAACTAGCTCCTCCATAGCTTTCATAGTTTCACATATTGGCACATTTTCTGCTGGCCAATGTAGAAGATAAAGATCTATATATGTACCTAGTCTTTTCATACTGCCTTGAACTGCCTTAAATACATCTTCTCTATGAGCATGTGTTGGCCAAACTTTACTAACAATAAATAATTCATCTCGAGGATATCCTTTTATTGCTTCGCCTACCAATTCTTCTGAATGACCAGCTCCATAGATTTCAGCTGTATCTATAAGTGTGAGTCCCAACTCAATCCCTTTACGTAAAGCCATGATCCATTCTTTATCTCTGCTATAGTCTGGTGACATACTGCCTCCGATTTGCCATGTACCCATTCCGAGAACAGGGATTTTTTCATTTATTTTTTTAAAAATTTTATAATCATTCATCGACATCAGTTAAATATTCTAGAAGAGACTAAAAAATCAAACTATATTAATAGATTTTTAAAATTTTAGTCCTGGTATTCAAGAAAACTTTGTAAGTAAGAGTCTCTTTACATATTTCATCATGTCAATGTATGAATAACCCGGTAATTACTAATAATATGGAAGTTTGCTGGGTGATAGATAGGTTTCTGGTATTTTATAAGTTAGGAAAACAGTATACTTGTATTTATCAGTAATTTTTTATTCTCAATTGAGAAAATTATATTATGAGCATAAAAAGTATATTTGAATATATTTTTTCAGAACTTAAAAACTTTGAAATTGTTGATGCTCATGAACATTTACCACCTGAGAAGGTTCGATTAAGTCTAGAGCCTGATGTTTGTTTTCTTTTTTCACATTATACAGCTGTTGATCTTGTTTCTGCGGGTTGTAGACCCTGGAATATAACTTCTCAGCAGAGGAGACGTTTAATAGATTTTCTTCAAGATACCTCTATTCCACTTGAGCAAAGATGGAAAGTTATAGAGCCTTACATAGATTATATAAGATATGGTACATATTTTAGGGCAGTAAAAATAGCTCTCAAAGAAATATATGGTTTTGATAGGGTGGATTCATCTAATTATAAGGATATTTCTGAAGCTATGAGAAAAATGAATAAGCCGGGTATATATGATAAGATTCTTAGAGATAAGTGTGGAGCTCGATATGTTCTTCCTCAGGCCGGAAGAACAGATTATGAGAAGAAATATATGAGACCTTTGATGTGGATAAATTCCATCGCACTTCTAAATAATCCTAAGGAGGTTCATTCTAAGGCAGAAAAAATAGGATTGGAAATAAAAAGTTTAGATGACTATGAAATGTTTATACATTTACAGTTAGAGAAATGGAAAAAAGAGAATGTTGTTGGAATGAAAACAGTGTCAGAAAAGTATGTAAAGCCTCCTGCAAAGGATAAGGCGGCTATTATTTTTTCACAGTATTTAAATGGAAAGATAGATGAGGATTCTAGGAAGGCGTTATACTATTATTTGAAAGAGAAGGTTATCGAAACATGTCAGGAGCTGGATCTTGTAGTTGCTATACATGCGGGTGTGTGGGATGATTTTAGGAGACTGGATCCTAGATATAATATTCCCTTATTTGAAAAGTTTTCTGAGGTGAAATTTGATTTATATCATATGGGTATGCCTTGGGTTAGATCGACGGCTTTTCTAGGAAAGAATTATCATAATGTGTACCTTAACCTTTGTTGGTCTCATATTGTTTCTGCTAATATGGCTCGAAGTGGCTTACTTGAATATATTGATATAGTTCCTATCAATAAAATAATAGCCTTTGGTGGAGACTATCATGCATATTCTTTTGAGAAGGTAGTTGGGCATCTTTATATAGCTAAGGAAAATGTTGCGTGGGTTCTTGCAAGATTGGTTGACGATAAAAGAATGACGCGGGAAGAGGCTATAGAAGTTGCTAGAATGTGGTTCTTAGAAAATCCATTAAAAGTATATGATTTATCTTAATTTTTAGGTATTTTTATATATGACTATGTCATATATAAAAATCTGAAGTAGGGAGACTATGAGATTTCCTAAAGAAATTCTTATAAAAAGATTAAATAAGTTTCAGTCTAAGATAAGGGAGCAGAACATAGACGCTGTTATGATTCGTACCCAGAGTAGTTATATCTATTTTACTGGGATTAAATGGCTGAGACCAGCATTATTAATACCAAGTGAAGGAGAACCTATAGCTTTTATAGCTTTTGGAGAAAAAGAGGGTTTCATCGAAAGGACATGGATTAGAAATATATTAACTTTTAAAGAAGGTGGTGAACTTATAGCTCAAGTTACTGGTACTATCAGGCAAAATGGATATAAAACGATTGGTATGGAGTTCGGAATTGAGCGAGATGCATATATTTTGTTTTATGAGATGTTTAAACGACTTAATCGTAATGTGAAGATTGTTGACGTATCACCTCTTCTTTCTGAAATGAGAATGTTAAAGGATAGATATGAGCTTTCATTTATACGTCGTGCTGGAAAAATTGTGTCGAATACTATGGAAAAAGCCTTGGGTTTGATTGATGTCGGCGTTTCTGAGACAGAAATAGCAGCTGAAATATATAAGATACTTTATTCGTTAGGTTCGGAAGAACCTAAAGTTTATGTTAATGCAGGTCCTTATCCTAGAATTCATTCAGAGCCTTTCAGAGACAGTAAAGTGGAGAAAGAATCATTTGTCTCTATTATAATTGGTGGAGATTATAATGGATACTATGCAAATATGGCTAGGACAGTTTTTGTAGGAGAACCTAGGGATATTAGTTTAGATGCTTTAAAATGTATTGAAGAGGTTTATAATTTAGCTTTTGAGATGACGACATCTAATACAAAGTTTATTGATGTAATGAAAGCACTTGATAAAGTTTATTCTAAGTATAATTTATTAGATTATAGAGTTGTTGGATATTCTCATGGTGTTGGGCTACAGATAGAGGAGATGCCTATAACTACAATCTTGCCTAAACATCGTTTTATGAGAGTGAAACCGGGTATGGTTTTAGCATTTGTACATGCACCTATAATGTTAAAAAATTATGGTCAAGTAAAAAAGGAGGATACGTTTATTATTAAGGAGGATGGAGGATTAGAAGCAGTAACATGTCTAAACTAATAAATGATCAATTTTTATTCCTTGGATAAAATCTCGATAACTTTAAAACTAGCTTAATTATTTACATAGATGTGAACACTTTAGGATATCATTATGTAATTGAAGCATCAGAATGTAATCCAGAGATCTTAGAAGACCCTAAGAAGCTGAAAGAAATAATACTTGAAGCAGCCAAAATAGGTGAGATGGAAGTCAAGTCTACATATTTTTACAAGTTTTCACCTAGAGGAGTAAGTGGAATGGTTGTCGTTTCAGGATCACATATATCTATACATACTTGGCCTGAGAGATCATACGCTGCGATCGATGTATATACATGCGATGTAGATTCAAAGCCAGAGAAATCTCTCCAATATATATTGGAAAAAATAAAGGCAAGCTATGCTCATATAACGGAAATCGAAAGAGGTATAGAAGACGAGGACGGGACATACACGCACACAATCTTATCTTGGGACGAAGAGCCAGAAGAATAACTAGCAATAAAAGATGAAAATATTTAAGGTATTTTATATTATAGTTGATTTTCCTTAGTTGTATTCATTTAAAGTTTCTATTCAAATAAGTTTATTTCTTTATGGTAACAATTATCGTTTTGAACAAAGATATATTCTAAACAATTTTAGATGAGAGCTAAGATCAAATCAGGGTTTACTTCTAGGTGAATAAGCTATGAAAAAGTGTCCTATCCATAAAGGTTTAGTAAATATTGGAGGTTTTTTGGCGTGGATCCGGAAGAGAAATACGATTTTTGTATTAATATCCCTTGGGCTTTTGTAGACTTTGTCTGAGAATGTTTCAGCCCAATACCTAATTTTTACATCAGGAATGATTATAGCGTATCCTCTTTCCTCCAATGATTTAACTATCATTTTAAGTTCTTGGTATTCGGGAGGTATTATGGTGGGTCGAACAAGATTGTAGGTTCCTATGCTGGAAAATAATAGTAATGTTGTTATAAATATAATAATTGGAAAAGTTTTGTAGTCTTTCTCTGTTAGATATAGGGCTGATCCAATACTTAGGGAGAGTGGGATCATATTCATCAATTGAAATCTAAACAGCCATTTACGAGGTATTATTGGTAGATTAAGTAGTAATGCAAGGATTCCAGATGCAAAAAAGAGTAATGATAATTTATCTTTTTTGAGAAGTATTAAGGAAACTGTGATAAGAGTTAAAAACATTCCTATTGAAAGAATAAAATTTTGTGCTCTTACAACAACAAAGTTATTTTCCTCAATAAGATCTTCAACAAAGGCAATTCCCTTATAAATATCGCCTCCTAGAATCATAGGTAGGGTTAACCCGATTACTATTGTAGATAGGCTTAGTAGAAGAATTATCACTGTTTTTTTATCTATTTTTCTATAAAGTATAAAGTATAGAAATGGGATTGTTAACGAATAGAAGATGGCTATTCCAAGATCTAAGATGTGTGTTAGGGCGGTTAGGATAAATGATATAACGAGAAATATTAGGGATTTTCTATCGTTTTTTTGGAAATATTGAAACATGAAGAAAACATATAGTGAGAGCCATAATAATCCGATAGAGTTTTTCATAAAATCTGAGGCTAGTCTTAGTGAATACCAGTTTATTATAAATGATAAGCTACTTGCTACTCCTGATAATATTTTGTTTCTATTTGAGAAAAGAAAATACCATGGTAATGAAGCTAAAGAAGTAAAGATTAAGACTGTTAATTTTATACCTAGGAAAGTATTTTTAACTAAAAGTGTCATAAATGTCATTAGAATAAATGTTAGAGGAGGGTCAGGATATTTTAATCTACCATACTGTAATATCCAACGTACTTGGATAGCATAGTATGGGCCATCTATTCCAGTTAGTAGAGGCGCCTTTAATATTGGGATAGATAGGAATATGAAAGAGCTTAAGAAAATAGCAATAGGTATGATTGTTTTGGTTAGAGCTTTTCTTAACACCTAATACAAGAATTTTTTGTTTATAAATATTTAATGTATTAATAGTCTATTTATTTGTCAAGAGTATTGTATCCTATACCTATAACCTTAATAAAGTTATGATACCTTAGTTTTTTGATGAATGTTATAATAATTATGTTGGATAGTCTTAGGCCCGATCACTTAGGATGTTATGGTAATCCTTGGATTGATACGCCAAACATAGATGATTTTTCGAGGGAATGTTTAATATTTGATAGAGCTTATTCTGAAGGATTGCCAACATTACCGGTAAGAACGGCTTTATTCACGGGAAGATATACTTTAATGCGTAGAGGTTGGCAGCGTCTTGAACCGTCTGATAAACCGATAGCAGAGGTTCTCTGGGACGCAGGATATGATACAGCTCTTATAAGTGATACATATCATATGCATAAACCGTCTATGGCATATGAGAGAGGCTTTAATTATGTTAAGTGGATAAGGGGTCAGGAATCTGATCCTTATATTATAGATGAAAATATCAAGGTTGATTTATCGAAATGGAGCACTAAAAATTATTTAACTGATTTCGACAGAATGGTTTTTACACAGTATCTTAAAAATATCCACTTTTGGACTAGTGAGGAAGATCATTTTATTGCACAAGTTGTCAAAGAAGGTATTAAATGGCTTAAAGGTCAAGTAGATAATGCTCATAAAGATAGGCTTTTCCTTTGGCTTGATAGCTTTGATCCTCATGAACCTTGGGATCCGCCATTTGAATATTATGAAAAATATGCGGTAGAGTATGATGGTTTACCTATAATTCATCCCTCAACTGGTGGTAAACGGGGAGGTTTTATAGAAAACTTTACTATTGATGAGGTTAGACATATTAGGGCTCAGTATGCTGGAGAAGTATCATTAGTAGATAAGTGGATTGGTATCTTTTTTGAGAATTTAAAAAATCTAGGAATATGGGAAGATTCTCTCATAATATTGTTGAGTGATCATGGAGAACCTCTAGGCGAACACGGTATTATAAGAAAAGTTAGACCTTGGCCATATGAGGAGCTTTCCCGTATCGTTTTGATGATTAAGCCTCCTAAGGAATTGGGAGTTAAGCCGGGGCGTGTTAAAGCATTTGTACAAACTGTTGATATTGCTCCAACAATAATAGATATGTTAGAAATCAAAGGTGAAAGAAGTAGATGGACTATAAATCTTGAGTCAGAGGGTATTAGCTTGTATCCGCTGATTATGAAAGAAGATAATTTGGTTAGAGGCTATGCAATCTCAGGTCATTATGGAAGATCATGGAGCATACATAGTGAGGAATATTCGCTTTATATTTGGCCTGGACAAATGACGCCGTACACATTTGGGACAAATTATATTAAAGAACAAGAGAAAATGAACCCGGAACTTTATAAACTTGATAGGAGCTATACTCCTCCGCGACCTGATAGATGGGAAATAGGGGATCAGCCTGAAGTAAGAAATATTTATGAGGAAGAGCATGAAATTGCGAAACAGTTAGAATTGGATCTTAGAAGGGTTTTGACAAACATATTATAAATTTTAGAGATTAATTAGTATAGGAAGGTAAAGATAGAAAACTGAAAATATTATATTTTTCAATTGATATATTGATTAAGTTTTCAGTATTTACTATTAAAGTTTATAAGTTTATAGAGATAAAAGTTGAATACTGAATAGCTAAATATTAATTTGGGTTTCTTGATTATTTTCTGAGTTGATTATGTATGGATTCCCTTAGTTATCTTAGGGAAAGAATGGATTATGACCATTATAAGAAGTTAGAAGAGATAGACAATGATTTTCTCCATAAGTTTTTAGCTAAATATATTATGTTACTTAATCCTTCGAGTATTTTTGTATGTAGCGATAAAAAGGAAGATGAAGAGTATATTAGGAGGAAAGCATTAGAATACGGTGAAGAAAGAGAGCTTAGGCAAAAAGATCATACGGTTCATTTTGATAATTATTATGATCAAGCACGTGATAAGAAAAATACTAAGATACTTGTTGATAAAGATGTTAGTCTACCTTTTATCAATACCCTAGAGAGAGAAAAGGGTTTAGAAGAAATTCATACACTAATGAGAAATATTATGGTTGATAAAGAATTGTTTATATGCTTTTTTTCTCTAGGTCCAAAGAATTCGCCTTTTATGATTCCAGCTGTTCAGCTAACGGATTCAGCGTATGTTGCACATAGCGAGTTTCTATTATATAGAAATGCATATGATGTGTTTAGAGAAAATGGTAGAGGGTTAAGATTCTTAAGGTTTGTACATTCAGCGGGTGAGTTAGATGAGAGAAAAACCAGTAAGAATCTTGATAAGAGAAGGATATTTCTAGATGTTGATAATGAGATTGGTTTTGCTGTTAATACACAATATGGAGGAAATACTATAGGTTTGAAGAAACCAGCGTTTAGGATGACTATAAATCGAGCTGTAAAAGAAGGTTGGCTTTCTGAACATATGTTTCTTATGGGTGTACATGGCCCTAATGGTAGAATAAGTTATTTTACGGGGGCATTTCCCTCGATGTGTGGAAAAACATCCACATGTATGCTTCCCCATGAACGTTTAGTTGGTGATGATCTAGCTTTTATAAAAATTATAGATGGTGAGGCTAGGGCTGTAAATGTTGAGATTGGTGTTTTTGGTATCTTACAAGGCGTTAATGAGAAGGATGATCCAATTATTTGGGAAGTACTTCATTCTCCTAATGAGATAATATTTTCAAATGTTCTTATACATGATGGTAGGCCTTATTGGAATGATATGGGAGTTGAAATACCTGAGAGGGGAGAGAATCATAGTGGTAAATGGTGGAAGGGGAAAAGGGATGCTGAAGGCAACGTTATACCTCCTGCGCATAAGAATGCTAGATTTACTGCTAGGCTTATTTATTTTAAAAATTTAGATAAAGAGGCTCTAGAGAATCCAAAAGGTGTAAAATTGAGTGGAATGATTTTTGGTGGTAGAGATGCAGATACTTGGCCTCCTGTATGTGAATCATTTAACTGGAGACATGGTGTTATATTAAAGGCTGCAGCTCTTGAATCTGAAACTACGGCAGCAACATTAGGTAAAGAAGGTGAAAGAAAGTTTAACTTGATGGCTATACTAGATTTTCTTTCGGTACATATCGGTAGATATATTGAAAATTATCTAGACTTTGGTAATAAACTGAGAGTTCCTCCCAGAATTTTTGCAGTGAATTATTTTCTCAGAGATAAGAACGGAGTTTTTCTAAATGATAAAGTCGATAAGAGTATATGGTTAAAATGGATGGAGTTACGTGTACATGATGATGTGGAAGCTATTGAAACGCCTATTGGATTTATTCCTATTTATGATGATCTTAGAATATTATTCAAAGAGGTATTAGGTAAACAATATTCTAAAGAAGATTATGAGAAACAATTTATGATTCGGGTCCCTGAATTGTTAGCTAAAATAAACAGGGTAAGAAACATATATAGGAGAATTGATAATATTCCTAAAATATTATTTGAAGAGTTATATCTAGAGGAAAAAAGACTTAGAAATATTAAAGAAAAATTTGGAGAATATGTCTCTCCCTTCTCTTTTCTTTAATTAAAATTAATATATATTTTCCTAACTACTTTACTAGGGATCAATTGAAGCTTAAACATGCTATAAGTGTGACTTTAATACTTTTTATATTCTTAGTATTACATGAGGCTGATAGATTTTTAATATCTCCTTTAACGCCACAAATAATGAAAGAGTTTAGGATTTCTCATACTGAAATGGGTGCTGTATTCACTTTAACTATCGTTGTTTCAGCTTTATTATTTCCCATTTGGGGTTATTTATTTGATAAGTTTTCTCGTAGATTTCTAATAACGATAGCTGGTCTGATATGGGGATTTACTACTTGGCTGAATGCATTAGCACAAAATTTTATCCAACTTATGATAACTAGATCGTCAACAGGAGTCGATGATGCTTCAACAGTAGGTATCTATAGTTTGATTTCGGATTATTTTAGGCCTGAGAAAAGAGGTAAGGTAATAGGATTGTTAAACTCGTCCAGTGCTTTGGGTGCTATACTTGGAACTCTTCTCGGGCTTTCTATAGGTATACAGATGGGATGGAGATATACTTTTTATATTACGGGTTCTGTGGGAATAATTGTTGCTTTAGCTGTATATTTTATAGTTAAGGATGTTCCTAGGGGTAGTTCTGATCCTGGTCTAGAAGGTGTATTAAGAGAAGATATATTTAGATTTAATATAGAAACAGCGAAAAAACTTCTTAAGAAAAAGTCTATGATTTTGCTATGTTTACAAGGTTTCTTTGGTGTGTTTCCGTGGCAGGTTTTGACGTTTTGGATGATTAAATATCTTATAGATGAAAGGAATTTTACGACTGATCAAGCTATGACTGTAATGGTTTTGCTCTTGGTTTTTCTCTCTATAGGCTATATATTGGGTGGGGTTATCGGAGACTTTGTCTTTAGAAAGACTATTAGAGGAAGGGCTATTATTGTGTCTATAGTAGTATTTGCAAGTGCTCTAATGATATATATCACATTTAGTATTCCTTACAAAGATGTTCTGGGTTTTACATTAATGTCTTCTATCACTGCTATAGTTATACCTATGGCTGCAGCGAATGTAGGCGCGTTGGTTTTTGATATTACTGAGCCGGAAGTTAGAAGTACCGCTAGAAGTATACTTAGAGTGTTGGAGAATTCGGGTTCAGCTCTTGCTCCGTTAGTAGCTGGTATATTAGCTGATATGTATAGTCTTCATTTTGCAATACTATGGATATCTGTTTCTACATGGCTTCTTTGCGGTATTTTCTCGCTTTTCTTAGTGGTTGTTGTAAGAAGTGATATTGAGAGACTATACGAATTGCTCAGGGAAAGAGGTAGAAAAATAAAGAGTGGTGGAGTTTATTGAAAATAAAAGCTGTCGCTGTCCAAATGGAATTTAGGCTTAACGATTTCTTGTCGAGTAGGAATTTTAGGGAAAGGATATTTGATATAATGAAGAGAATCGATAAAATGGTAGAGCTAAATGAGAGATCCCTTGTTGTTTTTCCTGAGGATGTAGGGTCTTTTCTAGTGTTTCTAGACGAGGATGTTTCATCATTTGACGGGTTGGAAAAAGCTGCTAAAGCTATTATAAAGAAAAATTTTTTTACGCTTTTATTAAAAAGAATTCGATATAATGTAGGATGGATCACTAGTTTTATCCTGAGTAAATATAGGAAGATATGGGATAGTTATTACGGAACATTTTCTGATGTTGCAAAGGAATACGGATGTTATATTGTTGGAGGTTCTCTATTAATTCCAAGGATAGAAGTCCAAAAGGGGAAGGTTAACAGAATTTCAAATAGAATCTATAATACTAGTTATCTTTTTGGAACTAAAGGCGAGATCTTAGGCGTTCAGAGAAAAGTTCATCTGATTGAACTAGAGGAAAAATTAGAGATTTCTTCAGCGTCTTTAAGTGAATTAAGAGTTTATAAAACAAGTATTGGTAGAATAGGGATAGCTATATGCTATGATGCTTTCTTCAAAGATGTTGTGGAGAAATTAGTATTGCAGGAAACAGACATATTAGTTCAGCCGTCAGCTAATCCAGAATTATGGGATGAAAGATTGGAAAAGGAGTGGCCTACTGGATGCTGGCAAGCCGTTCAGAAATATCCGACATTAAAATATGGTATTAATCCGATGGGCGTTGGCAAGATATTTGATCTAGTATTTGAAGGAATGTCAAGTATAATAGCTAAAAGAGATAAAACAAAGGACAAAAGCGGATACCTTGCGAAGTCTACGTCAAGAAATAAAGAAGAAATAATTTATGCTGATATCCTGTTGTAACAAAATTATTTTTCTATGACTACTATTGAATGTATTTTTATCTTTGATATGTTTAATTTAAGCTCATTGTTTTCTGAAGTATAGTTTAATTCTTCATTACTAGGTACAATATATATATTTCTGGGAGTTTTTGACATTTTAACTTTGATGTTTATTGGTCCTATTGGAGGTATATGGTCTATTAGTGAATAATTTGGCGAGGTTTGTTTTCTTGAGAGATTTATTAAATGTATCAAAAGCTTATTATCTTTTTTTCTTAGAACAACATCTAAGTAAGGTGGTGCATTTACTTTGACCTTTGGACTAAATACTTTTTCTATAATATTCCCAATAAATTCTCTTATAGCAGGTATATGCCAGTTGAAATATATTTTCCCTAATGGTCCATAGATTGCTGATATTGTTCCTTTACCTAAATGGTTGAGTGATGCTGAACATTTCCCTCTTTTTCTCAAATCTATGGAATAGTACTTTAAACCTATACATTCTGCTGTTTCGATTTCTATATTTTGCCATAGTCCTCCAATCCATCCTAGAACATCTTGGGAAGGAACATATACATTTTTTTCTAATTGTGGTTCGTTGAGAAACTTTACTCCAAGATAATCTTTAAATAATGAGGCACTATATGCTCCTGTTATAAGAAGATTTCCACCTTTCTCTACATAAGAGAGAAGTTGTTTTAAGCTATTTTCACTTAACTCTTTCCATTCAGGAAGTATAACTAATGGATACTCCATGATCCTTCCAATATTATACTCATCTAGAATATCTACTGAATAATGTAGTTCAAGTAATGCATGAAGCATTCCTTTAAAAGCATCATGTGTTTTGTCTACTATACCAAATATTCTTCCTTTCTCGTCAAGTTTACTAAAATGTTCAGTGTTTGAAAAAATTATAGCTATTTGTGGCACTGTTCTAGTTTTATAAGAAAAATCTTTTCTAATATTACAAAAATTAGAAACTTTGGCTAGAGCTTTAATCATCCATTTATCTATCCATCCAGATCGGGTAGGTTTATAGTAGACTTGAAATCCCCCTCCCTGTGAAATAACTATTGCTGCTTCTTGTAACATTTGTGTGATAGGTTTAAACAATCTAGCATTATCTTCTCCTAGATTAAATCCCCAGGTCATTAAGTCCCAGGTTTTTTCTTTTGAAGCGAGATATCTTGCTTCAACTCTAAAACGGTCTATTGCGTTTTGTGGTGTTACGTCACCTGAGAGATAATCTATATTTATATCTACTGGTAGGGGCGAAATAGTAGAATACAGCCAGTTTACTGTGATTTTAAAATCTGGTTTTATATCGTGAACAGCCATGACATATTTTTTTACATATTCTAAGTATTTTTTTCTTTGAAACTCCATCCATTCTTTCCAATAGGGATCTTTGGGGGAGAGTGGAATTTCTTTTACATTATATGTCTTCTGGAATTCTTCTATAGCCTTTTTACTCCAGTCAGGTTTTACGGCCCAGCTGTCTCCATCTATCCATGCTCCATCTATATCATATTTCTCTATAAGCTCCTTTAGTTGAGGTATCATTATTTTATCTACATAGGGGCTGAAAAAACTTAATATCTTTGTATCATGTGAACCATCGGGGTTAACTATAGTCCATTCAGGATAATTTTTTGCTGCTATCTCGTCCCATGCACCAGAATAATGTACGTATAAATCTATGTTATATTTTTTAGTTATCTTCCTCCATATTGCTAGAGAATCCTTTTTTATTCCCGGTGAAGCCCATCCAATTTTTGTAGGATACCCTGTATATCCTGGATGTCCTTTACAATCATATTGAATATAGTCTGGTTTTACATTTTCTAAGAGAGTCTTTATCATCTCCTCTGTTATATCTGCTCCTAAACAAGTATCATTTTCTCGTGGATGTAAATCAAAATGTAAACCAAAGTATCTTGATATCTTTTTGCTAGAATGATGTTTTGAAACAGACATAATATAAGGCATGTTTTCTCTTACTATTATTTTTAATGCATGACTAAAGGTATTATTTAGACTGTTAGGAGAAAGACTTTTTTAGTAGTTAATTTAAAGTGTGTTTATGCAGCTCTTTGTCTATTATGATGAAAAGAATCCTGGATCGTGGATAAGTAAGGAAGAGAGTTCAATAATAAAAGAAATCTGTCTCAAAAGAGGAGCAAAAATAATAGATTCTGTATCTCTACCGAGTATTCTTGATAGTGAACCGAGCATTATTGTCTTAGCTCATGATCTTCTACCCGAGAATACTCTTCATTTGTTAAGAAAGTTTATGGAAAAAGGAGGTATCATAATATGGATTGGTGATATACCTTTTATAAAAGTGCTTTCTCAGAGTACTATTAAATCGATGGGTAAAGAAGGAGGAATAAAAGTATTAGGTTTTTATCCTTCGACGAGCTGGATTACAGATATAGCATTCCCAACGAGAGAGGGAGAGGACTATGGGTTAGTCTTTCCAACTCTTTCTATAAGGTCGATTGATAGATCGCTTATTGATATTGCTCTTTCAATAAATAGTGAGGGAGAAGCTTCTTCATGGATAAAGAGAATAGGTAAAGGTATGTTTATAAGATTATTGGATAGAGGGCGTCCCATAAAGGGATCAGGATATTTTATATTTAGTATATTTCTTGATTCTCTTCTGACCAAGATAGGTGTTAGTTATACTAGAGCAGCATGGACTGATAAGGTTAAGGAAAAAGCTAAGGATATAAGAAATAAGGGCCAGGCAATAGCGTTTGATATAGTTTTGTCTTCTGTGTTCGATGTTGGGAAAAGTCCTGAAAGTGTTATTAAAGAAATACTTCATGATAAGAACATAAATGTGGCTGTAGAGAAATTAGCTAAAGATATAGAGAAGGGACTGTCTATAGGTGATACTTTTTGGATTGGGCAAAGTCATCTAGATTGGGCATGGCTTTGGACATGGGAAGTTAGTATTGAGAAATGTAGGTTTACATTGAAACAAGCTTTAGAACATATGAAAAAGTATCCAAACTTTAAATATACACAGAGTACAGCTGCTTATTATGAATGGATGGAGAAATATTATCCAGATATCTTTGAAGAAATAAAGAAAAGAATTGGAGAGGGTAGATGGGGACTGGTGGGTGGTTCATGGGTTGAACATGACTCAAATATTCCATCTGGAGAAAGCATGATAAGGCAAAGATTGTATGGACAGAGATATTATTTATCGAGATTTGGTAAAATAGCTGATGTTGAATGGATGCCTGATACCTTTGGTTTTACCTGGACCTTGCCACAGATAATGCTTAAGAGTGGACAGAAATACATGTTTACTACTAAAATGGATTGGTCATATGTTAATAAATTGCCTTTTAGGATATTTTTGTGGGAAGGACTTGATGGAAGCAAGGTTTTAGCTTATCAAGGAAGATTTGCTCACGGATACTATCTTAGTCAAGAAGTTTATAACGAGTTTGCTTCACGGACTCCTTTAATGAAAGGTACATATGACTCAGTGCATTTACCCAAAGAGAAGACTAATATTCATGTTAAAGAATTAGGTATGATTTATGGTGCTGGAGACGGTGGTAGAGGCCCTACTCCCTTGGAGGTTATGGCTGTAGATAAATTATCTAAGCTTTTCTCAAAGGTTAAACAGGTAACTGGAGATGAATATATGCATCTTCTAGAAAAATATGTGGATAAGTTACCTACTTGGAGAGATGAGCTATATTTAGAAAATCATAGAGGTACATATACTGCTCAATGGATAATTAAATCGCTTAATAGAGATGCAGAAAATTTGTTGGTTACTGCTGAAAAAGCTGCTGTTATAGCGTTTCTTAATGGATATACTTATCCTAGTGATGATTTTAGAGATGCTTGGAAATGGTTGTTATCGTATCAGTGGCATGATCCTTTACCTGGAAGTGCTATAAAGGAGGTTTATGAGGAGGCAAAGAGAGACTTCAATACTTATATCTTTCCAGTAGTAAGAAAAATTTTAGAAGATTCGATAACTAGTCTTCAAAGTGGAGATAGAGAAAATATTGTAGTCTTTAATCCTTTATCTTGGGAGCGTAGAGATATTGTTGAAATAGAATATAAGGGATATATTCCAGAGACTGATGCCCAATTAACATTAGATGGTAAATTAGTATTTGCCGTCGATATAGGGCCAGTAAGATTTAAGACGATGAAGATAAGAAAAGGTAAACCTTCTTTACCGACTATAAAAATCGTTGATAAAGAGGTAGAGATAGAAAATAAATATTATAAATTAAAAGTAAGTGTTGAAGGAGTATTAAGCCTATATGATAAAGAGTTAAATAAAGAATTTCTAAAGGATAAGATCTCTATTGTTTCATATTATTGTAAACCTGCTCAATGGGGTAATTGGAATATAATGCCTGGATACTGGAAGCATAGAGAAGATGTGTTTCGAGCTAGAAGAATATTGTTTATTGAGGGTCCTGTATACTCTGCAGTTATTCTTGAGGGAGAGATCGATGGATCTCCAGCAATATGGGAAATTAGATTATATAGTGAGATAAAAAGAATCGATTTCCTGATATGGTTAGATTGGAGAAAAACAGATAGGATTGTGAAAATGTGGGTTCCAACCAGTCTAGATGCAGAATATGTTTATTCATCTATACCTTTTGGTGTGTATCCTAGGCCTTTTAAACCAAGAACAAGATTTGAGAAAGAGAAATGGGAGTTTCCCCATCAGAAATGGGTATGTATAAGTGATAATAACTATGGGGTTAGTATAGCGAATTGGCCAATATATGGTAGTGGAATAATCGAAGGAGTATACGGATTGACTCTTGTTAAGAGCGGGACAGAACCTGATCCTTATTGTGATATATATCCGCACATGTTTAGAATTTCTTTTAATACATTTGCTGGTTCATGGAAGGAAGGTATGCCTTGGAGACTTGGAGACGAGATTAATTACCCCTTATATTCTCAATATATTAAAGGAAACATTGATGTTTCTTTCATCGAAAAAGTTGAGCCTAAAAATATAGTTATAGAAGCTGTTAAGAAACATGAAGATAGTAATAATATAGTTCTAAGAGTATATGATGCTACAGGTGAGGGAGGAAGGGTTAAGATAGTATTTCAAAAAAAGATTAGAGAAGCATATGAGCTAGATTTTATCGAACTTAATACCTTGGCAAATGACATAGATACTGAAGACTCTTCTATAATATTTGAGATGAAACCTTGGGAGATTAAGACAATAAGTATTTCTTTCTAATTCTCTTTGTCTAATAATAAATTAAGTTTTTTATCCGGTTTTAGCTATACTAGCTCTTAGAGGTTAGATAAAATGTCTAATAGACCCAATATTTTGTTAATTACTACTGATCAGCATAGAGGCGATCATCTAAGTATTGCTGGACATCCTATAGTTGAGACACCTAATCTTGATTCGTTTATTAACCATGGAGCATATTTTCCGAATGCTTATTCAGAAATTCCTTCAACAACTGGTGCTAGACTATGTATGTTGAGAGGACGTAAGAGTTATTATAGTGGATTAATAGGATATGCTGCGGTTGAATGGAATGAACATAATTCTTTAGCTGATGTACTAGCAAGAAACGGATATCATTGTATTAATGTTGGTTGGCGTAATCTACATCCTAGACGTAAGCTATATGGTTTTCATGTCGTTATTCCTCATGATTTACGTGAAGGTGTAGATGATTATTTAGAGTGGTTGAAAAACGTCGTGGGACCAGATGCTAATGAGTTTGGTCATGGTTTGGATCCAAATGGATGGACTGCACGTCCATGGCATCTAGAAGAAAGATTCCATCCAGTGGTCTGGACAGTTAATAAGACGTTGGAGATGTTGAGAAAGAGGGATCCTACTCGTCCATTTTTTGTCTGGATGTCTTTTCATAGACCTCATTCTCCATATGACCCACCAAGATCTTTCTGGGACATGTATATAAATCGTGAATTACCTGAGATTCCTGTGGGTGAATGGGCTAAGAAATATGAAGTTCCTAATCCGGGACTGCCTATAACTGCTTGGTATGGAAAATTTAATCCAGAGCAGACACATAGAATGAGGGCAGCATATATGGCTATGATCTCGTTTATAGACTCTCAGATCGGTAGACTTTTGACTTCTATGAGAAGGGAGCTAGGTGTTTTCGATAATACTCTAATTATATTTGTTTCTGATCATGGAGATATGATGGGTGATCATAATCTTCATAGAAAAACATATGCTTATGAAGGGTCTGCACGAATACCTTTCTTGATAAGATATCCTAAGGATTGGGATCTTCCTTCTGGTGTTTTTAACCATGTAGTTGGTTTACAAGATATTATGCCAACTATACTTGATGCTGCAGGTATAAAGCCTGTAGAAGGTATTACTGGAAGAAGTGTGTTTGATGCTATTCGTGGTAAACCTTGGAGAAATTTTATTCATGGTGAACATTCACCATGTTATGGTCTTCAAGAAGCTATGCATTATTTGACTGATGGACATGAAAAATATATATGGTTTCCAGCGAGGAATGAGGAAATGTTATTCAATTTAGATAAGGATCGGAGTGAGCTCTATAATCTTGCTACAAATCCCGAGTACTCTGATCGTGTAAAATATTGGAGAAACAAACTTATAGAGCTTTTATCTAAACGTGGTGATGGTTTCTCAGATGGTAAAAAGCTTATTCCTAGAACTGAATGGTGGAGTCCAATAGTTGAAGAATATCTTAAAAAATGATTTTTCTATTCTATTTTTGTTCGTATATCTAGTATGGCTATATGATTATAATGTCATCGGTGAAGGATAAAAGCATATATGATTTGATTTCGTTAAAGGGTAAAAGAGTATTAATTACAGGAGCTGCATCAGGTATAGGAAAAGCAATATCTTATAGATTGGCTGAGGCTGGTGCAGATCTTTATTTAGTGGATATAAATGAGAAAGATCTCATAATTCTAAAAAATGAGTTATATGAAAAATATAAGGTGGATGTGGAAGAATTTATAGTTGATTTGTCAAAGAAAAAGAATATTGACGAACTTTGGAAAATGATTGAAGGTAGAGAGCCAGATATACTAGTCAATAACGCGGGAATATATTTGTTTAAAGACTTTATTGAGGTGGATGAAAGATTTCTTGAAAAGATACTGAATGTAAATCTTAATGCTGTCTTCTGGATGTGTCAGTATATGATAAAAACAAGAAAAGATAAAGGTGGAATTATAATAAATGTAGGCTCGATTGAAGCTATATTACCTTTTGCTGAGTGGCTCGTACATTATGATGTGGCTAAAGCTGGATTACTAGTATTAACAAGGGCATTAGTCAAAGAATATGGAAGAAATGGTTTTAGAATAAACGCAATTATTCCAGGTGGTATAAAGACAGCTAGTGTAGAAAAGCTAAGACGTGAGGCATTGTTGAAAATAAGGGTTGATGTAATTAAAACAGGAATAAATTTTATGAATAGACTTCCATTAGGTAGAATGGGGATCCAGACGAGGTTGCCAGAGTCGTAGTATTCTTGGCTAGTGAATTATCTAGTTATGTTCACGGCACTTTTATTCCTGTTGATGGTGGATTCTTATCTGCATAACATATTTTATATAGTAAGAAGATAATCTGTTATTTTTTCTAGAAGTTTTATTTGGTTTATTTTCTTTCCCTTTTCCATATTTCCTCGAACTTCGAAAATCAGTGGATATTTATAGTCTATTTCTCTAAATGCTTTCATTACTTTTTTCCAATCAATGGTACCCATTAGTGGAGGATAATGTTGATCATGTCTACCATTATTATCATGTATATGGGTGGCAATGAGATGATTGCCTACTTGTCTTATGGCCTGTCCTACATCTAGATGATTTGCATGTATATGTCCTGTGTCAAGGCATATCCCTATATGGTTGGAATCTACATTTGATATAAACCATAGGAGATCTGCTGGGCTACCACCAAACCAGGGTTCTAAACAGTTTTCAAAAGCTATCTTTATATCATATTCTTCGGCAGTCTTCGCTATTTTCTTTGCTAGCTTAATATTTATCTGTGCTACGCGTTCAACTGCCTTCATATATGTTTGGTTCTGTAGCGAACGGGTAAATGCAAAATGTACAACGAGAACAGGAACATTAAGAATATATGAATATTTTATCCATTTCTCTATTTTATTAATGGCTTCTTTCCTCACTTTTTCGTCAACTGACGCGAGTTGAAAATTAATCTCTCCATATATCGCATGTAGCTGGTAAGGTTCTACACTATAAGACTCTGCGATTTTTGAAATTTTGACCATATATTCTTCTAGATTAGATTTTTCATGATTTTTAAAATATTCATAAGGATATTCGATATATCTAAATTTTGATTTCTCTGTTAGATTAAGTGCTTCTTCTATAGTAAAACTAGGATAGAATATTCCTATATCTAATCCAAACTCCATAATACTGGTTATAACGATTATATTTATAACTACTTCTATTCTAAAGAATTCTCTCCACTGATGATAAAGTATATTAGTTAATAGAATGCTAAACTTTCTCTGACTTTTTCTCTTATAAAATTATATTTTTCTAATCTGTTTTTCTCTGATAATTGGTCAGAATACCTTTTCTGTATTTCATTGGCTTTGAAATAGGAGTATAATGCATCCCATATCTTGAATCCTATATCTAGAGCATCCATATCCTTTTCAACAGCGAATCTTAATCCCGATATAATCATTCTTATACCTATAGCCTCAGGAACTTTTTCTAATTCTCCTTCAAAATCCATAGCATGTACAAGTCTTGCAATTTTGTGAACTATCGGATCTGTGATATTATATTTTTCTACTATAGTTTCAAATGTGCATTTATTACCATGATGACCATGTTCCACTCCTTTAATATCAAAGGGAATGGCATCCTCGGGAATTCTTTCATTCGGCCAATCAATAAATAAGAATTCGGCTTCAGGATCTACGTATCTTTTTATTAACCATGCGCTTGCTGTACGGTCTACATGGGGGAATTTTCTAGTAACCCATTTCATATTTAACCATCATACATAGTATGATTGTTATCATACTTATGCCTAATTGAAAATATATTAGGTTGGATAACGTAAAAAAGAAATGGGTCCTTCGTCACTTAGGAGATAACTCAAATTTTTGTTTCTTAGCATTTTTTC
>JAGGXB010000069.1 GCA_021163245.1 Thermoproteales archaeon
ATAACGAATTTCATGAAAATACTGGAAAACTAATAAGATATATCATGTTTATTTGTAAATGTTCTTTGTTTTTCAGCGATATTTTTTAGATAAAGTTATAGGCACCCTGGTTCCTTTACATATTGTATGATGTCTCTAAGGTTTTCTATTGCTTACTTTGTCCGATCATGTTTTTCTTAATTAGTATTGCTAGTGTGATTATTGTGAGGAATAGTATTATTAATGGGATGTTTCTGATGAGTTGTACTTTAAACTCTCTGCTTATTGACGGTTTTGTTCCTTTTAGATGTTTGTCGAAGAAATCTAGGGCTCTGGCCAAGACTATATCTAGGGGGAGTCCATGTCCTGCGTTGTACCAGTAGATTTCTTTGGGTTGTCCTGCTTTTTCTGCTAGTTGTTTACCGGCTTCGGCTGGGACTATCATGTCATTTTTTCCGAGGTGGATCTGGAGGGGTCTGGGGGAGTATAGGTGGATGAAGTTGATTGGGTCGATTGGGTCTAATGTTTTCTGTAGTTCGTCGTAGCTTATGCCTTGTTCTTTAAGGTATTCTCTTATGGGTGGTATTGCTGAATGTTGACTTTTCTGGATCATTAGGCTCATGTTGCCTCCTGGAACTACGAGGACGGCGGCTTTGATTCTTGGTTCTACGCTTATGAAGATGGCTCCTATTATTCCTCCCATGCTGCCGCCTGCGTAGCCTATTCTGTCTTTATCTATTTTGGGTATGGTTTCGAGTAGGTCGACTGCTCTTCTCAGGTCGATGACGGCTTGTATGAAGCCTTGTTTTGTTGCGTTTATATCGGGGGAATAGAGTTGTTTTCCGGGTTGTCTGCGTTCGCCGTGTAGGGGTGCGTCTATTGAGAATACTGCGTATCCCTGTGATGTTACTTCTTTTGCTAGTAGGGCTGCGTCTTCCTTTTTTCCTCCGTAGCCGTGTAGGAATATTATGCAGGGGTATGGTGGTGTGTCTGTTTTTGGTATGAATAGGAGGGCTGGTACTGTTTGGTTGTTTATGCTGGTATAGTAGACTTTATATTGTATGTAGTTTTTCTTTTCGTCTATTTTCTGTATTTTCGGGTTAAGGGGCATATCTGTGTTATATTCATAGTATTTGAGGAGATTGGATTGTGGGGTAGCATACAATGATACGAGAGAAATTATGAGTGGTATTAAGGAGGTAAAAGCTATATGTTTTGACATTAGATTCATCTCTTTGACCCTTAAATAAAGACCGTTACCGAAATATATTTTTGGATGAGCCATATGTTTAGGAGGTGTCTCGTTGGTAGAGTATTTTCTATTGGAGAATATTTATAGATGCTAGGTATGAGGTTATGAGAAGAATTTGAAGATTCTATAAACCTTGTTATCTATATATTTCTTGATATGATTTAATCTGTGTATTGGTTGGATTTGTGATTGGTTATTAATTTTTGTTTGTTGTTTTTATATTTATGGAGTTTGAGAGTTTGGGGTCTGGGAGGCTTTCTGATGCTTTAGCTGTTGCTGAAGAGTTTGCTTCTAGGTTTATACGGGATGGTGTGGTTGGTATTGTGTTTTTGGGCGGTGTTGCTAGGGGTTATTTTGACAAATTTTCTGATATTGATATCATTGTTTTTAAGAGGAGGGGTGTGGATCTCGGTGTTAGGGCTGAGTATGAGTTTGAGTATAAGGGGTTTGTTATTGATTATGAAGTTGTGGATTATGAGGATTTTGTTGGGTCGGAGTGGGATATGGAGAGGAGGTGGGCTTTTTCTATCGTAAAGATTTTCTATGATCCTGAGGGGAGAATTAAGTCTTTGATTGATGAAAAGACTTGTCTTGGGGATGAGGAGAAGAGGTGGTTGATTATAGAGGGTGTTACGCAGTCTGAATGGTATTGTAACGTTGTTTCGGAGTCATGGGTTTATAGGAATGATATGGTTAGTGCTCATTACTGTATAAATATAGCTTTGGACGAGTTGATAAAGGCTCTCTTTATGTTGAATGATAAGTTGTTGCCCGCGTATAAGTGGCGTATTTATCTTGTTCAACATTTAGGGTGGCTGCCTGAAAAGTTTAATGAGAAATTGAGAGAGGTATTGTCGATAAAGGATTTTTCTATTGAGGAGCTTGAGAGACGTAGAGATGCATTAAATTATGTTTGGCGGCAAGTATTGCCGAGGGCTGAAAAAGAAGTTAGTATGAAGTTTGACGAGTTTAAGAAACTGGTATAAAATATCTATGTATTGGGCTATTTGGATATACTAGCTTAATTCGGTAGCGTTTTCATAGAGATCTATTGGATTTTGTATATCTTTGAGAGATATAAAAGATGGCTAAGCGAATGGTTCAGGCTGTTAGATATGGTTGTAAGGTCTTGCTGTGGGAACTTCTAGAAAATATGGTATTAGGGAGATTTTTCCTTTGTTTTGTCAATTTTTCCTGTGACAAAATTTTCTTTTGGTTTTTAGTTATGATGTTCTATATTTCACGGTTTTATTGTTGTTTATTGCTAGGTTCATCATATTTATAAGTAGCTATCTTATAGGCTACTGTTGTTTTAGTAGAAATTAAAAAAAAGATTATTTTTTATGTTTTCTTTTTCTATATAAAATGACGGTTATAATCGTTGTTATGACTGTTATGATTAGTGTTGTAAGTATTACTCTAGAGTAGTCTTCTACGTAGATGGCCTGTACATATGGCTTAGGATTATATCCTTTAAAGATAAAGTCTATCTTGTTTTTTGTAGAGTTTATGGACCCGGTCCATTTTTTAAAAACATATTTTCCGCCTAGTATGCCCAGTATACCTGACATGTCTATGGATCTAGGTGCATATAATACTACTTTTTCTCCTTCCCTATATGTGCCGGAGCCTTTTATAGCATAGCCTATATTGGAAGAAACTTTTAGAGTATATCTCATCACGACATTTATTATCTTAAACGTCTTATTGCTGGCTCCTTCATTGTCAGTCACTGTTAGGACGACTTCATAGTATCCAAGTCTATGATATGTATGCGTAACCTTTTTGCCGGATGCTTGACCTCCATCTCCAAAATTCCATCTGTATGAAACTATTGATCCGTCAGGATCTGTTGAGGCTGATCCGTCAAAGGTGACTTTTTCACCTAATCCTATCTTAGTTGGTGTGTTGCTGAATATTGCCTTTGGGAAAAGGTTTGTGCTTGCTACAACTACTAATGGAGGCGTCGTTCTTCCCTCATAATAGACATATGCAACTATGCTGTAGACTACACTTTTCCTCGCTGAGGAGGTGTTCCAAACTGAGGAGAAAATGAGTAGCTTTTTAGGGGCTAGAGAGGAGAAGTTGTGGCGAAAAACTTTGACAGTTTTATCTTCTTCGATGATCTTGAAGAAACATGTTCCTGATAAGGTTGTTGAGCCAGCGTTTATGATCTTAACCATGATCTTTATTTTGTCACCTATCTTGAAATGCTGTGGATTTACTACAAACTTTGTGATGTTTATCAGAGACTTACCTAGTCTAAAGGAGTAGGTTTTCTTATCAAGCCAATGGCCTTCCGTATCGTTTATAGTTACTTCGATACAGTAGTCTCCTGTAGGAAGACTACTAGTGTTAAAAACGATTGTGACCGAGGCTTCGCCGAATAAACCGTGTAGTGTTCTCAATGGTAGACTTTCAACTATCTCATATGAGCCATATTTTTTTAACAGGGCACCTATAACAGTGTCTATAGGTTTTCCAGAGTTATTTAACAGAATGTTTACATAGACCTTTTCTCCAGGTTCATAGATTATCTTGTCGGTTGATAAGTAAGTTATAGACAATTTTGTAAATGTATAAATGATCTTAAACCTGTAATGGCTATAAAACCTAGCCTCCATTGTTTCAGGGTTATAGTGGAAGGGGAATATCTTTATTATTAGAAATGTGCTGCCGTCAGGATTAACCCATATACTCCACTCAAAATCTTTGGATGGATACCAGCCGTTCCTGTCTTCGATACCCTTCCTTTCCTCAGTGCCAACCGACGTGCTCTTAACAATAGTTAGGTTTAGCCCGGACGCTGTTACAATCTTGGATTTGTTGATTAGAACGACTTCCTGAACCCTATACCCTTTTGGATACATGACTTTGAGAGAGTAGTATGGGACACGGGGTTTACCAATTATCAGCAGTATATCGCCTCCAGGTATATCTACGTAGTCCCAGCCTTCACTTCTCGTAACCACGTATTCAGGTATATCTATCTCTATGGTCTTAGATGGTGGTTTTGCATTGGTTGCTGTGGGAAAAACTAGTAACAGGCAGAAAATAAGGATAACAGTTATAATTCTCCTCAAGATCTATCCCCTACCTGGAAATTTTGGATCCCCGTAATAGTTCCATTCACAGATCCAGTGAATCCATCCTTCATGATATCTATCTCTCTCATATATAGTGAAAGCCTTGCCAGCACTCATAGTGTCCAGGTTCCACATATTCCTATAGGATGAGTCGAATATATTGGTAATAGTCCAAGAAGCCTTCCACATACCTACAAGCTCCGTCGACCCTATGAATACAGCTGCACCTTTCTCGAAGAATGCCTCGCCAAAACTATAGTCTCCACCAGGCTCGTAGTCCCCAGTTTCGCATCCAAAGGAGTATACTATGGGATGTTTTTCAAAATTCCATAAATACTTCCAATTTTTTCCTGTCGGAGATGCCTCGTATGGGTTTCCGTGACCATAAATGATAACGATGCTTACTTGTGGGGTCAATGTACTAAAGCGTTTATTAGCTAGCTCATCAGCATCATCGCTCGTGGATACAAGTTCATAATAACTGCTTGTAGGGCCGTTCCTGTTTCGGAGAATAACTATTCTTTGATGGGGGTCTTCGACAACTGTACCTATGTCGATGCAATCATACCTTGTACGTCTACCAGTATAACGTATTCCGTGGAACCAATCATTAATGTTGAAAAACCTGCTATACAGCTTTTTTACTCTCCAAACTGTATCATCCCAATAATATCTATAGATGGCGTCATCCTCATCGATAATTATCACTATATCGTCTAGCCTATCCCCATCGACGTCTCCTATAGCTAATCCATCATAATGTGTGAAACGTACATGTTCTTCACTGTCTCCTTTCATAACACTTCTAACTTGAGTAACTCTCACGTCATCAATTTTTCCATAGATGTCGTGGATATCGATTATATATATCGTCTCATCATCATCCCTTACTATAACTATTTCATCTCTATCCCAGTAAATGTTTCTACCACTCCTAATAGTACTCCTAACGTTTCCAATAGCGAATCCATCAAATGCCGTGAAATCAAATGGTAGATCAAAAAGGTCTTTTAATACTATCTCCCATTCACCATCTTCCTCTGAGAGACCATAAATCCATATTCTATCGGTTGAATACTGTGCTATGACTATCTCCTCTCTATTTTCTATATCATATTGTCCTACAAGATCTCCTACAGCGACAGCATCCCAGTCATCGAAATGTATATTACATGATGCTAATAGGGTTCCATCCGGCTTATATACATACAATATGTCTCTGTCACCGTCGTTCAACGCAACAACTATTTCATCAATTCCGTCACCATCCAAATTTCCGGCAGCTAATCCGCTACGGCGGTTAAAAATACAGGGAAAACGATTCATAAAACTTCCATCAGGTTTATATATGCTGATATAACCTCTTGTAGAAGCAACTATTATTTCTTCGATATCATCATCGTCAACGTCTCCTAGGACAAACGCGTCACCCTCTATGAAATCTATATTCCATTCACGTTCAACAAAATAGTTCCAGTAAATGTTTTCTCCAGTATAGCCTGATCCAACCATGTCGTTGATTACGTCCATAGTACATGGTACGAATGGATCGCCACGGCTCGTCTCATAGCCTGCGAGCGCTACAGCAAAATCGGTATCAAAACCGTGTCCAGAAGCTACAGAAATGCTGGCATCGATAGGCCAAAGCAAGGCTGAAGAACCATCAACTATCCCGTTTCTACCTATTATTCTACCGACTATCAGGTCTGGGGCGCCGTCACCTGTAGTGTCACCAAAATAATTATCGCTTAGTTTAGCATGTCCATCACCTCCGATTCCATGCGGTATTATGTATTCATAGGAGGGGACTATTTCAGTTTCGCCTATTATAAGAAGGTATGCGTCGAGGTCGCTTTCCGGTACGGGAATTGTGAAGCTGATACTAAGCTTGTTAGCCCATTCTCCACCTGGAGAGATCAATGCCTTAAACTGTTCTCTAGAAGTTTCATCTAGATAGCCTAAGACTCCTCGTTTGATCATTGCAAGCTTTGCAGCTTTCCATAATAGGTGGTTTATGACGTTTTCTCTTTCAGGATGATTATCTATATTAAACAATCTAGATGGGTTGGTTACGATTAAAAAGTTGGCGTATGCAAAGGCTTCGTTAAGGTCGTTTAGTCCGTTTCTATTATCGTCTTCAAGTGAAGGAGAATATGGTAGATCGACTGTAAACATATAATTGTCATGGTTACTTGAGAGTGTTATACTTGTGTAGGTGCCGATAACATAGTTTTCTGCTGATAAAACGGGATGAAAGAGTATAGGTACCACAATGTACTGGAAAACACTTACTCCTCTTGGTCTCAGTGCAGCCTCTGGATGAGGAGCTATAATTATTTGTGTAGTTTGTAGATCATAATCATAAAATACCTGTGTGAAAGAGGTAAGAGGTATAGCTTGGAAGCCTCGAACTTCATCAATTATTTGAAAGTTGCTTAGTGTCTTTGACCCAGTATTTGTAATTGATAGGGTTACTAGAAAGTAGTTTCCTCTTCTCTCTACTTCTCTCTCTACAAGTATGTCGATAAGCTCCATTTTTAGGGGTGGTGGAACATATTCAATAGTGGCTATGGTGACTCTTGTTGTTGCTTTTCCACGGTTTCCTGAGTTATCCCAGGCAAATACTTCTATAGTATATGTGCTGTCAGGTTCAAGACCGGTCGTATTCCATAGATATATTAGTGTGAGACTGTTGGATCTAGGATTGGGTACAATTTCTCTTCTAAGAAAATTGTATCGGAATGGTGTATACACCCATCTCTCTAAGAGGTTGCCATCTATGTATATTTCAGCCTTAGTTATGTA
>JAGGXB010000030.1 GCA_021163245.1 Thermoproteales archaeon
ATAATATAGTATATAGTAGTTTAATATAGGGTAATGATGCAACTTTGTTACCTATATTCTGTCATCCTTGACAAAACTATATTGCTTCAAACGGAGATAGTCTCTGCTTCTAAACAATAAAAAGATACTGTCTCCCCTCCTGTTTTCTTCAAATATGAATCCATGCCGCTTAATGTCTCTCAACAATTTTTTCAAGATTTTCCTATCCGCAGATATTTTCCATATTATTAAGCTGTTACTGTTCCTCCGCCAGTAATCCTCCATTATGGCAGCCATATCATCCAGAAAAACACTCATACTATATTCATCCACTGGATAAAACAGAGCCCGTGTTATCACAGGCCTCTTACTGTCAACAAATATCTTAAACAGTAATAGAACCATAATCTACACCCAGATATCCAGCAACCCCTTCAATAGCATGATGAAAATTATCATGGCTAATAGGCAAAGGCCTGCAAAGATCAATACCATAGATAAATGTTCTAGAAAAGCTGTGAGGATCTCTACCATTTATCCCACCGTGACGTAGATTATATTTGTCTTAGGAATCAATATAGTTCCGTCATCTGTTTCAACTATTATCTCATATTCACTTACCTGTTTTAGCACGCCGTTAATCCATTTATACCCCTTGACTGCAACAGTTATCTTAAGCCCTATAAACTGTTTATAAAGACTTCTTCTCGCCCTAGACTTCTCAACCTGTTTACTGTACATTGCTTATCCTCACCCTATTTTTCCTCTTCTTTTTATAACATAACAACACTAGAGGCTTATCATCTAGAAAAGCTATATACTTCTCATCATCCTCAAAATAGTGTTTAACATTGGTATAATCTAGGAATAGCTGGAATTCTCTGAGACTATTGAATACTAGGACTGGTGCCTCAGGATAGCTAAAGGATTTTAAACGGAAGATAATGTAGATTATCCGTCTATCCGTCAAATATTCTTGAACTCTCATACAAGGCCACCTGTCCCGCCCCTCCATGTATATGGAGGGGTCGGGAGCAGCCCGTGTTTTATTCCTCCTCCCCCGAGAAACGGGCCTTACTGCATTCATATTCGTATTCAATGAGTTCCTGGTTCAATGAGTAGAGCATCATGACTATCTCATCCAGCCTCTTCATAATCTCCCTGTATAATGCCTCGTCAATGTTTGAACCCATCACTACCGCAAAGTTGATAGTCTCCTCCAGCTTCAAGACCCTTCTAGCAATCTTATTGGGACCGCTTTTGAACTTTCTACTCTGCAGCAACTTACTCATTCCTAACCACCCATAACAGACCGTTTTCTTCTTTTAACAAACCTGCTTTAAGCAATAGATACAAAGCTCTAACTATGTCATCTCTAGTATATTCAGAGAATTCTACTGCTAGCAGTTTCTCTTTTTCTAGTGGCTGTCTTTGTTCAACTATTCTAAGAACCAGGCTGCCTAGATGGCTGCTAACAAAATTACTGCAGTTATATTCTGGGCTGACAACAGTCAACTCTCTATGCAATAGGCATTTAGTACCTCTATGAAATATGCAGTTTCTACATTTTTTCGACACTGGTTGAATGCTTCCCGTATTTTTATCATTTTTGTAAATATTGCTTTTCGGATATCCGAAAACGTTATTTTCACTAGCAGTATTTTTTCCCGTATTTTTCAAACCATCTTCCTTTTTCGGAGTTTTCGGACTTTTCGGATATGGTCTAGGGGGACTATTTTTATTGTTCACAACTGTGGATTTTTCAACTTTTCTAACCTTATCCGAATCATTATTGTTTAGTTTTACTTCATCAAGTTGATTATAACCCTTACCCGGAACTATATCCGAAAACTCCGAAATATCCGAACGACTATTGTCGAATTCACCAATAGGTTCAATAACATCAACTAGATCAACACTATGTAAAACAGCATACACTTCTCTATCTTTAATAACTAGCTCAAAACCGAACAGTTTCTTTAAATCATTATTCCATTTAGTTGGATTACCTCTCCTAATTATATCTGTTAGGATCTTGGATAGATATTTCTGTTTTTCAGGCTTATATGGAAGTTTCTTAAGATATAATTCATAAGGTAGTTTTATCTCCTCCCTCTCTTCTTCTGATAGGCTCCGTCTAAAATGTTCTACTGCTGAAACTATTTCCCTTAGATACTGGGGAAGTTGTGCAAAGGTTCTCTTTATTCTCTCTTCTTTAGTTTCTTCAAAGTCTGAAACCAGATTGGTTACACTATTGTAATTTATATCTAAGATTTCGGTCAGATACTCCTCGGCCTGAGCAATAATATTCTCTATGTCATATTCTCTTAATGCTATCTTGTCAAGGTTATCAACCAAAGCACAGTATAATGCAGCACCCTTTATATGGGTCCATCCGTTCTCAATAAACTCTAATAGAAACTCTTTCAAATCACTATCATCTTCCAAACTATCCAATACTTTTTTAGCATGATCCAGCCATTCACTATTCTTAGTATTCAACCATTCCCATACAATATCATCCTCAACAATTTTAACTAGCTCTTTCCGTGCATAGTCTTCAACAGCTCGGAACAACTTGATTTTTTCACTGAGTTGCTTGAAAAGATCCTTCTCCCGTTTCTCAATCCTAACAGCTTCTTTATCATATAGGATTACACCAAATCTACGGCCAAGAGTAGGATTTCTGGTTAAATGAGCTAGAAGATACTCAAATCCCCTTCTAGGATCACCTATTGGGTTGCTAAGTATAATGAAGATACTCTTGCTAGTGACTTCAAAGCTTATGGCTGCAGCAGTTACTGTAGCAGAGCCATACTCCATAATGTTGAATAGATACCTGAGGACTTGGTAGGCTGAGTTATTCTCTATCTGATCAATGGCAAAAGGCAACTCTGTTCCATCAATAGCTCCCGGATGTTCCCCCTCAGTATCAGCATATCCTAAAAGTCCTTTAGCAGTTACGCTGTCCTGGATATGTCCTATAGCCTTATACCAGCTGCTTTTACCTGTCTGGCCCGGTAAAACTATTATACCATGGGGGTTTATCTCTTGTCTCAACCCCCTCAGCAAAGTAGCTTTCCTGACAATTTTCAATCTTGGGTCTATTTTTATGGCCTTGTAATCTACAATTTCATCTATTAGCTTCCGCCAATCAAACCCCTTTAGAAAATCAACATTTTTCAACAGGGGAACAGGGGTATAAACCGTTTTTAACTCATATAGCCTCCGTAATATATCAGTTCTACTGGTATTTTTGTCAATATTATATCCAAATCTTTTAACAATACTTGCTAGAAACTGTGTAGACAGTTTACTCTTCTCCAATATGTCTAATATGTCTTTATTTATAGGTTGTAAGGCATACTCCCGCCTATGAATGTTAATATAGCCGTCATTATCGAAAATAAGAACTGGTAACCCCTTCCTAACAGGGTAGGCTTTATAGATTCTAAACAAGACCTCTATTTCTCTAAGAGTTAGAACTCCATCCCCTTCATCTTCAAATACTTGTCTTGTCTCAGCATGAACAAGACTAATGCTTGTCAGCCTTATAGTCTTCCTTAAAGGATTATTCATATCACTTTTAACAACCGTTAGCTCAGGCGGTTTAACCCCTATTATCTTGCTAAGCCGTAGCATTATCTTGGTTTTGTTTCTAGAAGAAAGCTTATCTATGATCTCTTCAATCTGTTTAAATCCTTTTAAGTCAATATCTAAAGGTAGCTTATTATAGGTTCGGTCCAATACATAGAATCTATGTTTTCTCTCTTCATCATTTACTGTTAATAGGTCAATTATCTTATATGCTGACTCATAGCTTATACCGGCTTTTCTAAGCCATCCAGTTAAACCGAAAATAATCAGATCCCTGAAATTCTTCCTATAGATTTTGCTCACTAAGTCTACTATCTCATAGATTTCATCTTCAGTAAGCCGTCTACCCTCACCAGCTTCATTGATAGGATTCTGGATCTCTTCTTCTTTCCATCCTAGTGATTCTTTGATTCTGCTCCATTCATCCCTGTTTAGCTTATAGATATCTGTTATCTCCGGATCAGTTAAGAAGAGATACTGAGGACCACTAGGATGTATACTTGGCGGAGCCACAACATAGCCGCCCTCAGCCTTTATATCTATTCCCCCTCTAAGCTTAGGCTTGGTCCTGACAGTTTCAGGAACATAGAAATAGACATGGTAGCCTTTAGCCGTTTTAACAATCCAGGTCCAATCCAATAACCTTCTTAGATCCTCAGATAAACTATTCTTCCATTCCTGAAAAACATTGGCATCATCAAAATCAATAACAACTAAGTTATTAGAGACTCTACCCGTAACAATACCTATGTTTTTCCTACCGTCACTAAACCACTTCTCTAACTCTTCCCTACTAGGCCTAGTATACTGATACCTTTTCCAATCAGTAACCGGCCGCTTACTCTTATAGCCTAGCGGGATAATGCTAAGGCCCTTATCAATATAAAGTTTAAGGAAGAATTCTATATTAGCCGTTTTTCTCACCTCTAGGGTAGGCTTTTAAATATCCGCCCTTAGTGAGGTAGACAGTGTATTTCTCAGTCATGATCTTTCCATCATTCTCCTCTAACAGCTTTTTAAGGCCGGGAGAAGCCTTAGCCCATAACGAACCATCACCATTTTTCTTCCATTTTATTCTCTCTAAATCCCATTCAATCTTTACCTCTATTGGCAACTGATTGTATGTCTCTATAAGCCTAGTTAACTCTCTAATAAGTTCTCTTAGCCGAACATTAGCCTTATCAAGTAGTGCGTAGTAAAGCTCACCTTCATCCACGGACAACAGGCTTAGAATCTTAGAAAGATTGAACAATAAGGACTTCTCACCCTTCATTCCTCCGCACCTCTAAAAGTTTAAACTCTCGGCCGCATCTCGAACAGACTAGTCTTTCAGAACCGAATTTCTGACTTAATGGACCATCGCATATTGGACAAACAGGTTTGAAAAACGGTTGCAGCTTCACTCTCTGCTTTTCATGTTTCTTCCTAGGCTTAGTCCTAAGCGGTTTTCTACATACTGGACATAATGGTCTGCCGTTTCTATCAAAAACAATTTTTTCTTTCGGCCACCAAGTTTTGCAAAGGCTACAGAAAAAGTAACCGTGTGTATAGGGGCTAAAGGGTTTAAATATGCCACGGATGTTTTTTAAAGTGGAAGTCACCATTGCTTTGCGCCTTTTATTTTTTTATTTTTGATCAATTATTTCTCCAAGAATTACGAAATATTTCGCCCCAGCATCTTTTAAGACATCCAACACTGGGGCTATAGCTTCTGGCTCGAGTATCTCAATGAAGCTATCGCCGAGTCTCACAACCCAACCCGATTTTATCATCCGTTTTATCACCCAAAGGTGCCGGTACGATTTGTAGCGTCCCGAGCCATTAACAACAACAGGTGTTGGTATGTCGTAAATAATGAACATTCGGCTCTTTGTCTCTTGAAATGAAGTGAGAAAACCTTCGAGAGAACTTCTTGAGATAGAAGCTGCCCTGTTCATTTATTTCACCCCTTTAATTTTCTCTCGATTAAAGGCTGAAGCTGCTCCAATCTGAGTCGGATTGATTCATTGACGAACTCAGATATTGATCGGTATCCGATGTTTCTCTTTATTAGTTCTTTTATTCTTAAAATTAATTCGATACGAACCCCCACATTTTGGTATCTCTTCATGTGTTTTTCACCGGATAATACTACGGTACTGTAATTAACATGAAGAAACACTTATATAAGTGTTTCGGTACAGTATTACTGATCTGGTGATTTTGAAAATGGAAGTAAAAGCCCCTAAAACCATTATGGTTTTAAAAAAATGTAACAAGCCTAGAAGATATACTGAGTTGCTTAGAGAAACAAAACTCAGTGATAGGGGATTAAGAATAGCACTTAAAAAACTGCTAAGCCTGGAATTTTTAGATAAGACTGATGATGGCAGGTATGTTCTTACTGAAAAGGGTAGGGAAATATTGAAGGAAATTGAGGCTGTGGAGCTTTTACAGGGTGTGTATAGAGCGGGTCTAGATGACATAGTTAGAAGGGTACAACAGGTAAATGCCTTGGCTTTACTGTTTTTTTATGGTTCTCTAACCGTTGCAATGGGGAAAGGTGTATATAGTCTTTATCAGAAAAATAAAAAGTTAAGAGAGATTGTTGACCGGGTATTAGTTGAAGACATTTATGCAAACAGTATAAATATTAATAAAAAACTTGAAATGTTAGACAAGGTAATTGAGAAGAGGGATCCTTTTCTGGCAAAAGAGATAAGTCTAACATTTATTAAAAATGCGAAAAAGGAACATGAAGAACCACAAGGCGTAAATACACGGCTTCTCAGGATTGAAACATATATAGGTGCAATCCATGGCGAATATTTTTCCGATCCAGTTTTAGAAAAGCTTGTTGAAGAACTAAAATCACTAATTCTAGAAACAATAGAGAAAATAGAGTTGTACTATAAACAGATAAAGACATAATTCGACCTTATTCGATTTTTTATATATAATTTGTATAATAAAATCTTCTTGTTTTGTCTACTCCTAGTTTCTAAAGCTATAGTTTTATTTGAGACAATATATTTATCTCATTATTATTATTCTATAAATTAGAGTTGTTGTCTATCTCCCGGGTTACAAAATGAGTATCGTGTTTAATCCTTTGGAAGCAGAAGAAGTAGATTATGAAGAAATATCTGAGGAATGGAATGTTTACCGGTTGAAAGATGGAACAATTCTGAGAATAAAGCTTATAGTTAGCAAGTTTCTTAGGACTAAAGATAAAAATCCTGTGACAGGATACCCGAACTATATAGTGGCTTTCAAAAATGTTATTGATATAAAGTCTACTAATAGGAGCGGGCCTAGACCCCCGCCTTCGCCTAACTTGGCTGAGATACCTGAGGAGTTGAAGGAAGAGGTTGAAGTTGAGGAAATCATAAATGAGAAATGGAACCAGTATAAGGTTGAAGGCAAGTATATATATGAGATAAAGCCTGTTATTGTACAAGTTTTTAGAATCAAGGATTATTATGACCCGTTAGGTTATCCGATATATCATGTTATTTCGCAGAGCATAAGCCGTATAAGACCACTAGGTGAGAAGAAATGAGAGAAGTAAGAGATATAACAGGTACGGAGGTAAGTTACCCTCTTATATATGACCAGTATTCATCGCTTTTCCAAGATTATCTTTCATCTAAGGTACCACATGAGCCATTGAAAATACTTAATGATGAAGAAAAGGTTATTGAGGCTTCATCGAATACGAAGGTTGAACTAGTAGGGAATATCTTGAAAAATATTCTTAGAAGTATAGGTTTTAGGAGTTTTCATATAGATAAAGGGATTGAGGAAAGACTTATGGAACATGACAGTGGCTTGTTTACTACAGGTTTTGTAAAGGCTTTAAAGGAGACATATAATGTGTTCAGTGAAATTGGTTACAGCTATGTGCTGGATGTTTATCCTTATACTATGCCTGATATGGGTGAGTATATAGTCTTTGAGTTCAGAGTTAGATGCAGTGATTATAGGAAACTTCAGGAATTGTGGAATAGGATACTGTCAATTTTCTATAGGAATATGGTTGATATAGATAAAATCCATATCAGTGTCAGGTCAGAGGGTTAGCCTTCTTGGGTTTTGATCCATTAGATTTTTTTACTGTTTCAAGAAAAATATATGATCTTTTAAGGAAAGATAATCCTATTGTATCCGATGTCTCTGATGCTTGGATTAGGACAGGGATAAGCAGGTCATACTATAGTGTTTTCCTATATATAAGAAAAAACATGAAACTAGAATACTATAAGCAGCATAACATTCATAAAAAAATATTAAATGAATTAAAAAAACTATCAAACTCCTATAGATCTA
>JAGGXB010000052.1 GCA_021163245.1 Thermoproteales archaeon
CACTAGACTACGGGCCCAACACTTTACATTAATATTAGCAAAAAGATGTTTATCAGTATTACCTTTCAACCTCTCCACAGCCTCCCTAAGAGCATTCTCACATATCCTTGATATATTCAAACCAATCTGTTTAGACTCATTTATTATTTCTTCATCTATGTATAGGGATATATGTTTCTTTGCCATATATAAGATAAACATATAGTTTACTATTTAGGCAATATGCTAGCCTAATGTTTTCTTTGTAATTCTCTTAGTCTCCTATATTGTTGTCTTTTATTACGGTTATGATATAGTTACATGTTTTATAGTTGGTATTTCAAGAATTTTATTTATTGTATCACCTCCAACATTGCTTGATATCACAAGGTATAACTTAGGATTTTCGAAAAGATTAGGGTCTTCAGCTATCACCTGTAAAATATTAATCTTTTCTTGAGCTAAAATATCAGCTACACTAGCAAGAATACCTGGTTTATCTTCATATGTTTCTATTACTAAGCATCTATAACCTAGTAGTCTCGATACGTTTACTAGTGATGCTCCTGCTGGCTCCAATCCTTCAAAAAATATACGAAGCTGATTATCACTTCTTATTTCTTTTATACATTCCATAACGGTTCTTCTATCTATACCTAAGGCATTAGCAATAGATGTATATGGAACCTTTATTTTATTACCTATAAAAACTCCTTCTTCTTTCACTTTCAAGCCGTACCGTAACAAAGTTTTAATGACATAAATCTTTTTTTCAGATCCACCAAACCTTTGAAGAATCTTGTCCCAAATATTCATACAATATATTAAATAAACATTGGGATATTTATATTAAAAATCCACATAATAATACTATTTTGTACAGTAATGTTTATTAAAGAATATTAATATACGATAATGATCGTGATTGATATGAAGTATAAATATTATCTAGAGGAGGAAGAAATACCAAAACAATGGTATAACATTTTACCCGACCTTCCCAAACCTTTACCTCCTCCACTGCATCCAGTAACAGGTAAGCCATTAACAGTAAAAGATTTAGAGCCAATATTTCCCAAATCTCTCATATTGCAGGAAATGTCAAGTAATAGATGGATCCCAATACCCGACGAGGTACTTGAAATATATAAGCTTTGGAGACCTACCCCACTTATAAGAGCTATACGACTAGAAAAGTTCCTCGGTACACCTGCAAAAATATATTACAAATATGAAGGAGTAAGTCCTCCGGGAAGCCATAAACCTAATACTGCCGTAGCTCAAGCATATTATAATTTTAAGGAAGGAGTAAAACGTTTAACAACAGAAACCGGTGCGGGACAATGGGGTTCAGCATTAGCTTTCTCTACTATGCTTTTTGGTCTTAAAGCAACGATATACATGGTGAAAATTAGCTATGAACAAAAACCATATAGGAAAACACTAATGCAAATTTGGGGCGGAGAAGTTATTCCGAGCCCAAGTAGCAGAACTGAATCAGGAAAGAAAATTCTTGAAAAAGATCCAGATAATCCGGGTAGCTTAGGTATAGCAATAAGTGAAGCTGTAGAAGATGCTGCAAAAAATGTTGATACCAAGTATAGTCTAGGAAGTGTATTGAATCATGTACTTTTACATCAGACAATTATTGGACAAGAAGCATTGAAACAATTAGAATCAATCAACGAATATCCCGATATAGTTATAGGATGCGTGGGCGGAGGAAGCAATTTTGCAGGTTTAGCATATCCTTTCTATTATATGAATTCTTCAAAAAAATCTGATAAAAAGGCTAGATTATTGGCCGTGGAACCCAAGGCCTGTCCATCGATGACAAAAGGTGAGTATCTCTACGACTTTGGTGATACTGCTGGACTAACACCTCTAGTAAAAATGTATACACTCGGACATAACTTTATTCCACCACCTATTCATGCAGGAGGATTAAGATACCATGGAGCAGCGCCAAGTCTAAGCCTGTTAAAAAGCGAAGGAATAGTTGAATCAGTAGCCTATAATCAGGTAGAAGTATTTACAGCGGCCCATATATTCGCTAAGACTGAAGGAATTGTTATTGCACCTGAAACAGCACATGCTGTAAAGGCTGTGATAGATAAAGCCATAGAGGCCAAAGAGAAAAATAAAGAGATAACCATATTGTTCAACCTTAGCGGTCATGGACTACTTGACTTATCATCTTATGAGAAATATTTAAAAAAAGAGTTACTGCCCTATAAATATCCTGAAGAAAAGATAAGAGAAAATATCGAAAGAGTTAAAGAAAGTCTATCTGAAAAAATAAGGAAAAACATTTAAACTAATGTTTTGAAATAATATTTTTGCAATATAATGCCGGGGTAGCTCAGCTGGGAGAGCGCCCGGCTGAAGACCGGGAGGTCGAGGGTTCAAATCCCTCCCCCGGCATCATTTATAAACAAGATTAGCCGATAAGCCTTGGTTTTTAGATAAATTTTAAAAACAAGAATAATATAGAAAATAGTGGTGAATGATTTCTCAGAGTTACGCTGACCGGTGATTGAAAGGTATTTAGATGACACCACTCTAAAACGCTCTAGAAACATTTAATACATCTACTTGTCCAACGCCTTCAATCTTCGCCAATATCTCTTCTAATTCATTTGTACCTCCAACATATTCTTCAGGCATCGTAATTATCATTCTCAATGCTTGTAAGCCAAATGCTATCGGCTCAGCTTGATACTTTAAAACATCGTAAATATCGGGCAGCTTCTCTTTAACTCTTTTTAGCAGAGTTTCTGGATCTATCTCAACGTCTTCCGGCAATAACCTAACCAATACTAATACTTTCCCCATTTCTCTCACCTATGGACCTTCAAAACCACATTTAGGACATTTATATATATTTCCTTGCTTTCTACAATGTCTACATCTCCAAATAATTACTTCTCCACAGTTTGGGCATCTAAACTTTGTACCTATTTCGAAGGGTGGAATGGGTCTTCCACATGATGTGCAGATAGGTAAACTTAGTCTAGTCGACGTATATAACCACCTCCTCCATAAAATATAAACAATAAAAATAAACTTTTTTATAGATTCACCTAAACTTTAAACATACATAATCCTGACATACTTCCCTAACAATTGTGATAATATTTCTTCTGCTGTTTCTTTTTTAATAGGCATCCGCCTAGCATCACGGTGAGATATTCTAACAGTATATTCAGAAGAACCGTCAGGGAGCCAAAGAATATTTACACCTAAAACACGACTCGGAAATATAACCTGCTCAACTAAAAGTTTAACATCTCTTTCCTTTTCAATAATCCTAACACGCCCATACCCCATTTTTTCTAAATCTTTAGAAACTCTGTTAACTAAACTCTTATCAACACTTTTTAATCCCTGAACAAGAATCAATGTAATATTTTGTATTTTTATAGCTTTTATAAAATCTATTTTATCTAATTCAGGGTATTTTTTCTCTTTTAACATAACAAGTTCATGCGAAATATCCACGTCAAGCTGAGAAATCTCACCATTATCAAGTTTTCTTTGACACGTGGAACATAGTATTTTCGTCCTAGCACAGAAATAGCATATCGGCAACTTCATGTGAAATCTTACACCTCTAAGATATTCCGCCGTTATAATTAACAACAAGAATAAAAAGGTTTACTTAACATATTTTAATCATAAGTTTTAAATAATCTTTTACGTATGTAAAAATTTGAGGTTATATTTATGGCACATTTAGAAGAGGGATTAACAGAAAAACAACTTCAATTGTTAAAAACTCTATTTAAAAAAAGTAAATCATTAAAAGTATTCACAATTTATGAAACTCAAAACAAGATTGCCCGAGAACTAGGAATAACAAGACAGGCCCTTAATATCCATCTAAGAAAGCTTAGAGAAGAAGGATATATAAGAACGGGAAGAGGATTTTTAGACCTAACAGACAAAGCTCTAAGAGCACTTGGAATAAAAACAGCAGACGTCTTTGTAACTCTAAAAATTGACCCTAAATATAGACTTAGTGCATATGAAAAAATAAGGAAGCTTTCTGTAGAAAAAATCTATAGAATAACGGGAGATATAGATTTAATGGTCCAACTAAGTCAAGCTTATCTTGATGAATTCTTAAATAATTTAACAAAAATAGATGGTATAAAAGAAACAACAACATATGTAGTTATAGAAATCCTCAAGTAGCCACTGGAACACAAATTTTAGTTTAAATATATGTATTGGTGCGGGGGCCGGGATTCGAACCCGGGCAGGCCTACGCCAACGGAGCCTCAG
>JAGGXB010000096.1 GCA_021163245.1 Thermoproteales archaeon
ATACATGGATAAATATATTCTCTTAATTTTTTTGTTACGTTCATACAATTAGTATTGATATGAAATTTGTCAAATAGATCTCCGATAATAGCAATAGCATTTATACCGTATTGTTTAGCTATTTTTATAAGAAGACACAAAGGTCTACAATCATATGTACAATGTAAATCTGAGGCCATAATCCAATCGTTAATTTTTGTTTTAAAGGTAGTATACTGCTTCATATATTTCTCTCCGTTGAGATAGCTTTCTTTGTTTAAAGCTTTGTATTCTATTATTATTCATAAATAATAAAATTTTAATTCTGACATTTCTATATTTATTGGAAGTGTTGATAATGAAAAAAATAGTTGCTTATCTTATAATACTCTTGGTTTTGGGAGGATTATTAGAGTATAGTAATAATATTTTTAATGTCTCTGCCGAAGTTAATGTTCTGAAAAAATTAAGTTATATAATTAATGTTTTTGGTTCTGGTAATGCATCAGTTAGAATAATTTTTTCTTCTCTGTCTAAAGGTATTTTTTCTATATATTTACCTAGGTATGAGCATGTAACCATTAGCATTTTTAACGGAACAGTTAAATGGTTAGAGAATAAATCGATGGGGTACTGGTATTATTTAGCTAAATTTAAATATTTTTCATATCCTGGGAAAAGGATCAATGTAAAATTTGAATACACCTTCCCTTGGGCTTCTTTAATGGTTGATGATAAGGGTTGGTTTATGACTCCCTTAATAGGGACTGATAATGATATTGATGTTATAGTTAATGTTTCAATACCTAATTATTACAAGGATATTTTCTTTGTACCAAGCCCAGTTTGGGAGAAGAATGGTAGATTTGAATTTAGACTCAAAAATACGATTAATGGAAGTAGAGTAACAATATATTATTTCTTAAAAGATAAGATTAATGATATATCGATTAGTGAAACTATTAATAAAACAACTATAACTGTTCATACTCCGCCTTATTATGAGCTTTTTGCTAGAAAAATTATTGATGTGATGAAAAAGTCTGCGAAAGATCTAGAATACGTTTTTGCAGGGTTACCGGAGAGAATCGATTTTAAATTCTTTTTACCGAAAGATTTTCCAACTACTCTAGGTTACGTTATGGGGGAGGACATTAATGTTGGTGGAAAAGGTCCAATAAATATTAACCTTGCACTTATTAGGTTTGTAGAAGGGTATCTTGAAACCACGGTTGTACATGAATATATTCATCTTGCATTAGGGAGAATTGGGGTCGAGGCTAATAATAAATTAAGGTGGTTTCATGAAGGCGTAGCACAGTATCTGTCACTTCTCATATGTCAAAATATTGGAATTAATGTTACTGATATAAAGATGACTTTAGATAAAGGTGCTATGAGATTGGCTCCACCTTTCGGTTATCTTCAAGAATGGACTACGGGTCCTCAGCAAGGTATGTATTATCTAGCATCATATAAAATTGTTAAAGAATTAGCTGTCAAATATGGAGACATAGAGTTTTTCAGAAAGTTTTCTTTGGAGGCTCAAAAATTTGGGAAGATCGATACTAATGAAGATTTAGTTAAGGTAATTAGTAAGGCTACTGGTCAAGACCAGTTTTCTTATTTTGAGTCACTGGGATTCACTCTCGTTAAAATAGATGATGGTAAAAAATTACCTTTTGGGGATATTAATACACTTAAAATAATTGGAGGGATTATTATTGTTCTTCTAGTTGTTGTTGTTATATATATTATATTTTTTGGACATAGACGTAAGGAGACATATAAAGTTTGTCCATATTGCAGTTCAAAGATTCCGGCAGATGCTCTTTACTGTCCTTATTGTGGCATGAGACAAAATGATATTTTATACGAAGAATATTTAGATTAAAAAATAAATAGCTAAAATAATTTATTCATTAACTTCTTCTACATGAATTATCTGAACTGGACAAGCCTCAGCTGCGCTTCTAATACATTCTTCTAGGTCTTCGGGTACTAATCCTTCTTCTATTTTTCCATCAACTCTATATTTTTCTACTATTTGAGTTTTTCCATCTTCTTCACTCATCTCAAATACATCTGGACAAAGGCTTACACACGCCATATCGCTAATGCATTCATCTCGAGGATCTATGGTTACTTTAAATTTTTTAGCCATTTTCTATCACCTGCATACCATAAGAAGCTGAATTATTCTAAATATTTTTCGTTTCTTTTATATATTTCACACATTATAATATGCAAGAAATTATAACTATGTTTTTATTCTCATGTAAAATAGTTTTTTTATTTTTATAAATTTAAACAATCTCTCTTATTTTTCAGATTTATAGGGATTAATTATAAATAGCTGGTTAACTACACTCTTAAGGAGATTATAGGTGTCTAAAATGATTCCACACTGGGAATGGATTATTGAATGGTTTTCTAGGAAGGAAGGTCATCTTCATGGTATAGAAGATATATATTATATTGGTAATACAAAATATCAACATGTTGCAATAGTGAAAACGGGTAGTTTTGGTAAAGCGTTATTTTTGGATGGTTTTATACAGTCAACGGAATATGATGAAAAGATTTATCATGAATCTTTAGTTCATCCAGTTATGTTGACATCAGAAAATCCGGAAAGGGTTCTTATAATAGGAGGAGGAGAGGGCGCGACATTACGTGAGGTTTTACGTTATAAAAGTGTTAAAAAAGTTGTGATGGTAGATATAGATGATGAATTAATAGAATTATGTAAAAAATATATGTCTGAGTGGAATCAAGGTGCATTTGAGGATCCCCGCGTAAATCTTATCATTACGGATGGAAGAAAATATGTTGAGAACACAAAAGAGAAGTTTGACGTTGTTATCTTAGATCTCACTGATCCTGAAAAAGGAACGCCTGGCGTTTATTTATATACTAAAGAATTCTATGAGAAGATTTATAGTATTTTAGGGGATGATGGTTTAATGGTAACTCAGGCAACTTCTCTAAGATATTACATATTTGGTTTTGCTACAATTCTTAACACTATTAGAGCGGTCTTTCCTATTACAAGGTTTTATAATGTTAATATACCATCTTTTTCGAGTGAATGGGGATTTGTAATTGGTTCAAAGGAAAAAGATCCTTTAGATATACTTAGTAAGGAGGGTAAAAAGAAACTAGAAAAGTTAGGAGATCTTTATTTCTTAGATGCTGAAGCTTTAGATCATCTTTTCTGGATACCTAAGTATATAAGGAGGAGTATAGAGAAGTACAAGGAAATTTCAACCGATGAAAATCCATTAGAACTAGGTTTGATGGACAAAACTCCGATGGCTTAGATTTGAAAAATGTCCAGAAATTTTAGTTTATATAAAAGATTTTCAAAGGGGTTTAAAACTAGTATAGTTGAAGGTGTAATAACTACTTTTGGTAATTCTTTTTCTGGACCTATGCTAATCCCCTTTTTTATAAGAAGGGGAGCAAGCGTAGAGTTTCTTTCACTATATGTATCTTTGGGATTTATCTTATCTCCAATATCACAATTATTAAGTGCTTTTATACTAAACAATTTTCGTGAAAAAAGAAGAGAAATTATGTTTTTCTCAGCATTAATAAGTAGGAGTGTGTGGATATTCATAACTTTTTCCACGTTCAGTGAGGCTATAGATGTCAATTTATTGCTTATTGTAATTTTGGCATTGAGGCCGTTTGGCATTTTGACTAATTTGGCATGGACAGACCTACTAACTGATCTGGTTGAGATAAAGATAAGGGGTAGAGCTTTTGCCTTTAGAAACTCTGTAGTAGGTTTAAGCAGAATACTAGGTTTGTCTCTATCAACGATAATCTATGCAATGCCTTATCCTATAAGCTACCAATATGCCTTTGTTATTGGTACCATTTTAATGTTATCCTCTACACCATTACTGTATCTTTATGGTGATCCTGTTAAACCTAAAGGGATGGAGATAAACTGGAAAAAAGTGAAAGAAATATTTTCTAATAAAACTATTTTAAAAGATTCCTTGAGCATAGCTAGCTGGAGTTCTTCTGTAAATATTGTGGGCGCTATATGGACATATCATTTATTTAATAAGATTGGAGCTACAGAAGATTGGATTGTGCTGATCAACTTGACGGGATCTATAATAGGTATACTTGGAAATGCTGTTTGGGGAAGAGCATATGACCGTTTCGGTCCTAAAAACATATTTCTATTATCTGGTCCAGGAATAGCATTAATTCCTATACTATTCCCTCATCTACCAAGTCTAATTGGACAGATAGGGTTACAAGCCTATAGTTCATTTCTCTGGAGTGGTTTCAGTCTAGCGAGCTTTAACTATGCTGTTTCTTTTGATCCTTCGCTCAGACCTTTTTACATAGCTATATATAACTCGGTTCCGTCAATAGCTGCTAGTGTTTCTACACAAATAGGAGCATATACTTATGAGAAATATGGTATAATAGCTTTCTATATATCTGGTCTATTACGTTTAGTGGCATTGTTTATACTTTCTAAGGTTGTGTCATCCAGAGGTGTAAGTTATGATGAACTCAAACTTAGCGGGCATTTATATAGAATAGTAGTTATTTCGAAAGATATAGCCACCTTTGCGACATTCGAGATATTTTATGCTCTTAGAATATTTTATACATTGTTCATTGTCTCATTGCTTCTTGCATTATTGATAAGTATTTATACTCTAGCTTTGATTATATTAAAAATATGAATGAGTCACTAATAGAAAAGCTTCTAAGTATTTTCCTTGAGGAACTAAATAAGGTTCTTTCAGAGTTCTTATATACATTAGCACAAATAACACCTAGAATAATAATTGCTTCTATAGTTGTGGCGATAGGCTGGGTTCTTGGAAGATTTTTTGGAAGATTTATTTCATACATTATTCGTGGTACGGGTGTAGAAAAATCGTTTGAGAATACACAGATAGGAAAAAGACTGAGTAAAGCCGGCTATAGTCTTTCATATTTTTTTGATCTAGTCGCTAGATTTTCTCTATATCTTTTATCTATAGCCTTAGCTATAAAAGTTCTAGGATATACTGAGGCAGTATCGGTTGCACAAAGAACACTTGACCTTGTTAACCAGCTAGTAATCAGTGCTTTCATATTATTGATAGGGATTATTGTAGTGGAGAAAATAATGTCTATAGTATATAGTATTACTGAAGGGGAGAGTATACGTGAGAGAATAATACTAGAAGCAATTCATCTTTTCCTGCTTGGCACCGTTTTAGTAATCACGCTCATCCAACTAAATGTAGATCTCCATCCCCTTATAACATTTATAAACTCTCTAGCTCTAGGAGCAGGAATAGGGATCGGTCTCGCTGCGGTCTTCCTAGTCTTTCTAATATATAAGGATGAAGTCTTAAAGAATGTACAGGATATTAAAAATTTCGTTGAACAGATGACTAAACAAAAAAATATAAATGCTTCATCATAGATTTTCAGATGAAATCATTGATTAAGGAAAGCTTATCTATTTTTTATATTACTACTATAGATTGATAACTATGAGAATATTGGTTTTTGCTGCTCATCCAGATGATGAACTTATAGGTGTTGGTGGTACAATTGCTCGACTACATGAAAAAGGAGCCGTTGTTAAAGTCATAATATATTCTAGAGGAGGTGGTGGTATAGCGGCAGAAGAGCCGATAATAGATGAACATATGATAGAACAAACCCGTGACCAAGAAACTCAACAAGTAGCTAAATATCTAGGTTTTGAGCATGTGACATTGGGGATACCCGAGATAGTGAATAAAAGAGAAGCCGTAAAGGCTGCTGTAAAAATAATACGGGAATTTAAACCACATATCGTGTTTACCCATAACCCATTAGATCATCACCACCTGCATATATCGGTATCAAATGTTACTACAGAAGCTTGTTGGCAGGCAGCAACTAAAGCATATGGTTACCTTGGAGAACCCTGGAGAGTTAGTGCCGTCTACTATTATGAGGTATGGGATCTTTTTACTAAACCAAACCTAATAATAGATGTCTCAGACGTATTCAATAAGAAAGTTAATGCAATGAAACTATATAAGTCTCAACTAAAAGTTTTTCCAGGAATAACAGAATACCTAGAAGCATTAGCGAGGGTTAGAGGATATTTAATAGGGGTAAAATATGCGGAAGCTTTCAAGCTATCAGATGCACTACCGGGAGTTATATCAAAAGATTTGGCATTACTACTAAAAACATCTGAAAAAGATTAAAATATATGATTTTTTAAGAAAAATACCTATTAATGAAGAGAAAGAAATAGAAGGATTGCTAACTGTTTCAGAAACGTTATATAAACACATTAATGGATAAGTATGTGTGCTATGTTTATTAGTGCAAGAAATGTTTGTAAAGTTTATGAGAATAAGATAGTTGCTCTTAATAGAGTTTCTTTTAAGACATCTTCTAAGATTGTTGCTTTGATAGGACCTAATGGTGCTGGAAAAACAACTTTTGTAAAAATTGCCTCTGGACTTATTAATATGTCAAGTGGTAGTTTAAAGGTATTAGGCTTTGATGTTTCAAAAGATTATAAGCTTCTTCAGGGGAAAATAGCATTTATGCCCCAGGATTCTCAACCAGATAGTGGCTGTACACCTTATGAACATGTGAAGTATTATCTTATTGCAAGAGGTTATGGTTTCAAAGACGCTAATAGGATGACTAGAGAAATTCTCGAAGAGCTTGGACTCTGGGAAAAAAGAAATATTACTTGTATGCGTTTATCAGGGGGCTTGAGAAGGCTTGTTCTATTGGCTATGATACTTATACCTGAAGTTTCAGTAATATTTTTAGATGAGCCTACTAACGGCTTAGATCCCATAAATAGGATTAAAGTTTGGAATATATTAAGAAAAATCACTAATACGGGAAAACATGTGCTCGTGACTTCTCATGATATGAATGAGGTAGAGGAATATGTAGAAGAAGCAGTCATGATACATAAAGGACGAATAATATTGCAGGGTCCCCCTAGAGACCTAGTAAAGAATGTTTCAAATCTATCACGAGTAGAAATAGTATTAAAAGAAAACAAGGATACGTTCAAAAAAATGTTAAATAGTATGAGCGAAGTGGAAAAGGTCATTGACATAGGTACATCATTCATAGTATACGTATATAAAAATGATTTAGGTAGTTTTCTTGAAAAACTTTCCAAGGAGAATATAAAATTTTACGCTGATAAATGTGGCTTAAAAGATGTTTTCCTGAGGATGGTAAAATGATGTCGCTTAAAAGAACTTTGGGGATAGCATTATTTATCTCTAAGAGAGGGTTTAGAGCATGGGTCTCATATATCTCTTCTTTACTGGGAACAGTATGGTTCCTAGTAATTTTCTATGTATTGGGTGGGATTAAACTTGTTCCTCATGTACTTGTCGGAGCAGTGGTTGCATCTATTTTTGGAAGCTGTATAGTTAGCTCAACATACGATGCATATTATAAGGCTATTGGTTTAAAGGATCTCTTCTTGGCATCGCCGCTATCCTCGATAGAGTTTAGGTTTGGAATAGCTTTAGGCTATCTTATCCCAACATTCATCCAAGCAACTCCATACCTGATATTGCTTTTTATATTCAGTAAGCCCAGCATTTATTCTGTTCCATTAATGGCATTGCTAATAATAGTATTATGGCTTATAGCTGTGCTTACTGGGTATATGATTCCCTCTACGGACTTTATGAGCCTTGGACCAAGGATAAGTTTGGTATCAAAAATTTTAACGATAACACCTCCAATATATTATCCATTAGATATACTTCCCATGTATGTAAGACCTCTAGCCTATATTGCACCCACATTTAATATCTCAGAACTAATGAAGACAGTATTAGGAATAGTACCAGCTCAAGCAGATCATGTCCTGAAATGTACGATATCGCTCCTCGTAGAAACAATTATCATACTATATCTAATCTACAATAAAAAGGAATGAGTAGAATCTAGTTTATAATAAAGATATGTTTTTATTAAAAATAAAAATATAATTTATAAAAGTTTTCTGATAATGTGATAATTGATGAATTATGCTATTGAAACAGTTGATTTAACGAAACATTTCTTTGTAAGGGGACATAGTGAGAAGAAAGTAATTGTAGCAAACGATCACATAAACTTAAAGGTACAGAAGGGGGAGATCTATGGTATTATAGGTCCTAACGGGGCAGGTAAGACGACGCTGATAAATCTTATTTCGGGAATGCTTAAGCCTACATATGGCACAGTCTATGTGCTTGGCTACGATATTAGAGAGGTTAAATATAGGATAAACAATATATGTCTAGCATCCTTTAGCGGTGTTCAAAAATCTTTCACTGGTGGAATAGGTAGGGTTCCGGCGGTAAAAGCGTTAAAATATATGGCTGGGATGTATGGAGTTGAAGGTAATCTTGATGAGAAGGCGAAGGAAGCACTTAGGTTAGTGGATTTGGATAAGTGGATGAATAACTGGCCTGTCCAATTTTCTTCTGGGATGCTTAGAAGGTTAGAGTTAGCATTATTGATCATGCTTGATAAACCTG
>JAGGXB010000049.1 GCA_021163245.1 Thermoproteales archaeon
ATATAATAGTAACTTTATTTGCTTTGTTTTCTCCTGTTATCATCCATACATATATGAGAGATAACAAGGTTCTGGGTTCATATATTAACATTAATTCACCGATAGAAGTTCTAAATCCGGCAGGATTCTGGTATATTGATTATCATATCGATATTATTAAAAAGAATGGACTTGTGTATGAGATAGATAGTACTAAATTAGAGGAGACATATAAGAATAATATATTAACAAAGAATCTATACGAAAGAATACTGAGTTTTTCAAAGAATATAAAGGAGATGCTTGAAAAAAATATAGAAAAAGAAAAGATAATTTTGTCAGCTTTACCTAAAAAAATATATAAAAAATAGGAATTAAACAAATATCATAGCGGGGGTGCCCGAGCTAGGACAAAAGTGTAGATGCTGTCTAAAGGGGACGGACTTAGGCTCCGTTGGCGTAGGCCTGCCCGGGTTCGAATCCCGGCCCCCGCACCACTTATATTTTTAGATGGGATTAAATAGTGTAATTAGCTATCGCCGTAGTTAATAATAAGTTAATATGTTTTTATATATATAATAAATAGAATTAATTAAATTTTTATCCTATATTTTTTATAGTATTATTTAATTTAAAAAATGGTTATTTAAACAAATTTAGAGGTTCAGGGAATTTTGGTTTGGGTAAGGATTCTATTGTTCTTTCACCAGGTGATTTGACTTCAATAAGTTTATAATTGGTATCTCCTAGATTGTATTTTTTAGCATAGTATATTTGTAGATAAGGATCTTTCCATGGTCCATATAAACGAGCAAAGGGATAGAGCCTAGGATCATCAATTATGTCCCAGTTTCTAGGTATATTTTCCTTTATTAAAGACATGTTCTTTGTTAAATCTAAGTTTGCTTTATCTATTGCTACTATATCTTTTGAGCCTAATATACCAAGATCAGGTAAAATATTTCCAGTAGTGTATCCCCAACAATCACATAATGGGGTAATATCCAGTGCTATGTTTATATAAAATCTTTCTTCGGGATTAAAATGTTCTAGTACAAACTTAGTTGCAATAACCATTATTTCGGGAAAAGATAGAAAATTCTCTTTTTTAATTTTTAGACAGTCGTGGATATCAACAAGTTTACATCTCATGTATTGCCTACACATATCAAATATAACTCTTAGTTTTCCATTTTTGTATTCAATAGCTTTATATGGACATGATTTAACCAGCTTTTTAATATATTCTTCATCTTTGCATTCTGGTCTATCGTCATCCCAGTATTTATCCCATTGTATGGTTGATGCATGGCAAATCTAGTTTTCCGAGTAAAACATCCTATAGCTAAGTTCTTAATGGCACCACCAAAACCAACACTATTATGAGCCTTAAAATGTGATAAGTCTACTAAAACATCAGCATCTTTACAAAAACCTCCTAGTTGAAGTTTCTCTAAACCCTTAAAGTTTACAACTTTCTCTACATAATATTCATCTTTTAGACCCGCGTTCGGAAAAATGGGACAACCGATAACTTCTTGAGTATAACCTCTTAATATGGCTCTCTGATATTGTTCAATTATGTCAACCAGATAAGGTTTTCCTCCTGCTTTTTTAATCTTTCTAACTATTCTACCAGTAATAAATGGATGGATGTTTGAGAAACCTATATTTTGTCCTAAGTGAACCTTTATCATAACTCTTTTTCCTTTAACATTATCAAGTAATCCTAGCTCTGAAATTATGGTATCAAGTTTACCAATGATAGAATTTTCTGGGTCGGCGGTCTTAGGTTGTACACTACAAGATTTTTATATAAAATTTTTACTATTTTAATTAGTTAAAATAGTAAAAATTTTGGTTTTATGATTTATTACTATATTTTATTTCATGTTTAAAAAACATTAATAGAAATAGTATTTTTGTAATTAACTTAGTGGGTCTAACACGGGTGTATATCCAAACATACCGAGATCTATTTCTTCTTCCGGTTCAGCATCAGCAAGAATTAATCTTAGTCCCAAGGTTTTACCTTTATGTAGTGATAAAGAATGAATATCTTTGAATATTCCCTCTAAGATTCTTGAGTCAGTCCATGAAGGTATAGGAATCATGTCTAAACCTGCAACACAAACGGAGATAAGTGATACAAAATCACTAAAGGTTATTTCATTATTTCTTACAAGTTCTTTTAGATAATTATCTTCTGCTAATGGAAGCATTATTTCATTATATCCTATACCTTTATAATTGGTTGCCACTTTTAGTAAGGCTAAGTTTGTTTGAAATATACTAGACAAAGTTCCAGGTAGAGAGAAAGTAAGTTTATTGTTTATTTTCTCTAATAGTTTTGCTACGCTTTCATCTTTCCACGGGGATAATGAATAATCTATGCCTAAAAATTTTCCTGCTATGCTAAATTCATTTAAAGTACTAGATGAAATATTTAAAATGAATCTGGCAACTTTAACAAGAGGGTCTATTATATTGTTATCTTTTTCTGATTCTTTAAGAATATAGTTTGGATATAGTAGGCTTATTGTAATGCCTTTACCCTTACTTATGGATGCGGGGAAATAGGGAGTTACTAATTGGTTACCGAAAGAAAAAGCAAAATGAGTAGCATTTATCCAACCGGATTTAGAAGAAATATTCCTAAGCAGTTCAATATTTATAGGGATATTATTTGGGTCATATTTAATAGATATAAAAAGCTTAGGATATGTAAGAAACATTTCTGGGATCTTATCCATATATTCTTTCTTAAATTCTGAAAGTGGTATACCAATATAATCGATATCCTTTCTTTCACCATATTTTTCATATACATATTCAATAAATTTTTCTATCCTAATATCAAATAAAGCTTCTATTTCTTCGAAGTACGGGAATACAATTCTTCTAGTTAATACGTCTAATTTACTTTTTGTTCTAAAGATATTTCTAAGCTTCTCGAAATTGAATGGTAATGCGCTTTCGAGATAGTTATTTAGTTGCGTTTCTTTGCTTGGCAATGGAAGATGATATGTTAAAGCTCTTATTTTTATATTATTAAAATCTTCCATATTATATCAATCTTTTATTTTCCCTAAAATATTCTATTAAACTTTCTACGTTTTCAAAAACTGCTGTAGTATAATAGTCAAAGAATGGGCTTCTACTTCTGTAGGGGAATATAGCATATACTTCTTTATTATGCGTAAATCCATAGTTTATTTCACTTAGAACTCCAGGAGAAAGCGTAGTTACGGGATAAAAGACTATTATTACATCACTTTGCTCTATTAGTTTATAATCTCTTGCAACAATTTGGTCTAGTATATCTTCTTTAGACTTCTCTATTTCCTCTATTGGAATTAATATCTCTTCATCATCTTCGAGTTTAATCGGTATATTATTTTCGTTTCTAGACTTGGCTTCTTCTGCTAATCCAATAACATCAGCTTCCTCAATTGATATAGGGTCAAAAACAACAATTCCTGCTTCTCTTAACTGTTTTTTTACATGTTCTTTTCTTTCCATCCAACTGGAATCTCCTTTCATATATGTTATTGGATAGCTAAGATATGCTTTAAGAGCCTGTTTTTTCCCTAGTTTTTTTGCTTTTTCAACATTAATTATTATATCTTTAAGAAGTTCAGGCGGTTCATTTCGAGAAATTATGTAAAAAGGCTTTTTCTGATACTCAGCAAGCATTTCGGTAATGAAAGTCTCTTCATCCCTCCAAACTAGTATATCTTTTAACGAAAGTCTATTTTTCCATTGGCTTCTTTGAAGTCTAGCCCATATGAATTGAGCATTATCTAAGATTGTTATATATATGTCTGGGTTAATTTTGTTAAGATAATAGAAATTAAATGCTGGCATTAGATGTTTTTTCCATCTGAAACATGTATGTGTGCTAATTATCAGTTCATGCCCCTCAGTTCCTCTGTAATTATTTATAATTCTTAAAATTTCTTCGAATGTAACAGCTCTGAGATAATCTAGTGCTAGTGGATCAAGATCAAGAATTTTTCCTTCTGGTATCTCTATGCCTAACTGTTGAGATTTTTTAAACATTAAGTCTCCTACATCAATAATGTCTATTGTTCCACTTGAAATGCTGGAGACTTTCTTCAAATAGCTTATCTTGTCACTGCCGCTGATACCGCTTGCAAATATAATCATTCATATCCCTCAGCTTAATATAGAGAGGTCTCTCATTTATGTTTAATTTTAGTTTCATTGTTATCTAGAAGACAATAATATTCATGAAATATTATTGTAATTTTAGAATTAGCTAAATGTAATTATAGTAAATAAGTTAGCTATAGTTAAAATAGGTGTGTAAAGAATGGAGCTTGATGGCGAAATATATCTTTTTGTGGATGAGAGGAGTGAATCAGAAAAGGCAATATTTCTGCTAAGATCAAAGGGTATATCTTTTAAGAAGATTTTAGTTACCCAAAATGGTATGCGAGGATGGATGCTTTTTGAATTTGGTACTTCAAAGACACCTATACTTGCTTTTAAAAATAATATTGTTATAGGTTTTGAAAACATTAAAGATTTTATTGATAAAAATTTTTCTAAAGATTTGAAGAAATAATTTCTTCTAGAGTTGGCCATTCATTAGTCTCTAGGTATTCGTGAACAGACTTTGCAACTTTTTTACCTCTCATCATAGCTAAACCGACTAGAGAAGGACCTGTTGTTACGTCACCAGCCGCAAATACACCTTTTCTAGTTGTTCTTCCTTTATTATCAGTTAATATAGTTCCTCTCCTAGTTAGCTTTATCCCATATTCCTCATCATTAAAAGGAGGTGTTGGTATTTCTCCTATTGCTATAATTGCTTTATCAAACTCCATAATAAATTCTGATCCTTTTATAGGAATTGGTCTTGGCCTACCTGTGTGGTCAATTTCTCCAAGTTTCATTTTAACTAGTTCGATAGCTTTTAATCTATTTTCTTTATCACCTATAAATCGACAAGGCGATGTCAGCCACAAAAATTTTACACCTTCCTTTTCAGCTTCTTTAATTTCTGCTTTGCCTGCTGGAGCTGATTCTCTATTTCTTCTATATAAAATAATAACTTCTTTAGCTTTATCTCTTATAGCGTATCTTGCTGCATCCATAGCAGTGTTACCTCCTCCAATAACTGCGACTCTTGATCCCGACAAACTCGGAATAATATTTTTTCTTTTATAGCCTTTTTTAGCCAGTGCTACATCAACCAAAAATTCTAAAGCGTGCAAAATTCCATCTAAATTACTGCCAGGTATATTTAATTCTCTTGATTTCCATGTTCCTGTTGAAATAATTACTGCATCATACTTATTTATGAGATCTTCAATAGTAATGTTTTTTCCTACCTCTATCTGTAGAATAAATTTTACTCCTAATTCATATAATTCCTTTATACCCTTTAAAACAAACTGTTTATTAAAACGAAAATCGGGAATCCCAAAAATAAGCAATCCTCCAGGTTCTGGTAATCTGTCATATACGTCGACTTGATACCCTTTGCAAATTAGATATCCTGCCGCTGTTAATCCTGCGGGTCCAGCTCCAATTATGCATACTTTTTTATCTTTTCTTACTATATCTTCTTTTTTACACATAGCAAATCTCATGTAGACACCTATCGCTATTACAGTTTATACTATGTCTAAAAATTAGTCTGTAAAAATATTTAAAAGTATAATCCAAATCTATAAACAAATCTTGAAAACAATAATATTAATAGTTGCTCATTTCGAAATAATGTTGCTCTTAATTGGCTGGTGTTAAAATAATGATATCTTATAGTAAAAGAGGCTATAGTATTTTTAAAAGTATAATGAAAAGGTTGTACTGGTGTCCTCGTTGTAATATTCCTCTATTACAGGATAAATGTAGTAGATGTGTCAAAAATAAATCTGTTACTTTGAAAGTTAAAATAACGCCGCCAGGCGATATAAGACCGGCATTAGGCAGAGATTATTTTAAAATTTTGGATCTTTTAAAAGAATTCTTAGGAGAGAAGTGGAATAATGTTATACCTATACGGAATATAATATTGCTTAATAAAATACAACATATCGACCTAGCGGATGAAATTATAATTGACGGACAAGTTATTGGTAGCAGATATTATGATATTCATAGTAACAAATGGAAGTTTAGACCATCTTATCCGATTGTATATCAAATGATAAGGAAAAGAATAGGGTACTATGCTATAGTAGAAATGAATTTTTTAAAGAGAAGATATGAAATACATAAAAATCGTATAATCGAATATAATTTTCCAGATATAAAGGGAGAATATGTAGCGGTTTCTAATCATAAAAGAAATTTTTATGGTCTAGGCATATTAGAAAGAGGTAAAAGGGTAAAAATAATAAAGATTTGGAGGAAGAGACCATTTAGTTGGCTGGAAAAAAATCCTACATGGAGAGATGTAGTTGAAGGTAACCTAGAGTATTTAAAAAATATTGAAGATGAAGCGGTCAGATTTATAAAGGAGACAAAGGAGAAATATAACTTACCAGTTGTTGTTTCATTCTCAGGCGGAAAGGATAGTCTAGCAACTTATTTATTAGTAAAAAAGGCATTGGGAAAAGTTGATCTTATTTTTAATGATACGGGTTTAGAATTACCTGAAACAGTTAACTATGTTAAGATATTTGCTAAGGATGAGGGAATAAGATTAATTTATGCAGATGCAGGGGACAATTTCTGGAGATCACTGAATGTAATGGGTCCACCTGCTAGAGATTATAGATGGTGTTGTAAAATCGCTAAACTTTCTCCTATATCAAATTCTATAAAGAAAAATTTTCCAAAAGGTGCATTAAATTTTGTTGGACAGAGAAAGTTCGAATCACTTAGCAGAGCATTATCCCCAAGGATATGGAGAAACAAATGGATGTCAAATATCATTGCTGCTTCACCCATAAATGATTGGAGATTCTTGGATGTTTGGTTATACATTATTTGGAAAAAAGCAAGGATAAATCCACTATATTTTAGGGGTTTTGATAGACTTGGATGCTGGCTATGTCCTGCTTCTCAGCTCGGAGAATTAGATGAGATTAAATTAGAGTATAAGGAACTCTGGACGAAATGGGAAAAATATCTTAAAGAATTTGCTAAAAACAAAGGGTTTGGTGAGGAATGGATTAAATATGGGTTATGGAGATGGATTCACTTGCCTGAGAAAATTAAAATATACCTTTCTCGGTTCAATATTGATTCATCAAGATATGATGGAATCAGAAGGTTTGGAGATATCAATATAAAGGAAGACAATAATAAAATTGAGGTAAAAATTATTGATTCTTTAATTCCTTTTTCTAAGGAAAGATATGAAACATTTATGCAAACGATTGATAAAAATTATAAAGATTTCATTAGATATGATTCAGAGAAAGATGTCTTCTTTATAAATAATAACGAACAAAGTTCGCTCTTTATCAAGAATTTAATAAGAATGATGAATTGTGTTGGATGTGGTTTATGTATTGTTTGGTGTCCTACTAATGCTATAACTATTGAGGATAACATGGCTGTTATTGATGTAAATGAATGTATAAGCTGTAAAAATTGTGTAAAAATATGCCCTATTGCAGAATATATTTTCTCTAATTTATCTTAGATTAAATCTCTACGAGCTCTGTTTGACATATAGGACATTTGCCAAATACCTTTTTATAACATGTCGGACAGATAAGAATTCCGCAGTTTGGACATTTATATGCAGTATCTCCTTTATAGATTTTTTTGCCACATCTTGTGCATCTGCCTATAACTAAAGTTTTTGGTATATACGCCATTCGTTTCACCAGCATCGATTAGATGAGAAGTAAAAATATAAGTTTTTATTTAAATCTATTTCTTATTTTTTTCTTTAATCCGAATAACTCTAACAGAGAAGGTTTTGTTTTTTCTTCTATTCTATATATTCCTTCGATAATCATTTTACCACCACATTTAGGGCAGATACCGTCTTCTTTCATTACATAGTCTTCTTTATCAACATTTTTATCTTCGTTAGAATAACCACATTTTTTACATGTTAAAAGTTTAACTGTTGTATACTTGCTTATTATTGTGTTTAAGAACTTTGAAAGATTATAGCCTATATATCCAGCGGCCACTAGTGTTAATAGTGAGAAACTAGCATAGTCTTGATTATTTGTAAAATATGCCATTAAGATAAAGTGTATTGCAAGTATGATTAATCCTATAAGAAGTATGAAATATACTGGTATCCATTTTCTTTTTATTTCGAATAGTTTTTCATCCAAGCTCATTAATATTCGCCTAAGGATATATTCCTATTGTATTACCTACTCCAACAAGTATTATTTTGTCATGTTCAACACTTCTCTCTCTAATTACTCTTTCAATAATATTTAATGCTTTTTCGGTTGCTTCATAAAGATCTTTTGTTAGAATCGATAATGCCTCTATCTCTGACATTTTTATAAGAATAGCATAGAGAGGAATATTGTGTTTGCTTGCTATTTCTTCAATGTTAAATTTTTCGACACCTGTACCGCCTATTGCTACACCAAATCCTTGTGTTATAGTGCCACTTTTTTCTCCTTCAAATTTAAGAGCTGCGTCAACGGTAATAATCATTGAGAATTTTTTACCTATGTTGTTAAATAGCCATTCTATTGCATCGTCTAATCTTCCTGTTGTACCTCCTGGACCTTGAGCTTTAACGATATATATTTCACGATTATCAATGTTTACACGAGTTATAACCGTATCTTCAACAGGTGTATCTATGTTTTCAAAACCTGAATATTTTTTGATAAGTTTACTTGCTACTAAAGGACCAACAGAATCGCCTACAGGTAATCCTTTGTTAAATGCTTCGATTGCGTTTTCTAATGCTTTTACTTCTTGAGTTATAAATGGTAGTAGTGCGTAAATCTGCATAAGTAGCCATAGGCTTTTAAACTTTCGTGCTATCCTATAATTGTGGTCTAGAAACTTATAAATAAAGTTTAGAATACGTGTTGCATCAATTAAGTTAGTTAGATTTTTTATTTCACTTTTTTTAATATTTGGTAAAATAATCTTGATTTCATTTTCAACAGTTTTCTCAGTTACTAAGATTATATGTTTGATCTTTTTTACTATTCCATAAGGATCTAAGTTTACTGGTTCAATTATAGTTAAATCTACAAGTTCTTGTATTCTTTCATCTATATTTTTTATTTTTTCATACTCGATTTTTCTAGAAGAATTTGATTTAGGCAGAAGTTTTTTAAATGTATTTGATGTTACACCCAAAGCGTGGTCTCTAGCTGTTCTAAATATAGAGAGATATGCTTCTATTTCACTAACCATTTTCCATATTTGTAGCTCTTGTGAAATATAAGCAAATATAAGGAGTAGAAAAAGTGTCATTATTGTATTTACAATGCCTTGACCGTCCAATTATCTTACACCTTTTAGTCAAAGTTTAATAGCTTGTAATATAAGTTATTATTTTTATTGACTTAAATTAATTTTTTTAAAATAATAGAAATGTAATTTGTAGGTAATAGCATTAATATACTTAGTTTCGCTAAGGCATAGACTAAAAGTATGTTTTTAATATCTAAATAAATAGTGGGATAATGACGGTATCAAATATTACATTGAAGACATTGGCATCTTTTAAAGGTAAAGATTTTTTTACAAAGATATTGGGTGTAAAAGTATATACGGATAATGGAGAATATGTTGGATTTATTAAAAGGATTATTTTGAAAAAGGACGATGAAAGCGTTAAGAGAGTTTTTATCAAAAATACAGATGGAAGACTTCTTTCTATAGATCCTTCTAGGATTATTATAGAAAACAATAGAGTTATTCTGATAAAATTTGGGTCTCCAAAGAAAAGCCTGGCATATAATGAACTTGCGCTAATAGTAAAGGAATTTAAAAATCTAGCAGAGGAGCTTGAACATATACGTTATAGTATTCTTATACTTGATGAGAAATATTTTAGGGGGTATATTTCTCAGGGATACTATGAAAGAGAAAGAAATAAGCTGGAAAAGAAGAGAGCTGAGATATTAACTATAATTAGAAGGAAAGTTGAATACATTGAGAAAAATAAAAGGTATATTTTTGACCTGCAAGATTCTGAGCTTTTATTACGTCTAAAAGAATTTTTAGAGAGAATAGAAATAGAGATATATGGTGAAATTAGTTTAGAGAATTTTATTACAGTTCTCACATTAAGCTAAGTATACATTTGTTTTTATAAAACTTTAACTATTTTTAATTAGTGTAAGGCATGAAAAATATATGGTATATAACTCAAGAAAGTAGAGGTATTCTAAAAGTTGGTGGTTTAGGAGAAGTAATATATAACTTGGCTGTACAGTTGAAAAGAAGCTCTTTGGACACTACTATATTTATGCCCGAGCATGGTATTGTTAAAAATGAGAATAATGTTGAGAAATTAAATATTGTAAAGATATCTGAAAATACCTCCTTGGATTTAATAGTTTATCATGGAAAGCTACATGACGTGAATATTATATTAATTGGCGACAAAAGCAATATTCTCAGTAATCCTGTTGTTTATGGTGAGGCTATTACGGATAAAAAAGTATCTAAGATTACAGCTAATATTTCTTGGATTTTAGATGAAGTTTTCAAAAATGGGTTTGAGGGGCCTGATATAATTCATGTTAATGATTGGCATGGGGTTCCTATTGGTTTAGGAATTAAGGAGAAATTAGAGAAACAAGGAGAGAAGTTGGGGAGTCTTCTTCAGATTCATCTTTTAATAGGTAAATATGTTTCATCGGAATATCTATTTAATAATTGTAGGCTTGATCCAAATCATTTATATTCAATAACAGAAAATGGGTCAGAAAAGAGACTTAGTTTGTTTGATGTCTATAATTTAAGTAATGGAGTTTTGGAAAAAATTGGTGCATATATTTTTGATAGAATAGCTACTGTAAGTGAAGCTTATCTTAAGAGGGATGATGGATGTATACTTTGTAGTTTAGGTTGGAATTTTGAGAGAAAGTCTACATATATTTATAATGGAACTGATTGGGAATATAACGAAATATTGAGTAGGATTTTGGATAAATATTGGAATGAAATAAAGTTATTTACAGATAAAAATAGGAAAAAAGAGATTACTAGAGAAGATCTAAGAAGGTATCTGCTTTTGTATGCTTTAGAAAACTTGCCGGAAAATGAACCCATTATAAAGGATGAATATCTAAAAGATATAGTTTTTTCCTTAAGAGGCAACATTATTAAGGAGAAAGGAAGACCATATGGTTTCAAATCAGATGGATTATTAATAATAACGACCGGTAGAGCAAGTTTTCAAAAAGGTTTTGATATTTTATTAAAAGCGATACCAGAGATAATTGATTTATTTCCTGAAAGTCGATTTATATTCTTTTTACTACCTATCCGTGGCGAAGAACATTTAATAAGAGAGATTTTTGAGGAAGCTAATAGATATCCCGATAATGTCAGAGTAGTCTACGGTATAGCAGGGTCAGTTTACCAAATGGCGCATATTAGCGCTGATGTTTTTGTTGCCCCATCTAGATGGGAGCCTTTTGGTATAATGGCGATTGAAGCATTGGCAACTGGTAATCCCGTTGTTGCTTCAAAGGTTGGAGGATTAAGTGAGATTGTTATAGATTTACGTCATGATACAAATAAAGGTGTAGGATTGTTGGTTGAGAAAAACAACTATAAAGATCTTGCTAATGCATTAAAGTCTTTATTATTTCTTAAAAAGGGTGTTTCTAAGAAAAGCTTTCTGTTAGATAAGATAGATATTAAATATCATAAAATGGTCTTGGAACTTATAGATGTCAAAGGTTTTTACGAGATATTAAGGCAGAGATGTATAAAGAGAGTAGAAACCTCATTTAGATGGAATAATGTTTCAAAAATGGCGCTTAAAATATATAAAGAGATACTTTCAGAAAAATAAATACTATTCTTCATGTTTCAGAATTTTATGAAATGTATTTTTTCTACATACATAACAGTAAACAAAGATTTTTTTCATTTCATAGAGATTATATCCTACATCCATTATCTTTATTGTACCGCATTCTTCACATTTTAAATGCCATTTAGTCAATATTTTCACCTGATTATACTGCTTCAGTGGCTGCTCGCAACATCATATTTCATTTAAGATATTTTCATCATTAGCATTTATCTTTATAATTACATGGGTATTTTAATGATTTGGCATTATAATATATATGTTAATCCGAAGATATTGATTAAAGATCTAGTTAGCGTTATATGTGTGTTAATTCTATCTTCAAGATTATTTTTCAAAGATGTAAATATTTGAATTCCATAAATGTTTCTTTTTCTAGCATATTCTAGAAGATTTTTCTCTTTGTTCAGAGTTATATTTTCCTCTTTGATAGAAAGCTGAGATAGAGCTAGTTTTAGTGAAGCATAGATTTTCTCATCACCGGTATTTATTTTTATTAGCATATTATTAGAATGTTCTTCAAGGTCTATTAATAACATTGGTTGTGTAATCTCAACAAATTTTATAAAGGAATGCGACTCGGGTATGCTATTTTCTATGGATATAAAGGTATCATAATCTAATATTTTCCTGTTATCGATATAAAGTGTATGAAAACTATCATTTTTAGGATTTCCTGTTATAAGTATAGGAGTTAAGATTCTTATACCGTCGGTTTCTTCCCAAAGATTATATTTCTGTAATAAATGATATAGAAAATCTCTACTATTTATGTCGTTTTTATCAGTGCAAAAGAACCCTACATTCTTAATTATACCTAACCATGTTTCATCTTTTTCTATTACTATTCTTCCGCCATTTTCTCTTACTATATCTTTTATTTCATTTATATTTTCAATTTTTGTATCGAACATGTAAGTTATTATTTCACTTATTGAATGAAATCCTACCGGATCACGGCTAGGAATCATTATGATTCTTCGTTCATAATTTAATGTAAGGATAAGCTCAAATGTTGCATATACTGGAGCTTTAGACATGCCATAAGCTCCACCAGTAATAATTATGGGAGGGTCTTCTTTTCCACAAACATTAAATGCACATATCGGATAGTTTAGCCAGTCCTTTATTTCCCATACTGTTTTCCTTAATTTTTTCAGGTTTCTTATTATTTCTAAGTATTCGTCCTCCATTTTTCTCATCTAAAAAGGGTGAGTTATATAAATAAAAATTTGCTAGAATATATATAGTAAAGTAGATAAGGTGATTTTTATGGCTATTAAGAGAGTAGAATCAGGTATACCTGGGCTTGACGAAATACTTCATGGAGGAATACCTTACAGGAATGTTGTATTGTTATCCGGTGGACCTGGTACAGGTAAATCTATTTTTGGTCAGCAATTCTTATATTATGGCTTAAAAAATGGTGAATCAGGCGTTTTAGTAGCATTAGAAGAGCATCCTGTTCAGATTAGAATAAATATGTCACAGTTTGGGTGGGACGTAAGGAGTTTTGAAGAAGCTGGAAAATTCGCTATAGTTGATGCATTTACAGGAGGGATAGGTGAAGCTGCTCGAAGAGAAAAATATGTTGTAAGATCTGTTGATGATGTTCCAAGTTTTATCGATGTTATCAGGGAAGCTATTAGAGATATATCAGCGGAAAGGGTTGTTATTGATTCAGTAACTACATTATATATTACTAAGCCTTCAGTAGCAAGAGCTGTTGTGATGACTCTTAAGAGAGTTTTAGCTGGTTTAGGCACAACATCTTTGTTAATTTCGCAGATTAGTGTTGGAGAGCGTGGATTTGGAGGACCGGGTGTTGAACATGCTGCGGATGGAATTATTAGACTTGATTTAGATGAGATAGATGGAGAGCTTAAAAGATCTTTGATATGTTGGAAAATGAGGGGTACTAGTCACAGCATGAGAAGACATCCCTTTGAGATAACAAATAAAGGTATAGTGATATATCCTAGTAGGATGGTTAAGATTAGACGGGGGATATATGAGATTTCAGAGGGGTAAGAAAAGTTTAAAAAAACCCTTTATGCATATTAGATGTTTATAACATAAAAATGAGGGATATGGTTTGCCATCTGGAACAGCTGAGCTATTACAAAAATCTTTAGGAAGTATGGTATTGGTTAGATTAAAAGGAGGAAGAGAAATCAGAGGTATACTTAAAAGCTTTGATCAACATCTGAATTTAGTATTAATGGACGCGGAGGAAATGAAAGAATCAAAGCAACGTAAATTAGGTACTGTTATTGTACGTGGAGACAATGTTATGATTATAAGTCCAGTATTACAATAGGTGTGACATTATGGTTAAAGGTACAACATCGTTTGGTAAAAGAGGGCGTAAGAAAACGCATATACGATGTAGAAGATGTGGAAGACATTCTTATAATATTAGGAAGCATTATTGTAGTGCTTGTGGCTATGGAAGATCCAAGAGAATTAGAAGTTATTCATGGCAGACTAAGAAAGTTACCAGAGTACGGACTAAGTAAGTATTTTTATTAATTATTCAAAGATAGTAAGAAGTGTATAAAGTGTAATTGCTACTAGGCCTATTGCTCCGATATTTTCTTCTATATGAGAGGGAGATACTGGCTTCCCTTTTTCCATTTCTATTTTAGATAATCCAGGATCCATTCCTCCAAAAATCAATAAGATTTTTTCCTTATTTCGGATTTCGTTTATTATATCTTCTAATAAAGTATCAGTATATTTCCCAGGCACTACTGTAAGTACTAGATCTGGTTTAAAAAGTTCAATTACATCATCTATATCACCTAAATAGAAAAAGTTTGTTCTCTTTTTCAATGCTATTTTTTGAGCATCTGGTACGCCTATTTGTGCAGCTGAACCTGTAGCTTTTGTTACAATAAAATTTTTGTATCCTAGGCCATAGATCAATTTTGCTGTTTCAACAACTTTTTGAGATGATGACACATTATGTAGTACTGGTATTATAGTTTTCATGGTTAATCATTCCTTTAAATAGATTTGTTTTCAAATAAATATTTGCCTTATAGCTTTTGCAATAGCTCTCGATAAAGTAACAGGAACTGCTTCACCTATCCCATTAAACTGTATGTCTATTCCTCCATAAAATATATGATTATCAGGAAATCCCATAAGTCTAGCCTGTTCTCTTACTGTTAATAATCTATCTTCGAATGGATGAATAAATCTAGAAGAACCCATTATTGTTGGGGCAATCTTATATGGATGCAATTTTACAAGGTTTGTATAGATCTTGTTTGAACCTCTGTATCTTATTAGTCCATCTCCCCACCTAAGCTTTCTTATACGTTTTAGTTTTTTTGGAGAAATAGTTACAGGGAAATGATTAGGTATATTATGAATACTATCTGGTGGTGGAAGATCCTTAAGGGCATTCCATACAGTAATTATTTCCCTGCATTTTTTAGGTTTTATAGCTATATTCGAGATGAAGACTCTTCTTCTATGAGAAGGTGTACAATAATCTTCAGCAAATAGAATATTGAAGAATATTTTCTGATATCCAACTCTCTTAAACTCCTTTAATAAAAAATCTTTTAGCTCTCCTTCAAGGATACCTGGTACATTTTCCATTATAAAGACTTTAGGCTTTAGATCACCTACAATTCTTATAAAGTCTAAAACGAGGCTACCTAGAGGATCATTATATAATCTTTCTATCGGATCTTTTTTCCTATTTGGATTTGCTCGTGTATATGCTTCGCAGGGAGGGCCTCCGATAACTATATCAGGAGGAGAACCAATATGTCTTAAGATATCTAGTGAATGTATATTTCTTATGTCATCAACAATTATATTTGTTGAAGGAAAATTTTTTTTATAGATATATGCTAGTTTTTCATCTATTTCAATTCCAAGCTTTATTTCATATTTCTCGTCCATAAATCCTCTACTGAAACCGCCAACTCCTGAGAAGAGGTCCACTACTGTCAACATATCATTACCTTAGTTTTTGATAATTTTAGTAAAATATAATTGTCAGAGGTACTTCTGGTCATCACCTATCAGGAGGCGCTATACATCATCCCAATATAATATTTGTAGCCTCCATATATTTTTATAAATCTAAATATGTGTCGAGTGTTTCATATCTTTCTTCTTTCTCTGTTTTTTCATCAATAGAAAAGTCTTCTAAAATCTCTGTATAATTTCCTTTTTCAACTATATCTTTCAGATATCTTGCTATTCTTTTTCCTATCGTTGGAATTTTTGCAAGGTCTTTTATATCAGCTTTAGCAAGGTCTTGAATTGTACGGTATCCATGATTGAAAAGAATTCTTGCACGTACCCTACCTATCATTTTTATTCTTGCTAGTTCCAATAGTTCAGTTTTTACACCGTATTTTACCCTTTCTCGTAATATATGTAGATGTTTAAGATGTTTTACAAATCCTTTTATTTTAGCTAATTCGTATGATGAATATAATAACCATTCAGCGTTTCTCGTTATGTTATAAATATCGCCAGGACCAACATCATATTTCTCGATTATATAATTTTCAGGTTTTTCTTCTATCCAATCAAATATAAGTAAAGCAGTTTTAACTTCGGCTAAGAAGTATTCATAGTCGTACGGGTCGATTGGGGGTTCGAATAGCAAGGATTGTTGGATTTCTTCTAGAATTTCCTCATATTTTTCTTTTTCTTTTTTCCTAAGATACAGCTTAGGCATGTCAGGAGTTGACGATATCATGTGAAGGTATCCAAGTATTTCATGTTTATTTTTCTCTAATCCTTCAAGAATATGTGAAGCAGTTAAGGGATCAATATACAGTTCAGTTACTCTTTTTCCTAGTGGTGAAGGTATTATTTTATCATTAAGGTGTAGCATCCCTGAATTATTAAGGAAGTAAAGAATACTTTTTACTGAGAGTGTCAATGATGAGACATTAAATTGTATAGCATATAGTGTTGAGTCTAAAATATTGAAAATTCCTTCGATTGTATTAGCAAATCCATTTGAGATTATTGCTAATATATGTGAACGTAAAACAGGTTCGGAGGAAAGTTTAGAATATATTCTTTCAGGTTCAGCTTTTATATACTCCTCCATTAAAAGGTCTAATTCATCATATGTCTTTGCTATAAGTATTGACTCTCCATACTTATCATATTTTGGTCTACCTGCACGTCCAGCCATTTGTTTATATTCCATTACAGGAATTTTTTCATAGTAACCTAACTCAACATTGTATCTACGATAATCAGATATAATGACTCTGCGAGAAGGTAGATTAACTCCAGCTGCTAGAGTAGGTGTAGCTACTATTATTTTTATAACATTATTCTTAAAATTGTCTTCTATAATCTTCCTAATATTATATGAAAGACCGGCATGATGAAAAGCTACACCGTTAACCACTATTTCTGATAATTTTTGTGTAATCTGGTTGTCTTCTGTAGAAAGAATATTCTTAGCTACTTTGGTTGTTGATTTTTTGTTAATTATTTTTTTTCTAGCAAGTATTTTACCTAGATTAAAGGAGAGTTTTTTAGCAAGAGCAACAGCATTTCTTCTTGTAGATGTAAAAATTAGTACTTGTCCATTATCTACAAGTCCATCGAATGTGAGGTCAGTTACAGGGTCTGCTAAATTGTTTATTTTTCTTGTTCTTCCGTCTTCGAAAAATATTTCGCCGTCATAATATACGCCTTCTGTTAATTTAACTGGTCTCCAAGATGATACTAGTGGTTTAGCGTTTAACCATTCAGATATTTCTTTTATATTTTTGATTGTTGCGCTGAGAGCTATTATTTGAGCTTTTCTCTCTAAAAATCTTTTTAGGTTTGCTATAAGCATTTCAAGTGTTGGGCCTCTCTTATTGCTTCCTATAAGGTGTATTTCATCTATAATGATTAATGAAATATCTGATAGCCATTCAGCTTTATGTCTAAGAAGACTATCTGCTTTTTCATTCGTTGTAATTATAACATTATAATTGGCTAGCCAGGGATCGGAAGAATCATAATCACCGATGGATAAAGCTATTTTCAAACCCATTTTTTCGAATTTTTTAAAATCTTCGAATTTCTCTGTTGCTAATGCCCTTAATGGGGTTAGATATAAAATCTTACCTTTCTTATCAAGAAAATGTCTTAATGAAGCTAATATCGCTATTAAAGTTTTACCTGAAGCTGTAGGGGAACTTAAAACTATATTTTGGTATTCTAACGCTCCTGCTCTTATTGCTTTTTCTTGAGGAGGATAAAGTTTCGAAATACCTTCTTGTAATAATATTTGTTTAGCCTCATTGGGTATTGGTAAATCATCTACTTTTATCATGGTGTTCTAGATAATAAAATGTTCACGCTATAATATTGTTTTGAGTATGTATCCGGGTTTGGGCTCTATCAATTCTCCATTTTCATGCATTTTTTCAATAACTCTTCTTACAAAGCCCTCATCTAAACCTCTTTCTACCGCTCTCTGAATAATATCATCTTTTTTAACTGGATTTCCTTCGTTTTCTTCAATCATATTCTTTATTAAATCCATAATCATCATTATTTTGTCACGTTGGGACTTGGGTTTACCGGTCATTACAATGTCTATATCTATTCTTCTTGTCTCAACATCAACACCTACGCTTCTCAGGAAATATGAAATTAGCCTTATAGCTGCCTCAGCATCCTCCTCTGTGACTATTTCATTTAGAGCCATTTTCGCATGGGCTTCTGCTAGTCTAACAAGTGCTTCTAATTGTCTCGGAGTAATTGCTATAGGTGAGTCTGGTTCTTCACTTTTACCTCTCATTTCGACATAAAATTTTACAATTTTACTTTTTGCTTCTTCTGATAAAACGGGATGAATGTTCCTTCTTGCATATGCAATATATTTCTTTAAAAGTTCTTTATCAATAGTATTTTCCTCGATGTTTTCAGGATATTTACCTCTATGAAAATCTAAAACATATTCAGCGAGTTTTGTATCATATTCTTTATCTGGTCTATCAGTTATCACGAATATCAGATCGAATCTTGATAAAATAGTTACTGGAAGATCTATATTTTCAGTAACAGGTCTATTATGAATATATCTTCCAAACGCTGGATTGGCCGCTGCTAAAATAGAAGCTCTAGCATTTAGTGTTGCTACTATACCAGCCTTGGCTATGCTTATAGTTTGTTGCTCCATAGCTTCATGTATACCTACACGGTCTCTTGGATCCATTTTATCGAATTCGTCAATACAATTATGTGTGATAATTCCCTCAGCAGTAAAATTATGTAAGTTAGGAACATAGAGATCATAAACATAGCCATCATAATAGAAATATTCAATAGATATTATCTCGTCGAGAAAATAATCTCTTCTTATTAAATTTTTTATCTCTGATTTAGTGATAGGATCTAGATATTTATCCAGTTTCCTAGATATTTTCTTGAGTTGGTATCTATTTGGATTGACAGATTCTTTAGAATAGCTATAAAGAGTGCTCCATAATCCATTTTTAAGCAATATAGTAGTAGGTATATTCGTTTTTATTCTTTGAGATATTTCTTTTACTGGTTTCAGAGGGATCTTATCAGTACTCGATGGCACTAAATGTTTCATGGGAGGCATTTCTTTAACTTTAACACTATATTTTTCTATATTTTTAATAAGATTCTTAACATCTAGTCTTCCAGTTATTTGTATTTTATTAACAGATTTTCCAGGAATTATTCTAGCATATATGTCAAATCTCCTGAGAAGCATTGCGAACCCAGTATCCTTTTTCATATCATTGGAAAGCAAAAACTCTACATGTATAACTTTTCCCTTTGAACTTTCTTTGACTGATATGCATCCGTCTGAATCAACGACCCCTGCGATCAAAGCTTTTAAAGCTTCATCATCAAGGGCAAAAGCATTTTCAAAATTTTTCTTAGTAATATACTCATATAGAAAACCAAGTAGTGGTGAATTTACATATATAATAATATTGTCGCTTGAAACTATTTTTCCTCTAATTTTACTATTTGTTCTTCTTATATATTCCTTTAATTCACCATAATAGAATCTCTTGAAAACTTTATGAAGTCTCTCAATTTGCTTCTTATTTTTCTTAGATTGAGCTATTCCTATCCTTACTTTTTTATCCTTTTTATATACCCATCCATCTCCATAAACAAAACCGATGAAATAAGCAAGTTCGGGAGTTATATATGCAGTCTTTAGTTTTTCCCGTCTTGAATAGGGACCATATATAAATGTTTTTCTTTTCCATTCCTCATAAATTTTAAGTTCTTTAAGGATTTGTCTAAACTTGCCTACAGTTATAGAACCTTTACCTGATAGAAAGTCTTTAGATATGTTATAATATTTATTAAATTCAGATATGGACTTAAATTTTCTAGAAACTTCTTTCTTTAATTCTTCCTTTTCTTGATTAGTTAGCTTTACACGCCAGTCTTCGGGAAGGATGTCTAGAATATATATCTTTTTCTTAACACTTGGAATTTTTAAAGGAGCTATAACCTTGTCTCCGACTTTAAATTTTTCAGCTTCCTTCCAATGAAGAGTTAGTCCATCTACCAGAAGATGATCAGGGGTTAAAATTATTTCATTGCCTGAACGAAACTTTATTCTAACCAGTCTTCCTTTCCATGGTTTTCTTCTTATTATCGTAGATTCGGCATTTTTTACTCTTAGTTCCTCAATATCTAAAGCTACTATATTCATCTTTTTTTCTTCTATATCAACTATTTCACCATTGGATAAAGCTTTATAAGATCTAGTATACTCGAAGAGATCCTCTATTCTAACATACCTATTATTAACAAGAACTCTCATATCAGGATGCAGACATGCAACACCGCCATCGGCTAGTACTAAAGCACCAGCTTCGAGGAAAAAGTCTCCTGAGTTTTTCTCTCTTATTACTGCTGCTGTGAGTCCTGCTGCTGTAGATCCCTTACCTGTCGTATATATGCCTCGAGGAGCTATTGAAGCAACATATCTTAGCATTTGTGATTTTGCTGTACCTGGATCTCCTATCAAAAGAATATGGATGTCACCTCTAACTCTTACACCATCTGGATAGATTTTAGAGTTGCCTCCGAAGAGAAGAGCTGCAATAGCTGTTTTTATTTCATTATAGCCATATATCGAGGGAGCAATAGTATTGATAATTAGTTCTCTTATGTCTGAACGTCTAGAAAGTTCCAATATTCTTTTTTCATCTTCAGGAGTAATCTCAATATCAAAATTTTCTTTAGATGAAACTTCTACGTAGTTTGCTTCGAGATATGTTTTGAATATTGGAGGTGTTTCCTTTTTTATTGTTCTTTCACTTACAACTGATAAAAACCCTGTAACTACAGCCCTATCACCCGGTCTAATAGTATCAACTAAGTCTTCCTTAATGATGACCTCGATTGAACGTGGTAACTGACCTGGAGGAAGTTCTTCAGGTTTTTCTTGTAAAACAAATTTTTGCCAATCAATAAATTTAGATTTTTCTGGTACAAGATCAAATTCAAACCTTTTTTTACCCTCTGCCTCACATCGTGGACACGTCAAAGGTTTTTCAAGTCCTTTTTCTCTCTGTTCAATTATTATTTCTTCGCCACATTCCCTACATTTAAACACTGCTGTAACTAATTGATGTTTTACTGGCGAGATTTTTGTGATTATTCCTTCTACAGCAACAAGTTTCCCTATATGGTTTGCTCTAATTCCTCTTATGGATACATGATGACTTTCAGGAAGGCCTCTAATCCTAGCATGGAAACGTTCTATTTCTTTTGCATATTCTGGATTTTCTATTCTTAGAACTTCTTTAATTGCTTCCGATGCAGCCTCAAGTACTTCTTTAGGATTTTCTAATAATTTATTGGCTATTTCCTCATTGAATGATAAAATGTCTTCAAAATCGATAACTAGAGAAATGCTATGCTCAATACTCATTCGAGCTATTTTCTTTCTATATTTGAAATTTCCTAATTGATCTTTGAATATTTTAAAGAAGTCTGTAAAGAAATCTGTTAAATTAATACTTTCTACATGGATTATATTCTCAGTCAATTATTTCACCCATATCTATAAATTTTTGTAATGAATCATGCCAGAAACTCAACATATCACATAATTCTACATAAAGCATCCTTTCCTCTTTAGTCATATTTTTTAGATATTCTCTAGATATTTCAGGATTAGTTGATGCTATCTTTACAATTTTTTGCATTCTCGCCTTTATAATATCGATGACTGATATTTTGATTTGCCTAATAGTAGAGAGTAATTCGATATCATCAGGATTTTCTTTTAGTTGTTCTTCTAATGTCTTAATCAGAATTCTTACTTTAAGATAAAAATCTTCATCTAACTCTTGAAGTGACTCCATTCTTTCTTCCTTCCATCTGATCTTATTAATTAGACCTTTAGAGTATAGTCTTGAAACATCAATTTTTATCATATTTTTCTTTAAGAGAGGAATAGCAAATCTCATTGGCAGCTCTCTTCTTAACCCCTTTCTTAACTCGATAGTCACACCATTTAGAGGAATAGTTATTCTTTTTTCAATAATTGCTATAATAGGTACTTCAATATCAGAGTATAATGTTGTGTGGATAAGTGATTCCATCATAATATCTCAAATTAATATAATATATCATCTCATCTTTGTTAGAATCCCGAAAGTATTTTAATATGATAGTGGTAATATTTTGAAAATATAATGATATTATCTGGTTGAGATTCTCCTAGCTTCTCTCTCAGTTTCTCTCAAAAGTAATATATCTCCTAATCTTACTGGACCCTTTACATTTCTAGTTAATATTCTACCTTTATCTGGACCTTCAAGTATCCTAACTCTTACTTGTGTAACTTCGCCAGTAACACCTGTTCTTCCCACTATCTGTATAACTTCTGCCGGTGTAGCATCACTCCATTTATCTGCCATAGATATCACTATTTTTAAAAGTTAAAGAAAAATAAATTTTACTATTTTTAAATATTTTTATTTATTGAGAAGTGCTTTGTACTTTAATATTTTGTATTTCTTTTACTATCTCTTCGACTGTACTGGTTGCTTTTCCTGGATCAATAATGCATGCAGAAGCAGCATTTACTTCTAATCCAGCCGCTTTTCCTAATTTTTGTTTAGATGGTACATAGATATATGGTACCTTTTTTTCTTCACATAATAGAGGAAGGTGCGCTACTATTTCGGGAGGATCAACATCCTCAGCTATAAGTACTAGTTTAGCTAATCCTCGTTCGACTGCTTTTGTTGTCTCATTTGTTCCTTTTTTAATAGAACCAGTTTCTTTAGCGATACTTAAAGCTTCATAGGCTTTTTCAGCTAGTTCAGAAGGTACATTAAATCTTACATAAAATGGTTTTTCCGAAGACATCCTCACTCACCTATTCATCGTTCATCTGGAAATAACCAATCTTATTTGTTATTTATAAATATATTGTTTTAAGAGAATGTTATTAAATAAATGACAGTTTTGAGATTCAACATATTAATATTTAGTTATTTTATATTACTGAGTTTATTAGTATTAATATTTTAAAATTTATGTTTTTCTCATTTGAGTAATATATAAATTTACTTATACGTTTATATCTATCCGGTGTATTTTTTATGGTCGCCAATTTTGGAGAATTACAACTACGTGTTGCAGAAGCTAAACAAAGGGATGTTGGTAGGGGTATCGCAAGGATTGATAGAGAAGCAATGAGTAAACTTGGAGTTGAGCCTGGTGATGCAATCGAAATTATAGGAAAGAAAAGTACTGTCGCTATAGTGTGGCCTGCTTATATCGAGGATGAAGGATTAGGAATAATAAGAATGGACGGAACACTTAGGAGAAATGCAGGAGTCTCTCTCGGAGATACCATTGTAGTTAGAAAGGTACAGTTACAGCCTGCGACAAGAGTGATGCTTGCACCTACAGAAAATATAGGTATCGCTATAACACCCGATTTTGAAGAATATGTAAAGGCTAGATTGTTAGGTAGACCACTTAAGAGAGGAGATACTATTGAGGTTCCTGTTCTTAATACTGCTCTACGTTTTATTGTCGTATCCACTTCACCATCTCAGATTGTTCAGATTGTATCAGATACAGAGATAAAAATTAAAGGTGAACCTGTTTCTGAAAGAGAGTTAGCGATACCCAGAGTTACTTATGAGGACATAGGTGATTTAGAAGAGGCAAAACAGAAAATAAGAGAGATGATAGAACTGCCTTTAAAGCATCCAGAGTTATTTAGACATTTAGGTATTGAACCTCCAAAGGGTGTTTTACTTCATGGTCCCCCGGGTACAGGTAAGACCCTTCTTGCAAAAGCCGTGGCTAATGAAAGTGGAGCTCATTTTATTGCTATTAATGGTCCTGAGATTATGAGTAAGTTTTATGGTGAGAGTGAACAAAGATTGAGGGATGTTTTCAAAGAAGCAGAGGAGAATGCTCCTTCTATTATTTTTATCGATGAGATAGATGCTATTGCTCCTAAAAGGGAGGAGGTGACAGGGGAAGTTGAAAGAAGAGTTGTTGCGCAACTACTAGCTCTTATGGATGGATTGAAAAGCAGGGGTCAGGTTGTTGTTATAGCGGCTACCAATAGGCCTAATGATGTTGATCCTGCTTTAAGAAGGCCAGGACGATTCGATAGAGAAATAGCTATTCCAGTACCGGATAAGAGAGCAAGAAAAGAAATCCTTCAGGTACATACTAGGAATATGCCATTAGCGAAGGATGTAAACTTAGAGGAGCTTGCAGAAATAACTCATGGCTTCACCGGGGCAGACTTGGCTGCGTTATGTAGAGAAGCTGCAATGCATGCCTTAAGGAGATTCTTACCAAGGATAGACATTGAGAAAGGTGTTATACCATCAGAAATTCTAAAACAGTTAAACGTTACACGAGAAGATTTTCTTGAGGCTCTAAAAGATATACAGCCATCTGCATTAAGAGAGGTGTATGTTGAAGTACCAGAGGTACATTGGGATGATATTGGTGGTCTAGAAGATGTTAAGCAGAAATTAAAGGAAGCAGTTGAATGGCCGTTAAAACATCCGGAGCATTTTAAGGAGATGGGAATTGATCCTCCTAAGGGTATTTTGTTGTATGGTCCTCCTGGTTGTGGCAAGACTCTTCTCGCAAAGGCTGTAGCTACAGAAAGCGAAGCTAATTTTATAGCTGTAAAAGGGCCTGAAATCCTTAGTAAATGGGTAGGAGAAAGTGAGAAAGCTATACGTGAGATATTTGCAAAGGCTCGACAATCTGCTCCCTGTATAGTTTTCTTTGATGAATTAGATTCGATTGTTCCAAGAAGAGGACTTAGATTTGATTCTGGTGTTACGGATCGTATAGTGAATCAGTTGCTTACTGAGATGGATGGTATAGCTAGACTTGAAGGTGTTGTTGTTGTTGGTGCTACTAATAGGCCTGATATTATTGATCCTGCTTTGCTTAGGCCTGGTCGTTTTGATAGGATTATATATGTTCCTCCTCCTGATCTTAGGGCTAGGGTTGAGATCTTGA
>JAGGXB010000110.1 GCA_021163245.1 Thermoproteales archaeon
ATATAAAGGAGCTATCGTATTAAAACCAAAGCCCGGTATCCATAAAAATGTCGCAGTACTAGATTTTTCTTCTATGTATCCTAATATCATGATACAGAAAAATATATCTCCAGATACTTATGTACCACCTTTTGAGAAAATCGACGAAAGCAAAGTTTATATTGCCCCTGAGGTAGGTCATAGATTTTTAAAAAACCCACCGGGATTTTATAAGAAAATATTAGAACGTTTATTAAAAGCACGTAAAGAAATAAGAAATAAAATGAAAAAGCTAGATCCATCAAATATTGAATACAGGATTCTTGATGAAAGACAAAAAGCATTGAAAATTATAGCAAATGCTACTTATGGATATTGTGGCTGGAGCAATGCAAGATGGTATAAACGCGAAATAGCTGAAGCAACTACAGCATGGGGAAGAAAACTTATAAAAGATACTATAAATTTTGCTAAAAAAATAGGGCTTGAGATAATCTATGGAGACACAGATAGCATATTTGCTTATTATGACAAAGAAAAAATTGAAAAATTAATTAAGTATGTAGAAAAAGATCTTGGATTTGATATAAAGATAGATAAAGTATATAAGAAGGTCTTTTTTACGGAAGCTAAAAAGAGATATTGTGGCTTACTTGAAGATGGAAGGATAGATGTTGTTGGATTAGAAGCTGTTAGAGGAGATTGGACGGATTTAGCGAAAGAAGTACAAGAAAAAGTTATAGAAATAATTCTAACGAAAGAAAATCCTTATGATGCAGTAGAATATGTTAGACATATCATTAAAGACTTTAAAGAGGGAAAAATACCGCTTTATAAACTTATAATATGGAAATCACTGACAAAACATATCTCTGAATATGCTGTAGAAACTGCACACGTTGCTGCAGCTAAACAATTAATTCAAATGGGCTATAAAATATCAAAAGGAGAAAAAATCGGGTTTGTTGTCTGCAAAGGCGGAGGAGAAAAACTTTCTTCAAAGTCTAAACCATATATTCTTATTAAAGATCAAAGCGAGATAGATGAAGAATATTATATAAATAAACAAATTATTCCTGCAGCACTAAGAATATTGTCTTACTTCGGAATACGTGAAGATAATTTCATCTCGACAGAACGCCAAAGTTCACTTTTAGACTTTTTCCAATAAACATGATATATTAAAATTTAAACTAAGTCTAGCAGTATAATGTATATATCGTCAGCTGCTGAATTTATTGCATCCGATATATCTTCTAACATTTCAGAGATATTCATTAGAAGAAGTATAGTACTAAACGATAAATTAGACTTTAATGTTTCAAATATAGAGGAACGATAAAGTTCATCTATCTTAGTTTCCCAAGCTGCAACTGATTTTCTAAGAGCTAATGCCTTAGAAGGATTTAATATAAGTAAATTTAATACATTAACATATTCATTTATTATTTCTTCTACAGCTTCAGTCAATTTTATAAGCTTATCCTGAATATTACCAGTTATTTCCCATCTATTTTTAACTAAAAACTCTAACCTATAGATAGCTCCACTCATCTTATCCACTACATTGCCTAGTTTGGAAGTTATACGAATCCAATCTTCTCTATGATATAAAGCTGGAGAAGTTCTAGAGATATAGCTTAATAAACTTTCTTGTATTTGAGATATATTATCTTTTATCGTTAAAGAATCCCTTATTGCTGTGTTTAGTTTTTCTTCATCAAATGCATTTACTATCCGTAATATTTCTTTAATATCCCTTAGCATACTTTTAGAAAGCGTAAGTTCCTGTTCAAGATATCCAATTATTTTACTATCTGAAAGAGATGTTCTTTTAACTTCTAAATCTTCTCTTCTCACAATATTCACCCCTCTTTTTTATTCAATGCTCTAACTGTTGCAATTGTGTTATCTGCTACACCATTAGCTCTTAACTCCTCCTCATTACACCATACTTCGTTTAAAGGTATATTTTCAAAAGGCATAACATTAAAGTATAACTTCTTTTTTCCACCAATAACAACTTCAATTCTATTATTTATCCCTAAGTCCTCCATAGTTTTAGGATTCATTTTCGCATACTCTTTCAAAACGTCGTCTTTCCTTCGAAGTCGCAGCCTTCTTTCCTTAACCATTTTCATATCACCAGTATATTTTATTTATCTCAGTAAAAGAAACTCATCTGTTATATATTTTTATATGTTTTTGAAAAGATTCTTATATTATAGGATTTTCTACAATCTCGATTTAATAACAGATATTTTTGTTATACCACTATTGGTAACTATATATGCCTGTCCCCTTTTAAGAGAATTTACGTCATGTAATAAGTCTTTTATTCCAAGAATCTCAATATCTTTAGGAAAAATCCTATGGATTATCACGATTTCAGAATTTTTAACTATACTCCAAGCTGTATCGCTTATAGATTGAGATATACCTATTATACATTCTCCATATTTCCTAAGTTCAGCAAACAATCTTTCTCCAATAGATGGAAATGCATCTAAGCGTCTATACGGTATTGTTGCCCATGCTTCCTCTATAACTGTACAATGCTTAATTGTGTCTACTATACCTCTTTTCATAACGGAATAATCATATAGCATTTTTAGCACGATCAAAAGAAAAAGTTTTTTTATTCTAATATTTCTAATTTTTCCCAAGTTAATTATTATGTTTTTAGTAAACAATTCTTCAATATCAGAAGATTTTTTTGAGTTTAAAGATTGGCCTATTACACCCTCAGTCAAAGGTTTAAGCCGTCTAATAATCGCCATCTTTATTTCATGATCATAATAAGATTTTGAAACTATACTGGTCAACTCTTCCAACACATCAGTCAATATAGGATTACTTTTCTTAGAAAAAATATTTTTTAGAGCTATCCTAAACATGTATCTCTGCGGCTCAGTTAGATTAAAACTATCACCAAAAAGATCAACTAAAAAATCTATATGTTCCTCTTTAATGTATGGTTTAAGAGGATTAATAAAAAGTGTAACGCCTGGCTCTAAAATAATGAAATTTTTCAATTTATATTCTCCAGCCCAATCAAGTACCAGCACTGGAACTTTCTCCGAAATTTTTTTAATGAGTAATTTTGCTGTATTGCTTTTTCCCATACCTGTTTTTCCATATATCATAATATGTCCAGCTGAAATCTTTAAAAAATATGGACAAAAAAACTTCCAACCCATAAAAATCTTAAAACTGTTTTTCTTTATGATTAATCTTATAATACTTTTTAATAGAAAAACACTGAATAAAATACCGAGTATAGTTATTATAAACCTATATATTTTCATTTAAAAACCATATATTATATCCATAAGTAAATATAAGAAAAAACAAAATTTTAAAAATAGTAAATCCATAGTAGAATCTATTAGGTGTTATACTCATTATGAACAACACTATTACAGCATACCTAGTAGGAAATCGGATAGTTATATTAGACCGAGAAAAAGCCAACACTCTTTATTTTAGAGATTTTTATGGAAAATTCTATGACATAGAAAAACCTAAAACACCAAACATTACAAAGGAGCTAGAGCTATCATATTTCGATACACTTTATTTACTAGAAAAAAATGTGATCAATGTAAAAACATTAGATAATAGAGAGATTGACAGAGAAGAACTATTAAGAATATTTGAACAAAACTATGAGAATTTTAGAGAATCATACATCGTTTATAGAGATCTTAGAATGAGAAAACTTGTAGTAAAGAGTGGTATGAAATTCGGTTCAACATTCGCTGTATATAAGTTTGGTCCAGGTATTGATCATGCTCCATTTCTTGTACATGTATTACCTTATAAGAGTAAATTAGATCCTTTAGAAATAATAAGAGCAGGTAGATTATCTCATTCTGTACGAAAGAGATTTATAATAGCATACGTGGATTCTTCTACTATGAAAGTAAATTATTTTATATTTAAATGGTTCATGTAGTCTTCTCTTTAATTCACTATAAATATCTTAAATTAAGTTATAATTTATATAACTTATTTAAGATAAAATACTTCGGGAACATGTTTGGTTGGACTGGAAAAATACTTATTTTAGATCTAACTAAACAAAGATTTAAAACATGGTCATATGAGAAAGAACTTGCTTATAACTATATTGGAGGAAGAGGATTTGCTATAAAAATTCTTTGGGATTTACTGCCAAGAGGTATAGATCCTTTATCACCTGAAAACATTTTAGTTATAGCTGCAGGTCCTTTAACAGGATTACCTATTCCTAGTTCTGGAAAAATTGTAATAGCTTCAAAAAGTCCTTTAACAAACGGTTATGGAGATGGAAATATAGGAACTTTGGCATCAGTAAAAATGAGATATGCTGGTTATGATGCTATAGTTATAAAAGGAAAATCTAAGAGACCTATATACATATTTATTGAAAACGACACTGTAGATTTTATATCTGCAGACGAATTATGGGGGCTTAATACTTTTGACGCTGAGAAAAAAATTATAGAAAAACATGGAAGAAATGTTGGAATTCTTTTGATTGGACCAGCGGGTGAAAATCAAGTCAGTTTTTCTACTATTATATCACAACAGGGAAGAAGTGGCGGGAGACCAGGTATCGGAGCAGTCATGGGCTCAAAAAATCTAAAAGCTATAGTATTAGAAGGAAACAAAATGCCAGATTTATATGATATAAAAAATCTCAGAAAACTTTCTAGTGAAGCATATAATACTATTATAAAAAGTAAACTATATGATCTATGGAAAAGACAGGGAACAATGGCAACAATAGTTTGGAGTAATGAAAATAGTGTTCTCCCGGTGATGAATTTTTCTGAAGGAGTTTTTGATAAGTATCAGGAGATTAGTGGAGATGTAATGGAGAAAATGAAAATAGATCAACGTGGCTGTCCAATGTGTAACGCACAATGTGGAAATGTAATAGAAGACTTTGAAGATTTTCCGGTTGAACTTGACTATGAAAATGTTGCTATGTTAGGATCTAATCTATTTTTAAGCAACCTTAGAAAAATAGGAGTTTTTAATAGACTAGCTGATATGTATGGGGTAGACACTATAAGTTTAGGTAATGTTTTAGGATTTGCAATAGAAATCAGCGAAAGAAAAATACTAAAGGATCTATCCCTTGAATGGGGCGATTTTAAAGGAATACGTAAAATGATAGATGATATAGTTTATAGAAGAGAATATGGTAAAATATTTTCTCAAGGTGTACATAAAGCTTCAAAGGTCATAGGTAAAGAAGCTGAGGAAATTGCTATGCATGTAAAAGGGTTAGAAGTAAGTGGTTATGACTGTCATGCTGCTCCAGGTATGGCATTATCTTATGGAACTAGTCCAATAGGTGCTCATCATAAAGATGCTTGGGTTATATCTTGGGAAGCACAACATGATAGGCTATCCTATGATAATGAAAAAGTTCAGAAAGTTATACAACTTCAGAGAATTAGAGGGGGATTATTTGAAGTGTTAGTCTCGTGTAGATTTCCTTGGGTAGAAATCGGTCTTGGTCTCGAATGGTATCCAAAACTTCTAAAAGCTGCCACTGGAGTTAATTATTCTTTAGATTATTTAACACATATAATAGGAGACCGAATCTATGCATTGATACGATTATTTTGGATCCGTGAAATAGGTAACTGGGATCGATCATATGATTATCCACCAAAGAAATGGTTTAGCAAACCATTGACAAAGGGTCTATTTAAAGGAATTAAATTAGATCCAGCTAAGTATGATAAAATGTTAACAACATATTATTCGGAAAGAGGCTGGGATAATAGAGGCATACCTAAGAAATCTACATTAATAAATCTTGGTTTATCGAAAGAAGCAGATTATATACAGGGAATTATACCTTTATCTCCTTAGATTTATATTCTAAAATAATTTTTTTAAAATCGATTAAAGAATCAATTCTATATAAGTCTAGATATTCATTCAAAAATTTTTTAAAGGAATAAAACCTGTAATCTGCAAGTATAATAAGTGGCTTTGACTCAGGCGATCTTAAAGCTCTTCCTATACATTGAAGAGTTGCAACCAACATAGGAACATCACTACTTAATTCTCTTGCATTTAAATATCCAATCTTTTTGTAAACATTGAATAATTTCGATATTACGGGGGGAGTAAGGTAAGGTGCTCCAAGAATCATAACCGCATCGGAATCAATATCAACACCTTCTGAAAATTTTCCTCTTGTTTTTAATAAAAGTATACCTTGCCATTTCTTGGGTAGGTTTAGTAAATTATCCTCAGTAAAGGTTGCATAATTTTTAACTAATGAAATAACTCTCTCACTTGCAAATACAACAACACGATTTAGTAACTTTAACAGTGTTAAAATTTTTTTATATTCATTTATATTTCTCTCCAATTCACTATATCTGGTCGTCACCCATCCTAAAATGAAACCATTTAACTTTTTTCTCCAAGAAACTTTTATCTCTGCGTCAACCTTTAAAAAATTTTTAAAATATTCGAGAAATGTACCGCTAACATATATTGTTGGACTCCACTCAAAATTCTTATTTAATTTAATAATAGAAAAATAATCATTTTCTCTATAGGCTATGATACATCCGTAAAGTTTTATAAAATATCCTATATCTGTTTTTATTCCCTCTATTATTTTCTTTAGATATAATGTCTCTATTTCTTCCAATGTTTCCAAGTTAAAAAATAAATATAGATCCCAACCTGTTTTTTCCAAGGTTATAAATTTTAACAAAGATTCAACTTGTTTTCTTGCTTTTCTTGATAAATCACTCCTAAGAAGCTCATTGAGTGCATTAAGAAGACTTGAGACAGAAATCCTTATTTCTCTAGGAGCCAATATATTATGAGCTTCATCTATAACAAGTGAAGAAAATATTCTTGGTCTTTTCCTATAATAGTTTTGAATGATGATATCTGATCTATAAATATAGTATTCTTGCGCATAATATGGACAAAAAAATTCTTCTTTTCCAAGTTTTACTATTTCCATAAAACTCTTCAGATTCTTAAAGACATCATGCTTTCTTAGTCCAATAAAAAAAGGACACTTAAACCTGCTGTATTTACAAAAATAGTATATATCAATATCATTTTTGTATCCTTTATATAAGCACGTCTTATCTCTTCCACCAGCTATAAATCCATTTAACCCTATTTTTTCAGCATCCTCTAGAACTCTTTCCCCTACGCTCAAGCTTCTTACTAACCATAATATTGGAAGTTTACCAGATTTTTTTAAAGCAATCAATGTCACTAACGTCTTCCCCCATCCAGTTGGAGCATTTAAAATAACTTTTTTATTCCTTTTTACTAAATCATAAAGTTTCTCAGCTACTTCTAATTGACCTGCTCGCGGAATTATTTTCTTAGGCCATATATCTAAATCTTCCAAATGGCCCCATTTATAAAAACAAAATACATTAATAATAAAAAATAAAAATGTCAAAAAATAGAGAAAAGAAATTGTTTATTCTATTTCATCAACTTTCCTTGCCCAAACGTTAGGCAGTCCTCTTCTTCGACGATTCATTGGCCAACCAAGATCTTCTTCTAAATGTTCAACGCCTAAAGCTCTTTCCACTAGTATTCTTCTTTCAACAGCAGCAACAAGCTCTTTGGTCCTTGCAACAACATCAGGATTTACACTTATACTATCTATGCCTTGCCGTACAAGAAAAGCTGCAAACTCTGGATAAACCGAGGGAGCCTGACCACAGATTGAAACTGTTCTATAGCCGTATGGTGAATTATGTGCTTTCTCTATCAATAATGCAATAGCTGTTTTTACAGCAGGATCACGTTCATCAAAATATCTTTTATCGATCTTAGGTAATATTGCTGAATCTCTATCAGTGCCTAATGTTAGCTGAGTAAGATCGTTACTACCTATACTGAATCCATCAAAATACCTAGAGAACTCTTCTGCCAGAAACACAATACTTGGTATTTCAGCCATTGCCCAAACTTTGAAGTCCCTGCCTGATTCCAACCCTTCTTCCTTTAACAGATTTACAAATTTTTCTGCCTCCCACAATGTTCTTACAAAGGGTGCCATCACCCATACATTTGTTAATCCTTGCTCCCTAACTTTCTTTATAGCTTGAATCTCTAATCTAAACGCCTTTTCATACTGTGGACTTATATACCTTGAAACACCTCTCCATCCAAGCATAGGATTATCTTCCTGTGGCTCATATTTCTCTCCACCTTTAAGTTGTCTATATTCATTCGTCTTAAAGTCACTGAAACGAACCACGATTGGTCGCGGATAAATCTCTCTAGCAACCATAGCTATTCCTTCAGCCATCTTGTCAACAAGTACTTGACCTCTACCAGTTTCAAGAAGATATAACGGGTGTTCTCCAACATAGCTTGCCATTATAAATTCTACACGCATTAATCCAATACCATCAAACGGTAAATCTTTATAATCTTTTATTTTTTCAGGTACTCCAAGATTCATGTATATTTTCGTTCCAGTAATAGGCTTATACACTATTTCTATAGGTGCACCTGCCACTGCCTTTGGCTTTTCTTCCTCTAATAATTCTCCAACCTTACCTTCATAAACTATTCCAGCCCTAGCATCAACTGTATAATCTTTACCTGTCTCCATCGTTTTAGTAGCCTCTCTTGTACCTACAATAGCTGGAATTCCTAACTCTCTACTAACTATCGCGGCATGAGCAGTCATACCGCCTTCATCAGTAACAATAGCCGAAGCCATCTTCATGTATGGTACCCAGTCAGGGTCTGTCATAGTAGTAACTAAAATATCTCCTTGCCGCATCAATTTCTTAGCATCTTCCAATGATAAACAAACCTTTGCTTTTCCATAAGCGACACCGGGGCTTGCAGGTAGACCTTTAACAACTACTTTTGCTTGAGAGACAGTTACTGTTTCAGCCTTTTCAACAGATTTCTCTTCCTTCATACTCCAAACAGTTTCCGGTCTCGCTTGCACAATGAAAACACTCTCAGGGAAAGAAAGATCTCTATCAATAGCCCATTCAATATCCATAGGCATACCATAATGTTTCTCAATTAGATTCGCTAGCTCTGCTAATCTTTTAACCTCTTCAGGAGTTAGACAGGGCACATTTCTTCTTTCTGGAGGTACCTCAGCGTGTATAGTTCTACCCGTTTTAAGATCTCTTATATACTCTACAGTCTTTTCAACTATTCTTTCCTCTAAAATTTCTAAAGTGTTTTTATCAACTACCCATTCATCAGGTGTGACAGATCCACTTACAACCGCTTCTCCCAATCCCCAGTTCCCTTCAATGACAATCACATTTTTATCTCCGGTAACTGGATGAATTGTAAACATAACTCCCGCAGACTTAGAATTGACCATCTTCTGAACAGCGACACTGATCAGAACCTTCTCATGTTTAAACCCTTTTTGCTCTCTATAGAATATTGCCCTGGGTGTAAATAGACTGGACCAACATTTTTGAACTTTCTCAACAACCTCATCTTCTCCTTTAACATTTAGATAAGTCTCTTGCTGACCAGCAAAGCTTGCGCCAGGTAAATCTTCAGCCGTAGCACTACTTCTTACGGCAACAAATTCTTCGTCTTTACCAACACGCCTACTCAATTCACGATAGGCCTTTCTAATTTCCTCCTCTATGTCTTCCGGCATTTTAGTACTCTCTATTAACTTTCTAATCTCAGTACTAGCATCCATATAGTCCTCGGGCTTAGCAGCCGTCTCAGGCACTTTTTCCTTAAGAATTTCATATATTTTATCTTTAATTCCAGTCTCCTCAATAAACTTTTTATAAGCATATGCCGTTACAGCATATCCTGGAGGCACTGGAATACCTGCCTTAATCATCTCTCCAAGATTTGCGTTTTTTCCACCTACCAATGGTACATCATCCTTTGTTAACTCTTCAAACCATAGTATTAGTTTTGTAGCTTTATCAGATGCCAAATTTATCACCACAGCAATCAATGTCTAAGGATTACTTAAACTTTTTTTAGAAATATTATCAATGTAAATTAGAATACGTAACCAAAAAATTTATTCTAGCCATATACATAACCTTATAATTAGAAGCCCGGTGGTGTAGCGGCCAAGCATGGCGGGCTTTGGACCCGCAGATCGGGGGTTCGAATCCCCCCCGGGCTACTATTCCCTACTTAAAAAAGAAAAAATAATAGAGATTATTTTAACAACTCCCATAAAGGCTTTCTAGAAATATCTCTTTCACCAAGAAGTATAGGAGTTATTCCTGTTATCTCACAGAAATAAATTAATTTTCGAACATGGTCTCCAGCAACCGCATGAATATGATTAGCAGGAAACAGATTTACAAATTCATCATATGAACAATTAAGCCTAGCATGAACATGCGGCCAAGTTGGATTAGTCTCAGAATTAATTCTCTTTCTTTCTTCTTCATTTAACTCGACGCTTTCCCCCCGTACAATAACCATATAAATTTTATCGTTCCATATACCCAACCTAGCAAAAGTGAGAGGGCCGGGACCAGCATCAAAGGATACTGACGCTCCACCAGCCTTAAAATAAAATTCCAACGCCGGATATAAAGTAACCTTTTTAAAATTTTCTTTGGGATCAAAGCTTCGTGAAGCATACCAGCTTGCATGATTTCCAGAGTTACAGAAATCCCATATATTAAGATCAGGATGATAAAGCCTTACATCCATAAATAAAACCGGTAATCCACCACTGATATATTTCAAGATCTGCATTGTTAAAGCACCGAATGAATCTGCCTCAGTGGAACATACAGTTGGTTCTTTTATACCATTCCAGTCATATGGATCATTTAACAGCATCTCAGCAACATCCGGTATCACAACATATTCGGAAAGTTCTCTTTGTCCTTTAATTCCACAAAAATCAAAACCCATTTCTTTATTAATTTCTTTAATAGCCAAATATAGCTTAATCTGTTTAGACAATGTCTCTCTTGTAAGCATTTTTCCATCATATTTGATTCTATCCCCCAGCATTTCCTCGAACCATCTTAGAGCCTTCTCTACTTCTTTTTCATCTATTTTCTTCATCTTCTCAACGATTAATAACTGATCTATTTGTCGAACAGTAGTACCAAAGTATCTATGGATAGGAATCATATGGAAATATCCTGTTTCCATGCCCATAGAATGCCCTCCGTACATTCCATAGACTTCATTTCTAATGTTTGTAGCAGCTATAGATGCCATAATCCAGTTTTTAACTTCTTCTTTAACATTAGGATCGTCTGGATCTCCAATTATTCTATGAGTCTTAACACCTGCTTGTCTCAATGCACCATCAGTAGCCAGTAATCCTACATTACCTGGATATCGGCCTTCATTGTTTGAAAGATTTAGTATAGGTTTATCTCTACCTAGAGTATTTATAAATGGCCATACTAGGTACGGAAAATTCCAGACATTATAAACTATGATAACCTGTCTTACTCCCTTTCTAACAAGTTCTTCTCCAACCTTTCTTGCTGAATTAATAGAATGTATAAGCTCTGAAGACACCACAACTTCTGGATTACTCCCATCCACAAATTTTATTTCATTCTCTATAAACATTGCCCATTTTTTAACAATATTAAAGCAATACTCATAATATTGGGGATATACATGTGGTCTCTCATCAAGAAGCATTGTTAATCCAATAACAGTGCTTTTCATAGCTCACACAAACTATACATTCCTTCAATGAAATATAAATCTCTCTTTTATTAAGAAAAAGAATATTTGCAAAATTAACGCCCCGGCCGGGAATTTCAGGCCTATCATGGCCTTTTGAACCCGGGTTCTGGCGGGATCTGTGCAGGGCTTGACAGCCGCCCATACTAGACCTGGCTATACGACCGGGGCTATTTTTGTTTTAATCAAAACTATATTATATATTTTTTGTATATTCAGTAATCCTAAAAGAAATTCATTAATAAATTACATCAACCATAATTCAAACATATATAAGCTTAAAATTATTTTTAGAAAATGGTTCTTTCTATAAACTAAATATTTTTATTTTTAACATTCTATTCTTCTTGTTAAAAGGTGTTTTAATCGATGAAAACAGCAACACTGGAAGAAATCACAAATCTTTGTATAAGAAGAGGGTTCTTTTTTCCATCAGGTAAAATCTATGGTGGTCTCTCAGGATTCTATGATTATGGGCCTTTAGGAGTTGAACTACGAAATGAAATCCTTAATAGCTGGTGGAACTTTTTTGTCAGAAACAGAGAAGATATTGTTGGAATACATGGCAGTATATTAACCCATCCTAAAACATGGGAAGCGAGCGGACATACAGAATCATTTATTGACATAATTGTTAAATGTACTAGATGCAGCTCAGAGTTTAGAGCAGATCATCTCTTAGAAGATAAAGGAATAAAGATAACAGAGCTAACTATCGAAAACCTTAGAAATTTAATAAAAAAACACAATATTAAGTGTCCAATATGCAAGGGTGAGCTATCTGATCCCGAGCCCTTCAATTTAATGTTCCAAACATATGTCGGTCCCAAAAAAACAAAAGCAAATATAGCTTACCTAAGACCTGAGACAGCTCAATTAATTTTCACAAACTTTAAGAATATCTATATATCTATGAGGTTAAAATTACCTTTTGGAGTAGCACAAATAGGAAAAGCTTTCAGAAACGAAATATCACCACGTAACTTTCTTTTTAGAGTAAGAGAATTTGAACAAATGGAAATAGAATATTTTGTTAATCCACATAAATTAAATGATTGTCCATTATTCAATGAAGTAAAAGATACAAAGATAAATTTACTCACGGCAAAGCTTCAAGAAAATAGTGTAGAAAAAACAATAGAAATAACTATAGAAGATGCATATGAGAAGGGATTAATTACAACTAAGTGGCATGCGTATTGGATAGGTAAATCTATAGAATGGATGTTAAAAATAGGTCTAGATGCTACAAAAATTAGAGTAAGAGAACATATGAAAAACGAGCTTGCACACTATGCTATACAAACCTTTGATATAGAATATTATTTTCCTGACATGGGATGGAAAGAAATAGAGGGTATATCAAATAGAGGAGATTATGATCTATCTCGACATCAAAAATTCAGTGGAAAAGATCTCACAATCCTTGACAATGATAAAAAGGTTATTCCTTATGTTATAGAACCTTCTTTTGGATTAGAAAGAATAATACTTGCACTTCTTACTAGCTCATATAGGGAGATTGACAACCGGAAAGTACTTTCCTTAAAACCCTTTATAGCTCCTATCAAGGCCGGAGTATATCCGTTAATTAAAAAACCAGAATTTATAGAAAAAGCAAGAGAAGTATATTATCTACTTAGAGAAAAAATAAATGTATTCTATGATGAAAGTGGAAGCATAGGAAAAAGATACGCTAGAGCAGACGAAATAGGTGTACCTTTAGGAATAACTATAGATGGAGAAACCCTTGAAAATAACACTGTCACAGTAAGATTTAGAGATACAAAACAACAAATTAGAATTAAGCTAGATAATCTCTGGGAAGATATTAAAAAAATATTGGAAGAATAATAAAATTATTCTTCTGTTAAATCCTTTATTTCTGCTGAATTAGCATACCTTTTTACGGCTTCAATTCCCTTTATACAATTTTGTTTAGTTGTATAAGCTTCACTTACTGCAATTACTTGATTATTTGGAGCTACTAATCTAAATCTATACTGACCGGATTTATCCTTATATATTTCAAATCTTTCTTTTGCCATACTCTTTCATTATTAAATACGTTATCATCATTTAAAAACTTGTCTTTAATGCCCCATTTTTTAAAAGGAATATATACAATTGAATAAATCAAATAATAAAAAAGAAAATATTCTAAAAATACCTAATTTTTTTCTTTAGTTTTCTCAATGAGATCGATTGTATAACTTATAAGTTTCAAAGATGAAAATCTATCCTTCGCAGAGAAAATTACTACCGGAGAATCTTTAATAAAATCACTACTAATCTCCTTTTTTAATCCTTTATTTCCACGCATATTTATTCCAATGACAATAGGTTTCCCATATCTTTTTAATTCATCAAGCTTCTCCCGAATTTTTTGAGGATCTTCTATATATTTATCATCTATCAGAAAAATAAATGCCTTAACACCTTGACTTAACACGTCAAGCATAAATGAAAACCTACTCTGCCCTGGAGACCCCAAAAGAAAAATCTCTTTACCTTTAATTCTAACTTTAGTAAAATCAAATGCTACTGTTGTTGTATTCTTTTCTTTAGATAAAGTTAAAGGTACCTCTGTACTTAGAAATTTACCTTCACTTACTGTTCTAACTAACGTAGTTTTTCCTGTGTTGAATGGTCCAGTTACAAGAATTTTTACGGTATTATCCCTCATATATCTTCAATATATTATTGTTGAAACAGTAATTATAACAATCTAAAAATCTAAAATAGGAAATACCAAGGTAATCTAGAGATATCCCTGTGATATTTCATTTATTAGTGGGGCCGCCGGGATTTGAACCCGGGACCACCTGGGTTCCCGAAAGATCCCGAGCCAGGCATCCTTCCAAGCTAGACTACGGCCCCCATATAACTACTATATGAAGATAGAAATAATAAATTTTCATGTTATAATTGATATTTTAGAGAACCCTATCTTTTTAAGGTGAAATATATGAAAAAACCTAGAAAATTATTCTTTGGTACTGCAGGAGTTCCTCATTCAGCAAAAGGTAGAGGAACAAAGGACGGAATTATTCAAATAAAGACTCTTGGTCTTGACGCCATGGAGTTAGAATTTGTCCGTCGTATTAGCTTAACAGAAAAATCAGCAAAAGATGTATATAAAATCGCTCATCCTCTTAATATCCTTTTAACAGTACATGCCCCTTATTATATAAATCTCGCATCACCAGATGAGAAAAAAATAGAGGCAAGTATTGAGAGAATATATATGACCGCTAAAGTTGCTTCTATAGCTGGATCATGGAGTCTATGTTTCCATGCAGGATATTATATGGATAAAGACCCGATAATTGTCTATGAAATTATAAAGAAAAACATAGAAAAGGTAATAAAAAGATTACAAGATGAAAGTATAGAAATATGGATAAGACCAGAAACTACAGGCAAGCTTACACAGTTTGGAACAATCGAAGAAGTATTAAAATTAAGTACAGAGTTAGAGATGGTTATGCCCGTCATAGATTTTGCACACATACATGCTCGTTTTAACGGTAAATATAATTCAGAAGATGAATTTAGAAGTATACTTATGATGATAGAAAAATATCTTGGAAAAACCGGACTAAGAAATATGCATATACATGTATCCGGTATAGAATATAATGAAAAAGGCGAAGTAAGACACCTAAACCTAGAAGAATCAGATCTACGGTACATAGAGTTATTGAAGATACTTAAAGAATTTAAAGTAAGAGGAGTATTAATATGTGAAAGCCCAAATCTTGAAGAAGATGCACTACTCCTTAAAAAAACATATAGGTCTCTCTAAAAATTTAGATATTCAGTATAAGACAATCTCTAAGTGAATACTCTTCTATTTTCGCTATCCCTAAAATGTATTTTACTTCTCCTATATTTACTACAGGCCCAGGAAAAATTTCTGGGTCATCGATACTTAATCTTGGACAAGCAGAATTAATATATCCGTAGTCGTTAACTCTCATATTTATGAATGTTTCTCTTCTGACTTCCTCAGTAATAATCTTCAAAACCTTTTTACCATGTTTTTTTAGCATTTTTTCAATTTTTTTAGCCTGAGAAAAGAAAAACTGACCGGGCTTTGTCGAAATAACAATAATAAACTTTTCTTTATCTATAGCATTAATTATATTGTGAAGCCTCAAAGAAAGAATTTTTCTTATGTTAGGCGTAACATCCTTTATTTTTAAAATATATGGATCAAGTGAGAAAACCTTTTTTTCGCTTCTCCACAACCCTATGCTCAAAGCATGAAAAATTCCACCAGCAATAACGACAATAACATCCACATCCTTTTCCAAATAATCACTGGCTCTAGGATCACATCCAATTATAACACCCCTTGGAAGGAAAGGATCGGGGCTTTTACCCGTATATACTCTAATCTTCTGTTTTTCTAATTCATTAACTATCTTCTTAAAATCTCTATAATGTTGTATAGTCGTAAATAATCCTATACTATTATATTTTCCTCTAAGAAAATCGATCAGCAAAACTGAAACCTTCTCAGTATCAATCTCATAATACCCAGGTATAAATAAGACCTTAATACCTCTAAAATTAGCGACTCTTACTGGTCCATGATGACCTATATGAACAATATGTCTAATCCCTATACTTATAGCTTCATTAAAAGCTATGTCACATCCACCCCATGTATGAGAACCAGATACAAAAACTGAAATGTCGTTCTCTACCAGGAAATTAACGAGTCCTCCAATATAAGGTTTTATACCGTCTGGAACCTGAAGAAGAACTTCATTAACGTTTTCTGACCGTAGCCATCTCAATATTCTATCTTCTTCAAAAGAATACATTATAATTCACTAACTTATGGGTCTCCACACAATCTTTAATTTATCTGCATATCTATATATCTCATCTAACTCTTCTTTAGGAACTCTATGAGAAATTTGGGAATATTTGTCAGGATATTTTAAAACAAGATATTCAGGTCTATATTGATCCATTATATTAACCAGAGCATTAGAACAATTATCAGCAATCCATTTCAGTACTGGCTTACTACAACATTCAATATGCATGGGTAACACAAGATGTCTGATTATAACACTATTATTTCCTTTACAGATAATTGAATGATTTCTCGAAACCACATCAAAATATCGTGGTACACGTGAATATCTCAAAGCGCATTCATTATTACCATATTTAAAATCAGGTAGCCATATATCAATAAGATCTAAGAGAACTTCTAAAACTTTTTCTGTCATATACATGTTACTATTCCATAGAAGGGGGATATTTACATCCATATATCTGAGTGATTCAACTATAACGTGTAGTTGCTGATCTGGATTTCCTCCAACATAATTTATATTTTTTGCCCCCTCATAATACAATTTTTTAGCTATCTCAGCCAATTCCCTGGGACTTACTACTACACCATTTAGTGGATCAGAGGATATATCCCAGTTCTGACAAAATACACATTTAAAACTACACCCCGTAAAAAAAATTGTTCCCGAAGGAACTAATGGCGCTTCCTCACCCATATGTAAGAAAGCAGATGAGACTCTTACGTTCGCATCTAAACGACATACCCCTTTTTCTCCCTTATATCTATTTACACCGCATCTCCATTCACATAAACTACATTTCTCTACTACTTTCTTAATCAGAAAAATTTTAAGATCTAAAAAACTTTTTTTAGGTATTGGAAGAGAATGATAGAATGACCCATCATTCACTATATCTTTATAATATTTTTCGAATTCTTTATGCTTTTTAGAATGTAAATCCCATAGTTCACAATCATCCATTTCTTCACTGAAATCTACTGGAAAACGTTTTACAATAAGGTATTTTGCAGGAATATTATCTTTCATAACATTATAATAGTGATATAGTCTTTCCCTAACTTTTCTATTATTCCATACAAATATTGAATCTGGCCTAATAAAACGCCAGTCTATCATCAAACAACCTATAAATGATATAGAAGAACAATCTTTTTAATTTTATCTACAAAGCAACAAAAAAGATTTTATAAATAGTAAAACATATACCACTAGGCGAGAAAAATGGAAATAAAATTTCCTTTAATATTAATAAATTTTAAAGCATACCCACAGTCAAGCGGAAAGAAAAGTGTTGAGCTGGCAAAGGTTGCCGAAGAAGTATGGAAAGAAACAGGAATAACTATTGCAGTAGCTCCTCAGCTAACAGACTTAGCACTTGTTGCATCACAAGTAGAAATACCCATATTCTCTCAGCATAGTGACCCAGTAACACCAGGTAGTAGAACAGGACATGTAACGCTTGAAGCGGTAAAGGATGCTGGTGCAATAGGAACAATGTTAAATCACTCAGAAAGAAGAATTAGAGCTGATGAAATAGATGTAATAGTAAAGAAAGCAAAAGAACTTGGGCTAATAACAGTTGTATGCGCAAACACTCCTGAGGTTACTGCTGCTATGGCTGCATTAGGACCAGATATGGTAGCTATTGAGCCGCCAGAGCTTATTGGGACGGGAATACCTGTTTCAAAGGCAAAGCCGGAAATAGTACAAGACTCAGTAAAACTGGTGCAGAAAGTTAATCCAGATGTAAAAGTTCTCTGTGGTGCAGGAATATCAACGGGAGAAGATGTGGTAGCTGCATTAAAATTAGGAACTAAGGGAGTGCTTCTTGCATCAGGTGTAGTAAAAGCTAAAGATTGGAAAAAAGCAATATATGATCTAGTAGATCCTCTTCTAAAATAAACTCTAATATTTTTAAACTTTCTATTTTATACATTTCAATGTATATATGTGGGCCCGTGGCCTAGTTTGGAAAGGCGTCGGCCTGCGGAAACATTGGAGAGAGCCGAAGATCCCGGGTTCGAATCCCGGCGGGCCCGTAAAATAATAATCTTCTCTTATATAAATAAAAAGGAGATAAGAAAATAATTACTAAGAAATATCCAATTGTTACCTATTTGGTAACAATATGTATTCAGTTCAGTACATAAAAATACTAAGAATTAACAAATTTTCTAAAAGAATATTTTATTATGTGAAAAAGATAGTCATGGCGCCTAAATAAATTGGAATGAAACATACTAGAAAATGTATACAAAGTTGTATACTGTCAAGGACAAAAATATCAAGAAAATATAAGGATAATCCGTTACTATTATTGTTCGATATTTAATTAATCCATCAAATAATTATACTCTGAAAAACTCTAACAAACTTTACGAAATAGATTACCTCTAAGATAAAAGAAAGTAATTTGATAAGAATAAATTAAATACATATCAAGTAATAACATCTAGACTATATAAAAAGAAAACAGTATTATATCTAGTTATAATGAAGACTTAAACACACTGAAAACTTTAAATAGTAATATATCATATATCTTGAGACCGGCGGGGAGGGAGGTCCGCCGTTACTCCCGATATGCGTTCTCTCATAGATGTTTGAGAGAACAAAGGGAGAAAACGTCACTCCCACCTAGAAAGGTTGGGGAATATGTGATTATCATGAAAAAACGTATGAAAACCCAAAAAATAGCATTAGCATCTATTATCGCTGCTACGTATGCTTCACTAGTAATATTTCTTCCAGTAATCTCATTTTATGCATGGCAAATTAGAATAGCCGATGCTTTATTGCCACTATCAACTATACTAGGAATTCCAGCAGTCATTGGAGTAACCATAGGATGTTTTATAGGTAATCTCTTCGCTCCCTGGGGTTCATTTGGATTAATAATGCTAGATGCTATTGGCGGAAGTATAGCAAATCTTATAGCTAGCTATATAGCATATAGGATAGCATACAATAAAAATAGACTTCTTAGACTAGTTGCAACACTATGTGAGATAATAATTGTGACAATTATTGTAGGATCTTATCTAACCTATATTTTTTCAGGAAAAATAGACCTTTCTCCAACGTTTATTGCCACAATTTTAGGAATTTTTACCGGCAGTGTTATCTCGATAGGCGTGATAGGGTTTACAATTACAGAGGCAATAATAAAAACATTATATAGCAAAAATAAATAATTACATTTTTTCAGGAGGCGAAAAACCGAGTAGATACATTCCATTTTTTAAAGTCTGAGATACCATTCTTACTACACCCAAACGAGCTGAAAGTTTTTCTTTATTAGGACTCATTAATATAGGGACTGTATCATAATACCTATTAAACTCCATAGCTAGAGTATTAAGGTACAAAGCAACAAAATCTGGTCGTAATTTATCAGCTGCATTCTTCACTGTTTCAGGAAATTCTCCTAGCAGAACAATTAATTTTCTCTCCTCTTCACCTAATCCTTCCGGATTAAAATCTAATTCTTGGTACTCTTTCTCTTCAGCTTTTCTTAGTATGCTTTTAGCACGTACATAAGAATATTGAACAAAGGGTCCACTATTTTGGTTAAAGTCAAGAACACGCGACCAGTCGAATGTCAGAACCTTATTGGGAGAAACATTCAAGAAAAAGTATTTTATGGCTCCTATCCCTACCTTTTCAGCAATATTTTTTCTCTCATTAACATCACTAATTCTTCCCTCTATCTCTTTGAGAGACCTAGATATAGCTTCGTCTATAAGATCGTCAGCAGCAACATACTTGCCTCTTCTACTAGACATTTTTTTACCCGGTATTCTGACCATTTCATAAGAGTAATGAATAAGATTCTTAGCCTCCCTTCTAGCTCCAAGAGCATAAAGAGCCAAACGAATCTGCATTTGCGCTAAGGTTTGCTGAACAGCTATAACATTTATAATCTTTTCAGCTCTCTTAAATTTCCATAAAGAATAAGCTATATCCCTTATCGTGTATAATGTCGTTCCATCAGATCTCTTTAAAACAAGAGGAAGAACCTCATAATTTTTTGGAATTAAAAGCTCTTCTCTAACATCCTTATATTCTGCTAGTTTATCTGCAGCAAAAACCAATGCACCATTATCCATAAAAACCAAACCTGTATCCTTCAGCTTTTCAATTACATCTTCAACAAGGCCGTTCCATACCGTTAACTCACTCTCCCAATCCCAACTATCAAAAGCAATATCTAATCTTTCAAATGTCTGTTTAAATCCTTCAATACATTTCTCAGTAACGTCACGAATTAATCTAAATGCCTGAATATCGCCTTCTTCATATCTTCTATTAATTTCATATATTTTCTTTAATGCATCTTTATCTTCTAGAATTTTTTCACTAAGAATATCAAATATAGATCGATATTTTTCTCTAAGCTCCTCAGCGATCCATAACCACTCAGATAACTTATTATTTAATTTAGTTACATCTTCATTCCTCTTCCTCTTTTCTTCTATTTTCTTCTTCAAATCCTGGATAGTCACAATAGCAGTCGTTATAGAATAAATTATACCTATTAGATGATCAGGTTTTCTCTCGTTTATCTTTCCTTTAACTTTGGAGTAGCCATATGCAGCATATGCTACTTGCAGACCAGTATCATCTATATAGAAATGTCTACTAACTTTATGTCCCCTCATCTCAAGTAATCTTGAGATAGAATCCCCTAACAAACTATTCCTTAAATGTCCTATATGGAGTGGATGTATAGGATTGGCACTAGTATGTTCAACTATAATTTTTTCTATTTTTTCAGCAGGAACAAAGCCGTATCTACTGCCTAGTTTAGAAAAAGCACGATGTACAATATCTCCATACCTTGGTACATTTATCCAAAAGTTTAGAAAAATACCAGGTGAATCAAACTTTTCAATATATTCTAATGATTTTAATGATTCTCTAAATAACCTTCCAACATTTTTTACAACAACAGTGGGTTTTTCTCCGATCCTCTCGGAAAGTCTAAATATCTTTAAAGAAATATCTCCCATATTTCTTGGAGGTCTTTCAATCTGTATAAGTTTTCGAAGCTCTTCAATCGTAAAATCACTAAATTCTTTCTGAAGAATATTAAGCAATTCATCCTTGATGATATCTAAAGGATTATAGACATTCAACTTTATCCAACCCTATTATAATAAATCTATGCATGATTATCTCTAAAACTTATTATATATTTTATACATTTCAATGTATATATGTGGGCCCGTGGCCTAGTTTGGAAAGGCGTCGGCCTCCGGAAACATTGGAGAGAGCCGAAGATCCCGGGTTCGAATCCCGGCGGGCCCGTCACAAAGGAGAAAATGGAAAACTATGAAGTATAATGAGATAAATATCATAAGGAAAAGGGGTAGACCAACCGATATAAGAGTAGCAATAGCCTATCCATCCATATATGAAGTAGCTATGAGTAGCTTAGCATATCAAATGATATATTTCTACGTGAATTCTCGAGAAAATTATATAGGAGAAAGATATATTCTTAATAAAGAAAAGATTTTAAGCATAGAGTCAGGAAATCGTCTTGCTAATAATGATCTCATAATTTTTTCTATTCATTATGAACTAGATTATGTTAATATTATCAAAATGTTAATGAAATCTAAAATAGAAATCTTTTCTCATAAAAGAAATAAACCAGTAATTGTAATCGGTGGACCCCCAATAATTGCTAATCCAGAACCCCTTTCTCATATAGCTGATGTTTTATTATTAGGAGAAATAGAGCCAATTTTTCCAAAGATATTGGATTTATATGCTGAATATCGAGATAGTAAAAAGAGATTTCTTGAATCCCTTTCGCCAAATGAAGGATTTTATGTCCCCTCACAGAATCCCACTGAAATAAAGGTCGCTTATGCATCAACCCTTTTATTAGACTTTCATCCGATAGCTCAAATACAATCATTAAATAAAGAGCACACATGGATGAGATCAACTATAATAGAGGCAATGCGGGGATGTTTAAGAAAATGTAGGTTCTGTCTTGAGGGAAATATTTTTTGGAACAAGAGGGATAGACCTTTATCACAAATAAAAGAAATAGCTTTAAAGGGTAGAGAATATAATAGGACTAGTAATATAGTATTATATTCTCTTTCCTTTTTTGATCATAAAGAATCTGATAATATACTGGAATTCTTAATAGATGAAAAATTCTCTTTTTCCGTACCATCTATGAGAATAGAAACCCTGAATGAGAAAAGACTGGAACTAATACATGAGGGGGGACAGAAAATGTTAACTATTGCTCCTGAAACAGTTTCTAGAAAGCTAAGTATTTTTCTAGGGAAAGCTTCTCCACAAGAAATGATAGAGAACATAGTATTATTAGCTAGAAAAAATGGTTTTACATCTTTAAAGATGTATTTCATTATTGGAATACCGGGAGAAAAACTAGAGGATATAAAAAGAAACATATACTTTATCAAAGATATAGCTCAAAAAACAGGATATAAAGGAGAAAAACAATTAAAAATTAGTATAACTCCCTTCATACCTAAGCCACATACACCACTTGAATCATATCCATTCGAAGATATCAGGATTTTAATGAAAAAGATAAAACTTTTTAAAAAAGAGCTGGGCGGTATCGCAGATATACGGGAATATAGTCCAAAACATGCACAAATACAAACAATATTATCTAGAGGAAACAGAGAATTATCCAAAACTTTAGTTTTATGGGCTTATTATGGTGGAAATCTAGGAGCATGGAAAAAGGCTATAAAAGAAAATAACATCAATGTAAAAAAATACTTAGATAATTTAGAACCGCCTTACCCTTGGCATAAGATAAAAATTAAATAAAGTATAAGGGAAATTATAAAAATAAGAACTACCATATCATCAAGATTTAAGATGATTCCAATAGCTATATTTATAGTAGGGATATTTGCAGGATTTCTAGGTTCAATGCTAGGTGTTGGTGGAGGGTTCCTTATAGTTCCTCTCCTTGTACTAATCCTCGACATACCAATGCACTTAGCTGTTGGTATAAGTTTAACATCTGTTGTAATGACATCAGTATCTTCATCTATAATCTATGCAAAAAGAGGATTAGTTGATTTTAAATTAGGATTATTTTTAGAAACAGCAACTACTACTGGTGCATTAGTAGGCTCATATGTAGCTCTTCTATTACCAGAATTTATTCTTGAAATTATCTTTGGTATAGTCTTAATATATGCTTCCTTTAAAATGATTCTTTCAAAAAGCGTAACAGAAGAAAAGAAAACACTTGAATCATTATCTAGAAAAAGATTACTTTTAGGGCTTGGAGGGTCCTTCATAGCTGGTATGGCGTCTGGAATGTTAGGCATTGGTGGTGGTACACTAAAAGTACCAATTCTAGTTCTTATCTTAGGAATAGCCACAAAGACAGCTATTGCCACAAGTACATTTATGATAGGATTAACAGCGTCTGTAGCTTCATTAACTTATCAAGCCCATGGATTGATAGACCCAATACAAGTTGCTTTTATTATACTAGGTATTTTTATAGGAGTATTCATTGGTTCACATATAGCTATGAAAATAAAATCTCTAACGCTTAAGAGAATGTTTGGTGTGATACTTTTCTTCTTTGCACTGAGAATGTTATTGAAAGGAATAGGTGTTAATATATGAAAGTACATGATATTTATTCAAAAATAATGAATACTCTATTATATATCTCAATTCTGGGTGTCGGTGTAGGCGTTATAGTTTACTATGTAAATAGAATTTTCTCAGAACCAATAATTATTTTTGCACTCGGAATATTAACAATCTCTCCTTTCATAGGGATGCTAGCATTGGGATACTATTATATAAGAAAAAAAGACTATAAAACAATCCTTAATATAATTATAGTAATGATAATTGCTTTATTGAATCTCATAAATCTATGGCTGAGAAAATGAGAAAAATTTTAAAAAAAGAATACGTTTTTCATGGTAGAAAATTCTCTGTAAGACTTGACTACTATCAAATAAATAGTAAAATATATACTGCTGAAATTGTAGAACATAAAGGTGCTGTTGTAATCCTCCCATTATTACAAAATAAAGTTATACTAATTGAACAATACAGATATCCTATCCAAAAATATATTCTTGAGCTTCCTGCTGGCACACTTGAAAAAGGAGAAAAACCAGAAGAAACCGCCAAAAGAGAACTTATCGAAGAAATAGGATATAAAGCTAATAGGCTTGAACCACTGGGAAAACTCTATGCGTCTCCTGGCTACACAACTGAAATACTATATGCATACTTAGCTTTAAATCCAGAAAAAACACTGTCTCATCCAGAAGAATATGAAGATATAAAACCTGTAATCATCAACATTGATAAAATACCAGCTTTAATCAAAGAAAACAAAATCATAGATGGAAAAACTTTAGCAACCTTTATGCTTTATTTTTCTAGAAGAAAAAATTAATATTTTTCTGCCAGCTACAACGGGCTCTATCTTCCTCCGCCTCTGGCGGGTGACAGTAGCCTCGTGTAGCTGGTTTCAGAACACCTTCAAGTTATTTAGAAAAAATTTAGTTATTATATTTATTGATAATGAGTAGAAATATCCTTAAAAAAATATATTTAAAATATTATATATTAGAAAGTGCCTATGACAACAACATCAGAAAAAGATGACATTGGAAAGATTATAGAAAAATACGTTAGTGCTCTTCTCGAAAATAGAGAAATAAAAGAAAATAAAAATCCTATAGGTTATCGTGTCATATCTGAAAACTGTCCCCATGGAATCTACATTTATGACCGAAAGACTGGTCTTTGGAAACTTATAACAAACAATGAATTAATTAGAGACGGATACTATGTAATCTATTTTAACAACTCACAATGCATAGCATGCAAACTATTTGATTTCTCATGGTATATTTTTATAGAGACTATTGGAAAGAATTATGAAAATATTTTTTTATTATAGTTCGCTGTGAATGGTTTACTACATCTTGTAATTCAAAACTGGCTAAAGAATACTTTAAAAAATTCAATATTACTTCTTCTCCCTCCCTAATATTAATTAAAGCCAAAAATAGTGAGATAATAGTTAAAAAACATATAAGAGGAGTAAAATCACCTGATGAACTAGTTGAAGAAATTGAAAAATTTATGCAGACATAGATTTATCTAGTATAATTATAATTATAATAATATGACAGTTGTAAAAATAATAGAATTAATAGGTTCTTCTAATATTAGTTGGGAAGACGCAGCTAAAAATGCACTAAAAGAAGCTAGAAAAACTGTTCGTAACATAGTGGGAATGGATGTATTAAAATTCTCAGCAAAGATAAAGGATGGAGAAATAATTGAATATAGGGCAAATGTAAAGATAGCATTTATAGTTGAACGCCCATAACTAGAATTCAATAGAAAGAATAGCTAGATATATATTTGGTTTATAATCGCTTGTAAAACGTCTATACCTATTCACTAAATTATTTTCATAGAGATATCTTTCATGCGATGAATAATAACTAATTGCTATTTTTCCATTCTTAAGTTTTACTACTCCTGGATAAGAAGTATCTCCTGCACTTGGAAGCTCCATTAAAAGTTTCAATTTATTTTCTTCTAATAGGAAAATGCCGGTCCTGGCGTGGTCTGGCAAAAACACTTTTCCTCCCCTACCAGTGTACATTCTTCCAATAGCAAAAATTTTGCCCCTATACTCCATAAGTAGAGGACCTTGAAGAACTGTATTTAATCTATTAATACTCCATTCCCTAAAGGGATGACGTGACTTTAATAATAGAGGTTTCCTCGGATCTTTCTCTATTCTTGCCAAAGCAATAGCTTCATTTCCTATGAATAATATATCTGTCTCATTAACATATTCTCCAGTATATATAGTAGTAACTTTCTCCCAATGTAATCCATCACTAGAAACAAGGAGATCTATCTGTCTTTCACCCTCTTCATCCCTCCTCCATTTACCACTTTCCACAGGATGATAAGCTATAACATAAGCTTTTCCTTCATATACTCTGGGTCTCCAAAAGACCTGTTCACCACAATCATACGGCCCATACCATTTATTTCCATCATCAGTATAGAATACGAATGTCTCATGAATTCTCTTTATAGGACTCCATGACTGAGTATAGATGAAAAGCCTATCATTAAGAACTAGGAACTTTGGATCTCTGGCATCCCATCCTTCAACCTCTAAAAGTGCAATCCTCTCCCATTTCTCTAGATCTTTAGATTTGATAACCATTATTTTTCCATCAGCCACATCGGGTATAAAATGAGCAGAACCTTGTCGAAAAGTAATGTAATACTCTCCCCTCCAATAAATCATATCGGTAAAAGCATTATAGTTGCCATCAGCCCAAACAGTAATAAGCTTCTCAAGATTCATTCTAACCATGCTTTTACCACTAAAACTTAGCAAGCTATACGCTAAATATGACCCCAACATACATTGTCCTATATAATCCGGATGCACACCATCATATAACGTCTCTATATAGTTTTCGTTATCTAAGAAAAGCTGAAAAACATCTATCAGTGGAACGTTTAATTCTCTTGCTATTTTACGTACCCTCTCTACAAATATCTTAAGTCTCTCCAAGCTTTTACCTTCCCTATATCTTATGAAACGTTCAGTTACTGGATTCGGAGTCAACAACACGACTTTAATATTTCTATTATTTGCAAGCTCGACTATGATCCTTAAATTATTTTCATATTCTTCAGCTGTAATACTCCTATACACATTTAAAGCATCATTCAATCCAAACATTACTAACAGATAATCAGGCTCATGCTGAAAAACATCTCTATCCAATCTGTTTAAAGCACCTCTTGTCGTATCTCCTCCCACTCCTGAATTTATAATTATGACCCTCTCTTCAAGATTTGAAGATAAGACCCTCTCTAAGATTTTAGGCCAGGAATGAAGAATCCAAGGCGATCTTTTAGGCCCATAAGAAAGCGTTACCGAATCTCCTAAGGCTACAATCTTCATAAATATATTTTATCTATTTAGGATTAATATTCTTATCACTCCGTTGATTATAATAGTCTAAAATCTTCTTTTATCGTATTTAGTATTAGATGAGTATTAGTCCTCTCTATATATTCCATGGATAAAAGTGATTTAACGAACCTGCTTAATTCCTTCCTGTTCTTAAACTTGGCTATTATCATAGCATCCGTAGTACCTGTAACATCATAAACAGCAAGAACATTTCTATACTTAGCTATTTTTTGTTCAACATAGGTTAATTTCCCCTTCGATACCACTATTTCAATTATAACGGAAATCTCATAGCCCAGTTTCTCATGATCTAGCATCGCCGTATAACTTTTAATAACTCCCTGAGACTCTAACCTCCTTACATGCTGTATAACTGTGGCAATCGATGTTTTTGTCTTCCTTGCTATTTCACGATAAGATAAACGAGAATTTGAGAGCAAAAGAGAAAGAATTCTCTTATCCAAAGGCTTCAATTCTATCATTTGTTCATTAATTTTATCATTTTTAAAACCATTATCAATAATTGTTTTATTTTGATCTAAAAAATTATTCATATGTTCATTATTCTTGCTCTAAAATATAAAAATATGTTCATAAAAATAGGAAAAGTATGTTAAATAATGTCGATTTTATAGAACTTGGTATTGTAGACCTTGTAGGCAGATTGAAAACGAGAACATTAATGAATAAAAATATAGAAAAAATATTGGAGGAGGGAATAGGATTTGATGGTTCTTCAGTCAATCTCAGTGATATAGAGGACTCAGACCTTTTAGCGATCCCAGATCCTACCACTTTAAAAATATACTCTTCTAATGGCCATAAAATAGCATTTTTCCTATGTGATGTCTATAAAGATGGAAAACCACTCTCCTATTATCCAAGACAGATACTCAAAAATATCCTTAAGAAAAAAAACTATAAATTTAAAGCTGGTCCAGAAATAGAATTCTATGTTAAAAAACAAAATTTTTTGGGAAACCATGAATACATGAATCCTTATCCTCTAGACGAAATTAAGCCTCTCAAAAGAATACTGATGAAAAAACTGGATGAAATTGGATTTGATATAAAATTGGAACATCATGAAGTTGGAGATGGCCAACATGAAATCACCATGAATCATCAAGACGCCCTAGAAATGGCTGATAACATAATATTCTATAAATATTATTTACGAATATTCTTTAAAGAAAACGAAAAGGAAATAACATTTATGCCAAAGCCATTCTACTGGCTAAATGGTAGCGGGATGCATATACATTTTACACTTCACAATAATAATGGAGAAAACTTATTTTCAAATGATGGAAAGCTAACAGAAACAGCCCTAAAATTTATAGGAGGTATCCTAAGATATTCAAGAGAAATAACTTTAGCTACAAACCAAACCGTCAACTCCTTTAAGAGACTAGTTCCAGGATTTGAAGCCCCAATATATATTTCATGGGGCTACGGTAATAGGTCGGCACTAATAAGAATACCAAAATATCGCAAAGACAATATTAATAGAATAGAAGTCAGAATGCCTGATCCACTCTGTAACCCATATATTGCTATCGCTGCAATATATGTAGCTGGACTAAAAGGATTAGAAGAAAATATTATACCACCCGACCCAATACAAGAAAACATTTATCATATGAAAAATGAATTAGAAACACTACCATCAAATTTAGAAGAGGCTATAAAAGAAGCGGAAAGAGGCACTATACTAAAAAAACTTCTAAATAATGGGTTTACCAGATTACTAAAGGAGAAAGTAAATGAGTGGAACAACTATATGAAATATCTTAAAGAAAAAAACATGTCTAGAAACACTCTTAAGATAACAGAATGGGAAATAAGACAATATTTCTATATGTAAAGCCTAATCCTTAATAGAAAACTGCCATGGTTATTTCTGCACAAAAAAGAAAATAACCTGGGAATATCTACAGAATAAGGCTAGACAAGAAAACATTGAGTTAAAACTTCTAGAAATTAAAAAATTCTCGAATAAATTTTTTATTAAGGATGTATCAAAACTACTAGTCGTATTAATAAACTAATTATAAATTTATTCTATATAATGTTTCTAGCCTCAGCAAGCCCCCATCTAAAAATAAAAAAGAGAAACAAGCCTATTATTTTATTTTTATTAATGAAATCATTCTTAAATAGATCTATAGACTGACGTGAGAAAATGTTTAATAAAAAACTATTCATCTCTTATATACTTATATTCCTCTTAGGCATGGCTTTAGGTATCTATACAATATCTAAAATAAACAACGAAACAAGAATTAATCACTTGGAAACGGAGATAGATAAACTAAGAAAAAGAATACAGACACTTGAAGAAAACATTTCTTCTCTCGAAGAAATTCTTAAAAATAAAGACTTACAAATAGCTAAGCTGGAAAAGACCATTAAGCAATGTAATACTACTATAATTCTATTACCAGACACTGAATACTACAACATTATAAAGAAACTTATCTCAAATGCAAACAAAAGCATTTATCTAGCAATGTACTCTATCAAATATGACCCCTATGAGACAGTGTATAACGACCCTGTTAACATGTTACTAAAACTTTTAATCGAAGCCCATAATAAGGGAATCGAAATAAAAATACTAGTGGATGACAAAACCAATACTAGCTATCGACAAACAATCAAATATCTAAAAAACCATGGAATAGAGATAAAGTTAGACCCAAGGAAAGACATCACGACACATGTAAAAATCTTAATAATTGATTCCACATGGATAATCATAGGAAGCCATAACTGGACAGAATCAGCATTATGGCATAATAATGAATACAGTGTACTAATAGAAAACCAATACTATGCCAAAAAAATGGAACAATACTTTTACAATCTATGGAAAAATGGAAGAAACTGCTAAAATCATTATTACTTATCTTTGTTCTCTAATTCTTCCTCAAGGGAGGGTTCCCAAGCAAACGCCATCCCAGAAGCTACTATAAGTGCAATCTCACCCTTAGGAGTAATAGCATAAGTCCCCCGTTTAATAAGTCTAATAAAATCTCTTCTCATAAGCTCCCTTAAATGATGATAAAGTTCACCGCCCTCTAAGCCAGTTTCCTCTGAGAGCTGAGACATACTTATTGGACGCTTCCTTAAAATAATTCGTAGAATCTTAATCCGTTGCTCACTAGTCAAAGGAGAAAGAAGTCTAACTATACGACTCGGATGAATCTCAAAAACCTCATCTAAGGAATAATCAAAACTCCAACTATCCTTGACTTTTCCATCCTCCTTAATAACACCTGCACATACAAAAATAGACTCTTCTCCAGAATCCTCAAGAAACTTACTCACAGCTTTACCAACACCCCGTGAAACATCCATCGAAAAACTCTCCTTAGGTTTCCCATAAACAATCTTTTTTAGCTCCTCAACCTCTCTACTCAGTAACTCAACCCTCTTCTTTAATTCATCCATCTCGGACATATTCATCATATACAATTATCTATACTAACATATATATATTTATCTATAAAATTATAGATTAACTATATTCTAACTATCTACTTATACTAACATATTTTTAGAAGAAAATTTGATATCCATTTAAAAGATAATTACTTAGTTATTGATGAATAAGAAAGAAAATAACATAAAGTATTTAGCAATAAATAAACAGACAGAAAGAAAAATAGACAAACTTCTAAATTATGTAAATAAAAACAATCTCGTTAAAGAAATATTAGAAACAATAAATAAACTATCCTATAACAACAAACCCGACATGATCCCTACATATATAGTTGATCTACTCAACAAGATCGAAAACCCAAACAAATATACCGATCTAACATGGTGGATAAAAGCATGGAAAAAAGCTGCCACTCTCAAAGAAAAATATCTACCAGCCAAAATCATAGGCGACCTAGACTACGTTGAAACAAGCCTAACCAACGCAAAAGCTTTAAAAATAACCGAGAAAACACTCATAAAAATATTTACACCTTGGAGCAACAAAACAATATACGGGACCGCATCCTTTTCCTCAGGAGTCTTTAGAATATCAGTAAAAAGACAAATACTATACTTGACAGACTTTCTAAACCTAGAAAAACAAAAAACCATAGATAAGGCGAAGACAGAACCATTCTTTATAGGAGTACAAGAACAGGAAAAAATAGGCTTCTTCACCTCCATCACTACAGGAGGAATATTCGCATTACCCAACGAAATACCGAAAAATAGGGAAACAAAAACTCGTATTCATAAAGATAACAAGCAAAGATCAACTGCAGAAAACATATGCAAGAACAATAAACTTTTCAACATCAAAAACGAGAAAACCCGAACCATATCTCCAAATAAGAGAACTACCCAAAGGAATATACTACGTCACATTATACACCCATAAAAGCTTCCTTTCACAGATACCAGAACAAACAACCAACCTATATGGACAAAACATAAAGATAAACAAACATACACCACTAGAAAACATCGAGAAAACCGGAAGATACCAATACAAGATAGGTAAAGCAATACTATCAATAAACAACGAAACCTACCTACCAGTAAACATACAAGTAGACACAAAAAACAACCAAATAAACTATACCCAAACAGCAGATGATAACAAAACAATACTAAACATAATACAACCACTAACAGAAAACAAACCAAACAAACTAGAAATAAAAGCCTACGGCAAAAACTATCCAGTAACAGCGATAAGAGAAATCTCAGTTCAAATAAAAAATATATCTACATCTAACATGTATCTTATCCTTGGCGAAATGAAAAGAAAAGATAGAATATATAGAAAAAATATCTTAATTTCCGAATACGGACTAATAGCTAAAGATCAAAAAATTTATGAGCATGTATTGAATGCAAAAATACCAGAAATTAACAAGGATACAAGATTATTCTTTGATATAAAATTGGTTAGTTATCCTATTAGGGTACACGAGTTGAATATTGAGAACCATATATCTATTAAGTTGGATGATAAAGTTTCAACTAGCCTGTACTATTGGAATATACTTAAAAAATATGGTAACATTGGAGATATAGGAGAAACGATAGCCGAAAAAATGATGAATGAGATAGTGGATTTCATCATAAATAGGTATGAATTATCAAAAGATAAAATTTTCTTTGAATATCAAGGAAAAATAAGAGATAGAGACCTTTATAGATCTGATTTTGAAGTATACTGTAAAGAACATAACAATATTGTAGGATTTGTAGAGGTTTCAATAGGACAAAATATTGAAAAAACACTTAGCAAACATCTTCTCAAACAACTTGAAGAAAGATTTACTAAAGAAAGATATAGTAAAGTATTAATCGGAGTGATTATTGCTATAGAATATTCTCCTAACAATAATTTAGGAAAAATAGTAATACTAGCAAAAGAGAAAAATCAAAAAATTATAGATATAACAAAATATGTTTATAATAAAATGATTAAAAAGAGGAATAAAGATGAATAAGTTATTCTTTGATGAAAAGTTTATTAGAAAAATTATAGATAAAACAATAATTTCATTAGCAGAGATAAATCAAATAGATAAATCTTATTTTTCCTATAAAATTTACACCAATCCTAAAAAATGGCCTATCGAGTTCCTTATCAAACCAAGATATTCAAAATTATGCGAGAAAAATATTTTTCCTAAATACATGCTGAATATAAGCTTAGCATATTTTATAAAAACTAGCCTTAATAATAACAAATATCTTTTTATGATTCTTATAGCATGTATTCCTCATTTTCGAGAATATCTAGACTTTGAGTTCAAAAGATGGGGATGGTTAAGCAAGTTCAAATCATTTAATGAATTTTTATACTATCTTGAGAAAAATTGGATGCTTAATAAATTTGAATTAATCATTCTCGAAGATAAAGATTTAAAAATACTAGAATCCACTGCACTGACAACTTATAGACATATAAATAATATTTTTAGCTTATTAGGAGATAAAGTATATCTTTGGACATATAGCGACTTAAACAAACTTTCATTCGGATTAATAGATGACTTCACAAATTTGGACAAAGAAGAAATACTAAACAGAATACCGGGCCTCATATATAAGGCAGCAGAAACACAAGATAAATTAAAACAAAAATACATGAAAAAAATTGAATCCAAGAAAGTTATCAAGATTGATTCATGCAGACAAAAACTCTTTAACCTAGGAGTATGGGTACTTGCATCATGGTGAAACACTCCTAATCTATAAAAATACTAAGATATATTTCATACGTCTTTTATGAACAATATATCTTATTAATGAATCCGGATTCCAATGCTAGAATTTCTTATATCAGTGCGACCTTTTCCTCCTGAGTATATAGATTGCAATTACTATAGGTGCTATTACTATAGCTACAAAAAGTATCTTCATAGCAAGAAAATAAATTTCAGTAGCCATATCTGATGGCCCAATATCAACATTAGTCTTTTTCAAAGTCACATGGTTTCCTGTCATGGTATTCACACCAGCCACTATGAATAAAGGCTCAAGATCTAGTTCCCCACAGAGAAGAATACCAGTATCTGTGTCATATAGAACTGATACACCCTCTCCTTGAAGAGTATAATTGTGATTATTGAAAAAACCCACTACTGTATAGTTATACCTAACACTGACCGCTTTCTGATGCCCATAACCAGGTATAAACATGACATTAGTCTTTTCGACTTTTCCCTTGATATTTTTCTCATATACCCTTGTTAAATTCACCTCTTCATACTTATGAGGAATAGGCCATAAAAACATGGCAGTCATACCGATTTCCTTCCCCTTATAGTATACCTTTCTATTATTCAGATTTACTCTAACATAATCCATTACAGATAATACAATTTTACCGCTAGAATTCACTAAAGTAAAGTTTACTAATAGCGTCGCTTGGCTTCCTGAAATATTTATACACTTCCACATCAGATAACTCTTCCAGTCACCCTGTATTATTGTACCATTTACGAACATGATAGACATAAAGCTATTAGCCGTGTATACTGCATATGTTCCCGGCTTCATCCAAACAGGCACAGAATAAACTGGCCGAATAGACAATACAAAAAATATCAATATAGCGATCAACGCTACTCTTCTTTCTTTAACCATGCTTAAAATATACAATATTATACCTATGATCAATATAAAAACAGCGTGCGTCAATAAGTCTCTCTCCATTCCATAAAAACTGATCTTGGCACTCACCGTACAGTTTCTATCAGCTTTAATCATTTTTATCAAAAGATAAGAATGACCTCTTTCTGTAATCTGTAGTCTCTCTATAAAACCATTAGTATTATTCCACTCCCTTAAGAATTTACCATTTGAATAAAGCTTAATATCAGCCTCACCTCTCTCGACTACAACGTTCAAATAAATGTTTCTCGGCGCCCAAACACCATCCAAGAGCTTAAAAGACTTTCCCATAATGCAGGGAATAGACTCATTATTAGTCCATGTCGTATAGCCTCTTATAAGAGAAGAAACAAGAAGCCCGATTCCACAAGCAATCAACGCCACAGCTAAAGCCCGGATCATATTAATCACTATCTAGTCCAAATCCATCTTTTCAAATAAGAATAAAGAAGACAAAAAGAAGATACATGGAAAAACAATAGAAAATAAAACTGTAGCTAACGCATCTAACTCCATAATAGTTTTAAGAAAATTCGGCGAGCTTAGAGCCCTATACAAGACCACGATCAGATAATTTAGCGATAACATCTTAGCTATTTTTTCTGCATGAATAGACCAAAGAAAACCTGGAGCTATTTCAAACGTATACAGTGTTAACATTGAGCCTATAAGTGACATTAAAGGTTCCCTCAATATTACTGAGAAAAGTATAGCTAGAGTGGAGCTAAACAAGAGCTTAACTGCAAAAACCAGTATTAAAGCTATAAATACCTTCATATCAACACCATATAAAAATTGTAAATATAGCTCCGGTAAAATTCCTGAAGGCAGAAAAACCAAGTAGTTTGTAACTAGTTTAGTAATAAGAAGACGCCTTCTACTAATAGGATAACACAAAATAGTCTTTATCAAACCATTAGATATTTGACTTGCTATACTCTTAGAATAAATATAGCTAGATAAGCCGATAAGCAAGAAAAAGGAATACATATAGCTACTTGCAACATCTTGAAGATACACTATACTACCTCCATACAATGTTAATATTCCAGTAGTTACATTAAGACTCGCTGTATAAGCTATGAATATCAAAGCATATACCATTCCCAAAGTTAAATATCTCCATGTAAGATCATATTCCAGCCTTAGGAGATCTAATATCTTACTCACCTACTATCACCTTTCTAAAGACCTCTTCTAGACTCGTACCCACTGCTTCAATCTTATACACATATATACGATATTCTTCAAGCTCACCTAACACCCTATATAGTCTCCAATGAATATCCGATTTTACCAATAGGTAGCCACCTTTATCTTCTACTTCAAACCCCCTCTCCCTAAGCAACATCATCAATCTCTTATTATTAGACGAAATTATCCTATACTCATTATATAGTCCTCTAGGAATTATCTCACCAGGCTTACCCTCTATTACAGCCTTACCTTTATCTATTATCGAAACCCATCCAGCTATTTCCTCAAGCTCCGGCAATATATGAGTAGAAACAAGAAAATTTATCCCATACTCCTTATTCATCTTTGCAATAAGCTCCAAGATCTCTACCCTTCCTATAGGATCAAGGTTTGCCGTAGGCTCATCAAGTATTATAAGCTCCGGACTACCCAGCAAAGCCTGAGCCAATCTAAGTCTTTGCATCATTCCAGCCGAAAGACTCTCAATCCGCCTATCAACAAAATCTTTCAACCCAACTATCCCAAGAACCTTCAATACCTCTTCCCTATCTGACCCACATAGTTTAGCGACATGATTTAAAAAAGTAAACACTCTAACACTCTTAGGTAAAGCCTGACCCTCTAACATAAACCTTGTTTTCCTCCTAATTCCAAGACTCTCACTCCAAACATCCAATCCTAAAACTCTAGCTTTCCCACTAGTCGGCTTCACTAAACCCGCAAGAATATTTATAGTAGTTGTCTTACCAGCACCGTTAGGACCTATCAACCCCGAAATACCTTCAGGAACATGAATACTTAAATCATCAAGAGCCTTTATATGCCCAAAAAATTTAACAAGACCTTCAGTCTCGATTACAAACACAGATATTATAAAAAATATATCAAGTATATATATTAAATCCAACTTCACTGACATCTATAGATTACCCCAATCTTTTTATTAAAAGATTAGAAATATACCAAAATCCAACATAATTAAGTCACCGCCCAGTCTAGAATAAATACAAAAATAAGATTACTAATGTAGGTATTCAAGCAGAGAAAACATTTAGATAACACATAACATAAACTAAGATATCATACATAGAACCCCTATAATCATACAAGAAAAACATGTAAACAAAAGGCTCATAGAAAAATACATAGTTATATCTTCTAAAAATATGTTATTATCCAATTATTAATCTTATATTTAACCAAATGATCTTTCTCAATTACAATAGCCTCCTCACCTGATTCAGCACCATATATCTCTGCCATAACATCCTGTATCTTTTTCACCTTCAATATCTCTTTCCTAGCTTGTCTAACAATCTGAGACACACTCTTGTTTGTTACATCTATTACAGTACCTATACTGATGTCTTTTAAAGTATTCCACGTCCACATATAGGCGTTAGGTATCTTAGAAGCATATATCGTCCTCAATCCAAGTTCCAGTTCCCTGTAAACATCATAGTTCTCCAATTCTCTTATATGTTCTTCTCCAAGAATTATAATATCCTCATCATGTATCCATTTATCTCTAAGCTTTTTAATAACCTCTTCCCAATCCATGACACCCATAAAATCGGGTAAAAACATAGCAACAAAAAAGAGACCCACAACATTTTTTCCAAGCTTTCCAGAATTTTTAATATATCTCATAAATATTGTAACAGGATATTTTGGCGGAAAACTTTTTCGAACATAAAGCTTTTTATAATCAAATCCTATTGTAAATGATCCCAAGCCATTCTCTGATAGAGAATAATATGCTTCGATATAATTATTTTTGAATCCATTCAACTGAAGGAGAAGTATCGATAGTTTAAAAACTAGCTCCTTTACTTGTTTTTCTTCAGTATACCACTCCACTATACTCCACCAAGATAATTAAAATATATATCTTTATTAATAGAATACTTTTTATTGTCTCTCTTTGCTACAAATATAAAACATTGAATCTTCTTCGGATTTTCATGACTATATAATAATATTATTCCTATTCCAATTCTAATACTACTAGACCTTAATCTTTTCTGAATCTGGAAATCCAAATGCTTTATAGCATTTTCAAGATCAGTCTGTAATGTAACCTCTACTACTCCGATTATCTCAGATCCGTATAATATTTCAAAATCAGGCGCAGATTCTCCATGTTTAAGAACCCCTTTATGTAGAATTTTAATCTCGTTCTCAGATGCTGACAATTTGTCGGAGATAAACCTAGCTAAAGGCTCCCGAAATATACTCATTACAATATTTTCTCCAATATAGCCTAGATCCAAAGTCCTGCTCTTATCTTTTATACATTTTAGTATTTTAAAGGCAGTAGTATCATCTAATCCCAAAATTATTTTATCCTTAAATACAGTATCCTTAGATATATCACCTACATAATCCTTAGAAGTGATTTCTATCCTATCCGTATTTTTTTCTCTGAATCCCCTATCAATGTCAAGAGAATAATTAGATAATAATATTTCTCTTCTTTTATATTTAGTCCCTGCTCTTCTTTCACTTAAAATTCTATACAATACATGTCTTTCATTATTTAGCTTTATATAATATTCTTCTAGTCCTTTTATCTCATAT
>JAGGXB010000101.1 GCA_021163245.1 Thermoproteales archaeon
CAATAATGAGAAAACATAGTATATCATAAAGATTATGTTTCTATGTCATATAAGTTCACAGACATATTTATACATATTCATGTAAAAATATTTAACTTAACAAAAAAAGATATTAAATTATAATTTTATTACATAAATAAGGGATTTTTAATGACGAAAAACGCTATCGAAGTACATGATGTAAAAAAAGCATATATTTCATATGATCGAAAAGGAATTTTAAAAGTTAAAAAGATAATTGTTCAAGCCTTAAGAGGTATCTCATTCAGCATTGAGAAGAATCAGGTTTTTGGATTATTAGGCCCCAATGGTGCAGGCAAAACTACTACTGTTAAAATAATCAGTACACTTCTAGTTCCGGATGAAGGATATGTTAAAGTTTTCGGATTCGATACTGTTGAGCAATGCGTTGAAGTTAGAAAACTTTTAGGCGTATCTCTTAGTGTAAATAAAGGATTTTATTGGAAACTAACAGGAAGAGAGAATCTAAAATATTTTGGACTTCTATATGGTTTAGATGGAGGAGAACTTGAAAAAAGGCTTGATGAAGTACTAGACACTGTGGGACTAAAAGATCTAGGTGCTGAAAATAAGTTGTGGGAGGAGTATTCTTTAGGTATGAAAGCAAGACTAAGCTTAGCTAGAGCCCTTTTAACAGATCCCCCGATCATAATACTTGACGAACCTACTCTTGGTCTAGACCCTCCGTCCGCTAAATCTCTTAGAAAAATGTTAAAAACTCTTGCACGTGACCAAGATAAAACTGTTCTAGTTACGACACATAACATGTTTGAAGCAGAAATAATAGCTGATAAACTTGCTATTATTGATAATGGTAAAATAATAGCTCTAGGAACAGTTAATGAATTAAAAAGAATGGTTAAGGGAGAAATTTCAATCGAAGTAAATTTTTTGATGTCAGGTAATCATCAAAAAATAGCTTTAGAAGAAATTCTTCTCTCTAAATTAAACATTCCAATAAAAATAATCGAAGAAGAAAGGGGACTAAGTCTTAAAACATCTGTCTCTGATAGCGAATCAGACGATATATTATCCGTTATACTTAAAACAATCAATGACTTCAACGGTAAAATATACAATGTCAGGGTACATCAACCAAATCTAGAAGACGTATTCATAAAGATAACTGGACGAAGAGGATTTAAATGACTAAGAAAAACTACAAAGCCTTATTCAGAGCAGGTCTATATCTAAACTATACTTTCTATAAAAATCTTAGATTAGAGTTCTTAACCTTTATAATTTCACCATATTTATTCTGGGGAATGATCCTTGCTTTAGGATATATTTTCGGTAGTTCACAAGCTTTTTCAAAAAAAGTAGGTGCACAAGTAGATCCAGTAATGTTTTATACTGCTTCAGTCGTAATCGCATCCTCTTCAATGAACATTATGTATCAAATAACAGGAAGTGTTATCTTTATGCGGTGGAGTGGAACATTATCATACCATATACTTTCACCATATCGTATGTCTACATTGTTTATTATACTTCATATTCCACGATACTTACTTAGATCAACAATATCTATCCTAAGCTTCGTGCCACCAATAATATTTATGGAAGGACTCTATGATGGTATAACTAAAATAGCTATTCTTTTTCTAGCAATGATAGTAGGCATGCTACCACTTTTAGGATTTTCAGTTATATTAGCTTCAATACTACTAATCATACGAGAACAGACAAATGTATTTAACTGGTTAAGTCCTCTAATATTAATTTTTTCAGGTGCATATTATCCTGCATATCTTTTGCCAAAATGGGCACAGTTCATCTCAAAGATTTTACCGACTACATATACTCTGGAATTAGCACGAACCTGTTCAATAATAGGATCTCCCAATATAAATCAAATCGTTTTTATGATAGCGCTTCTATTAGGTATAACCTGCTTATATAACGGAGCATCATTTCTATTCGTTGGAAAAGCCGAAAAAATAGCTACAAAACATGGTGTTTTTGAATGAAAAAAATCTTTAAAGCAGTAATCTGGCTTCATTTCTTAAGACTCTTCAGATATAAATGGTCTTTAATTAACCAGGCATTAGGCACTTTTCTGTGGATAATAATTTACATTATAGGAACATCATTATTCATGATAAAAGAAGAAGAAAAAATCCTCATCCAGCTTTTTTGGATCATAACCGCCTGGCAATACATTAGGATTTCTGCTAGATTAATTGGAAATTGGATTGATTTCTTTACAGCTATAGGGATGATTGAAGAACATCTTCTAAGAAATATTTCGCCCTTCACTATCCTAAGTGGACGCGTAATAACCAGTACTTCAGTCACTGTGATTACGACAGCTTTAACAGGCCTAATAATAAAAACTGTATTTGACGTCAATATTTTAAATATTTATAATCCATTCCTTTTAATATTAGGTTTTTTCACTTTGATAATTCAATGTATCTATTATGGAAAAATACTTTCTATTCTATCACTTGGTACAAGTATCTCTTATTCATTCTGGGGTTATCTAAATTTTTCATCCTTGGCATTATTCGTTATACCTCCTGAAAAATTAATGTTTCCTCTAAATATTCTAATAGTAAGCCTCCCCTTTACCTCATCGGTATATCTTTTGAAAAATGGGATCAATGGAATCAACAGCTTTACACTATTGACTATGTCTTTACTATTCTCATTTATTAATGGAATATTACTTAAAATAATCGAAAATATATTAGCTAAAAAAGTTCTTAAAAATATTTTAAAAAATGGTTACAGAGGAATAGGTTATATGTAAATAACCTATTCAAACCAAACTTTAGCAGCCTCTTTTAAAGCCTCCTTATCCCCTCTATCAAACATAAAGAATACTAATCCATCAGCATTATTTTCCTTTAAAATTCTTATAGACTCAAGTAAAAATTCTTTATTCATCGTACTCTTATTAGATAATCTCTCATTTAAGAATTTGTGAATAAAATCGAGGGGATTAACCATTAGTACAGGCCATATTTTTGCCCCGCCTACATTCCATATGTTTATTTTATTCATGCTATAATTTATAGACTCAACACCGAGACTCGATAATCTTACTTCATCAAAGCTTTTTAATCCTGAAAAATATGCCAAGCCAAGTATAACGAAATAAAAATTCGTTAATAGGTCCCTTGACAATCCTGAAATAGAACTAAACTCCTTTACAGCTGTTAGACCTTCCCATTGCATCCAGTCGGCATACAGCATTGGCTCAATTATATCTACTATTCTACTAAAGCTACTATAACTCTGACCTGCGATTAAACTCCACCATGGAGATAAGAGATTAGCACCGACAATGAAGTTTCTTCCACCATCATTCTTCATAATCCTAGTAAGCATCTTCACGATTTCCTCAATATGTTCCTTCTTAAATCTAAACCATTCAAATAGGCCTGGATAGTTATCATAAATCTCTAGAATATCCCCAACAGCTAAACCCTTATTATTTATAAAACTCTTAACAAAATCCTCCATGTGAAGTAAATCTATAAATTTTGAAACATCACTGACTATTCTCTTTGAATTGAAACCCTTTCTCTCCATCTCTTTTAAACAGTTATCACAAAAACACATGAAAAAGTTCTCAAAACCAGCCATTGGACTCTCAAAACGTATATAATCCAAGATTATTCCATCGATGTCATAAATATCTATAATAGTTCTTATATCACCAATTATTCTTTCGATAATTTTTTTATTCGTAGGACAAACTCTAAAACTATATACCTTACCAAATAGAGTTCGGGCTAAAAGTTCTGATCTTTCATTTACTCCTTCATGACTAACAAAAACAGGGTATGCAATAAATATTTTAAAACCATAATCTTTCAATTCACGAACGAACTTGACATTTTCCTTATATTCATCATAAGTTATCGATTTAGGAATAAGGGTCTTATCTGCATAATACGGATTTTGATCATCTATATAATATGGCAAGTGTATATGCAAGGTATCTATTTTATATTCATCAATTATAGACCTATAATTTTCTTTTAGAACTTTTAAGCTAATAAAGGAACCTAAATGTTTTTTCATCATTGAACTACCTCGTTAATCTTAATCACATTATCTTTCAATTCTTTTCTAAAAGTGAAAAAGTCTATACCGTCCATACCCGTTTTATATGCTATTTGGACAACATCTCCTAAAGAACTATCATGTAACATCACAATGGGATGTATTTCAGTCTTCCCAAACACTAGTTTTTTAGCCATTATAAATTCCTTTTCAATACATGATATTGGTAGACCTTCTTCAAGCATCGCTTTTACGCTTAATGGATAGTTTTGATACTCACTAAATCCAAAAAATTTGTATAATATCCTTAATATCTCTTCCTCAGACAGCCAACTATTCCATCTCAGTAAATCTTTAGCAATTATCGCTAATTCATAATTTAGACACGCAACACCTTTCCCTATCCGATATACCATTGGTTTAATGAAATCCAGGTATTTCCAGATCTCAGAATAGTTTTGTCCTACTAGAACAGCTAAAGAAGGAGTAAATATATATGCTCCAAGCCTGACATTAGGACGAATTGATAATATAAGATTCTTTACCTCTTTTATAAACTCCATTATTGACATTTCTCGGAATTTTATCCAATCAACAAGGCCTAAATTTTTCTCAGTAAAATCAATTAAACTAAGAGGAGTATATGCATACGAATCTAGATCATTCTTTATTTTCCTGAAATCATATAAGTTGTGTAGTAGATACTTAACTGCTTTTTTCATCCTATCATATGAGAATCCCATATCTTCAGCTTTTCTTCTACAATGTTCACAGAAACAGGTTGCAAAAGCTTCCAATCCGCTTCCAGGCGAGGCAAATCTTATCCCGTCTAATATAATACTTTTTACATCGTAATTAGCTATTATCTCTCTGATCCTGTCAAGAATATATTTCCTTATCTCGGGATTATTAGGACATCCTGAACCAAACCATATATGCTTTCTTCCATATGGATCTTCCGCGAGATACTCGACACTTTTAAATTTTTCTATTATTTTAAAAGTACCCAAAACTACATGTACATTATATCCGGCATTATTCAGAACCTTAATGAGTTTAGGTTTGTATCCAATTACAAAGTCTTTAAATCCATTTTCTTCTAAAAATTTTGCATCCTCAAGATCCTTTATTCCAAACATCCACTTTTTCAAAAAATCACCTAATAGTATTCTATGACATAGATTTTGATTCTTATCTCAATAAAAAGGTTATCTTACTTCCTGTATAATCTTGGATTAATATCATCCATCATAGAGAAAAGAATTTTACGTTAGCTAGCAAATAATTATAATTAATCATGAGAATATGAAATAGGGTGATAAAGATTAGCTTATTTACCGAGCTTGACACAATAGCCAAAATACTTGAACCCTACTCAGAGAAGACATATAAAAGACAGGGACTTACCTATATAATACCAAAAAATTCTCCTTACTCAGAAATACATATAACCTTTCAACCTATCGGTCTTGGATTCGAGAAAAAATATATTTTTGTCGGCAGACTTATTGTGGCCGACATCGATCAAATGGATGAGGAAAAGGCTGAATTATATAGAATCTTTAAAGGAATGGAATGTGAACTTATTTTTAAGGGATTTATTAGAAAAAAAGTCTTTTTCCAAAACAGGAAAAGACTTTATGAATTCAAGGACAGATTCACAAATATAAAAATTAATCCAAAGCTATCTGAACGATTAAATAAAAGGGATGAACTATTAGATGTTCTCAAAAAAGTTGGGGTGGCTCAAGCCTTAGTAGTTTTAAAGTTTACATCGGTACACGCTCCCGAAATTCCAGAAGAAGCCGTTAAAGGTTTAACAAAGGTTGTTGATGTTATGGAAGTAGCATACTATCATAATCCATTAGATATAGTTTGGGAACCAGTAATAGAAGTGATGCTTTCGAGGGGCCCTGGTTTTTCTAAAAAAGTCCTGAATATATATAATGCACTTAACCTTATAGGAGAAGAACTTCAAAAAATAATTAATGAAGAAAAATAATTTTATTCTTTATATACTCTTATTTGGTATACTCGTGCAGAAGCATCCCCATTTGTACTAAGTATCTTAAGCATCAGTCTACTCGCAGATACTGTTGTAAATTTATGAACTCTAAACCTATAATAATTATCTCTAACATCGAATACTCTTTTCCATTTGTTTTTTCTAAAAACCCATATTTCATAATCTTTAACACATTGTGGAACTCTATAATGAGGAGGAAACTCATGGATTCTCTTGTGTAAAAATGTATCGAATGTTAAATAAACAGTGTTAAACTCTATTTCTTCAGTAAAATCAAGTGTTACAGACTGAGGTAATCCCTTGTTCGGATCAGATATCCATATATTTGTCCAAGTCTCAGGTCGAGCAAAACCATTATTTACGTTATATGCACCATATGGTTTTGAAATTGGATAAACTTTCATAGCTAACATGTACGGAACATGTCTCCACCTTTTCCATTTTTTCGATTTAGTAGCAGCTGAAACACCGACCTCTGGCATAGATTTCGATATGAACAATCCTTTTTCTCCGATAAACTCAAACTTATACAACTTTCTTGGTTTCACATCAATATCGAGCTGAACAGCCAACCAGCCATTAAAATTGGGTTCTATTTTTATTGTCTCATAGGCTAAAAGCTCTCTTTCCTCATTAAAGCTCCATATATCATCAGCCTCCATTACTTTAACTGATAAATTTCCTACTGAATCACGTTCCGACTTCAAATATACTTCAATACTATTTATTCTTCCTTCACTTATCGGATATATTTGTGCAAAATCCATATCAAGCTCTACAAATTCTTTAATAGGTTTAAGTTCTAGTTCCATTTCAGAAGTAGCTATTGCAAAAGCATTAAGAGCCAAATCTCTAGGATCCTCGTTCTTCACTCGAGGTATAAATGCATCATTTTTAACAAGTATTTGCTGTAACTCCCATATCAGTTTAGGATTTAAGGTTATGTCTCTTGGTTTTACATCTTTTTTAACACAAAGTGCAGCAGCTGTACCAACAGCTTGTCCTTCAACAGCACATGTTAACATTAATCGAGTTGAGCCTAACGCAACATGTGTAGCAGAAATATCTCTACCAGCCATGAATAGATTATGTATATTTCTTGAATATAGACTTCTCAAGGGAATGCTATACGGAAAAACAGAGACTTTTTCTAAATAGTCAAAATCCCCATGTGTCGGTTCTGGAGGTAAATCTCTAGCTAAGATACCTCCAGGAACATGTATATCGATTAACCATCCTCCATAAGCCACACGGTCAAAAAACAACGTTCTATTCTTAAGATCTTTCTCCCTGAGTATATAATCACCTATTAGCCTTCGGCTTTCTCTTTTACCTGGAACCATACCAAGCCATTCAAGCGCTAAGTTTTCAGCTTCTTTATACTCATTTTTAATTAGTTTCCAAATACCTAAAGCATGTCTTATTAGCTCATCCCGTATCCTTTCATTATCTCTAATTGTATCATAAGGATAACCTATCTCTATCCACCAATAACCTGAAAATTCTTTAGCTCCATAAGGAGTATCTCTTAAAGCCGGCCTACGATATTTCAAGGAATCAAAGCTTTTATAAGAAACAGCCCACTCTGGTAACTTAAATTCTTCCTTTTTACCTGTATATATCGATTTAAATAATATCGAAGACCCTTGTGTAACTTTATCAGGAGAAGATGGAGCTAATGATTCTCCAAATTCATCTCTAGATTCTCTACCAACACGATACAAAGCACCTGCTGAAGCCCCAACGGTCCCATCGCCTGTACAATCAATGAAAAATTTTCCTTTAATTCTAAAAACCTTTTCTGTACCTAGTTGTATAGCAATAACCGAACCTATATTATGCAAATCTTTCATCTCTACTCCTATTACACGTGTATTGAGAAAAGCCCTAAGATTAGGTTCCCGTGTTACCCATTCATAAAGAACTAGATCCCATGTCGAATTTATTCTACCATTAACAAAAAAGTCATAATCCCTAACTCTTTCTTCTAACAACATCTCTTCAATTATACCAGTCTCTCTAGCCCAAGCACCACCAACAGTTGCTCCTCCAGGAGCAACTCTTATCTCACTGCTCGAGTTTCCTCCAAATACGGGCCTATCTTGAATTATAGCAGTTTTAGCCCCATTACGAGCCGATGAAATAGATGCAACAACACCCGCCAAACCTCCACCAACAACAACAACATCAAACTCCTCTTCAATTATCTCAGAAGGCAAACGTAAATTATCGAAAATACACATCACCATTCATTATCTATAGATATAAAAGATACCCTCGTTTCAAATGCATCATCAATACGTGCTACTTCATAATACAATAAGATTCTTGATTCTTCTTTTAAAACATCACAGTATCTCACAGTTTTATACTTATTACTAGTAGGCGACGTTAAGACAGGTGAAATAGGTGTTAAGTCAATAAAATTCTTAAAATCTTGAGTGTATGCAAAACCAGAAGCTATATTATATACGGGTGCATACCAATCTACATTTGAACCTCCATATATTAGAAGAAAACCATTCCTTATAGGAAGAATAGAACATGGTCTAGTGGCATAATCATGCCAACCTCCCAATGTAAATACAGGATTACCGCTATATTTCTCCCATTTTATACCATCATTAGAATAAGCTAGAAAAGTTTGTTCAAATGTTCCAGCACCTATATAGTACATTAGATAGATTTTTCCTATCGCAAAAACATAGGGATCCTTAACGCTCGCATTATCAACGCTCCCTGGAGAACCAGTTAATACTGTTCTTAAGGTATTAGGATCAAAGTCTCTCGGATCATCTATATCTTCAAATTTACTGATAACCCATCTTCCCCTTCTCCCATACTTCTTAGGAAAAGAGCCTCTTGCAAAATCTTTCTCATATGAAATATATAGCATAAATTTTCCATTATTAGGATTTTTAAGTATTGATGACCTCTCCACTGATATAACTTGATCACCCAAATCCTCCCTAGTTAATATAAGCTCGTCCTTGAAACGTAAACCATCTTTAGATTTTGCAATATGAATTTCAATGCCTCTTTCAACAACGTCTCTAACTCTATAAACTAGCCAATATTCATCACTATTTCCATCATATACTACCGAAGGTGCTCCCGCCCAGTTTCCTTCAGACAATTTTCTGGGTTGTGCAATAACATTATATTTATTTAAGTCAAATAAAGGAAAACTGACGAATATTTTTTCTCCAGATTTCAAGGCTATCACAAAATAATACTTTTCCTTAACATATTAAAGAATTTTTATAAAGGTCAATGTATAAATCATTGAAACCTATTTAATATTTAGATGATTTAAATGGAATGGGAATATAGTGGAAAACCTTCTTACACAATATTAAAAATAAAACTAAATACAGGTGATTGGCTTCAGGCAGAACCCGGCGCAATGGTATCGATGAAAGGTAATATTGAAATAAAGACAACTACCGGAGGAGGAATATTGAAAGGTTTACTAAGAAGTATTGCAGGTAGCGAATCAATATTTCTAAATACATATATTGCTAGAGGCCCTTCGGAAATATGGTTAGCACCTGGAGCACCCGGAGATATTATTTATGTTCCTCTTAATGGAAATGCTTACATAGTACAAAACTTTGCCTACCTTGCTTCACATGGAAACATACGTTTTGATGTGGAGTGGGGTGGATTCAAGGGGCTTATAACTGAAGGTGAACTTCTATGGCTTAAGCTAAGTGGTTATGGAGGATTTTGGATTACAGCTTATGGCAATATAGAAATAGTAGACTTACAGCCCGGTGAAAATATGACTATAGACAATTTTCATTTTGTAGCAATGAATGCAGGAACCAGATATAACATCAGAAAATTTGGCGGATGGAAGAGTTTCATACTAGGAGGTGAAGGAATTGTTGCCGATGTTTATGGTCCAAGTAGAATATATCTTCAAACAAGAACTCTACCAGTATTTGCTTCTATGATTGAACCATATATTAAATCAAAATAAAACTAAATAAAAAATATCATAATTTTTTAATTGGAAAAATGTTTGAAAACACCCTTTATACCAATTAGTTTATTTACCATCCTTTCATCCTTCTTAATATTTTCTGGAATAGTAACCGCAACAATTTTAATAAGATTTAATAATGTTCCAGCCATAAGCTTTTTGTTAAGAATCTCTTCGACCTGAAAAATACCAGATGAATTAGTCATATAGCATCTTATCTCAACAGGAGTATCTTTCCCTTCAACAATCTCAACTTCATCAACTGATAAAGCGGAAACAGTATGTATATTTACGTTCCCAAGATCGTAAGGTATCCTACTTCTTCCTTTAGTCATATCAGTTCCATCTGCTACTTTTACAATACTTGCTTCTAAAGTATATGATCGTTCTTCCTCCATATGAGTATATATCGCATGAAGAATAAAGGATCTAATCACACCTATCTTAGAAGGGTCTTCGTAGATCTTCTCTAACATTTTATCAAGAATAGGTACTGCCAATATAACACTATGCAGATTATGATCACTTCTATTAACTTGATTACCTATATCATGAAGTAGTGAAGAAACCAAAACAATAAGATAAGCATCATCAATGTCACCCAGGCCATCTTTAACTATATCAGGCTTTATGCCTTTATTAACTAAAATATCAAGAATTTTTAAACTGTTAGAAGCTACAACCTTTGCATGAGTATCCCCATGAGCATTATAATGCATCTTTTTAACTACAAGATAATCGGCCATCTCCCATTGCGAATCAACAAAACTGTTGTTTTTGAGATAATCCCAAGCTTTTCTCGCTTTTGGAAAATTCTCGAGCAATTTATTTATTGTTGTCTCAGATTTTTTATTTAATTCTTCTTCTATTTTTCTCCAGTTTTCTTTTATTAAGAAAAATTTATCAACCATAAATAATTAAAATTAAAAAAATATAAAAAGTATTGCAACTTTAATATTCTGCAACCAATCTTTTAACTCCACTTAGCTTCAAAATGTTTTCCCCAAGAATATTATTTTTAGCAATATAGGATAATTGTAACGAATTTATAACTTCGATATAGATGTCTGGTCTTCTTGAATATGGCCAGTCAAGACCCCAAATAAATTTGTCTGATCCAATATTTTTAATGTAATCTTCAAGTTTATTCAGATCTAAATAGACAGATTGAGGTAAAAATATTTCATCTCCATCCTCCAGAATCATCATCCTTATATTTCCAACATCTTCCTTAATCCTTAGCTTGTAAAGGCTATCGACTCTAATCATTCTAGTCAATCCTAGATAAACATTCTTTCTATGAACAGCAACTATGACTGATTCATTATAGAAAGGCATACCCATATGTTCTATTATTATTTTCAATTTCGGAAAAATTTGAGCTACTTTGTCGAAGTATCGTGGTAATGTTATCCATGGTTTTGGACCATGATAACCTGCATGAAAAAGTATTGGTAATCCTATATCTTCTATCTTCTCATATATTGGAAACATTTTTTCTTCATTAGGCTTAAATCCCTGTGACTGAGGATGCATTTTAAAGCCTCTACATCCCAAAGAATATGCTTCTTCAATCTCAGATAACGGATCATCATTAATATCGATTGTACACCATGGAATCAATATTTTATCGAATTTCTTAACTTCCTGAATTATCCATTTATTTTGGTTTCCATCAATAAAATATTTTTTAATATCGTCTTTAAACGGCGGAATTGGTGGATAAACAACTGCTCCATCAATATGGAATTTAATAAGATCTTTAACTAATGCCTTTATACTTCTTTCAGGTGAATATTCATACGGCCAAACATGGCAATGATTTGCTATAATCATAAATCAATTATAAAATAAAACCTTATATAATTACTATTCTAAAACAAGCTCAATTGTCTTGAATATTTTTAATTATTTTTGAAAAATAAACAATAAAAAGAGTTCAAATATATTTGATCATTTTTATATACATGTAAACATTAAAAACTATTTAGTTTTTTAAGAAAAAATATGCTTATTGAAGAACTTAATAGATATAATGTACTGAAAATAAAAGGCCACCAAATATCATATACACTAATAAAAAACTTTCTATATGGTAATAATATTTTCAAGACTATACATGAAATAGAAGACACGGATAAACCTATCACTAATCCAGGCATTTTTCCTTTTGCGCCCTATCTTTAACCCAATACTACTCATAATTATAGAACCTATAATTGTAAAAATAAAAGAATAAACCCTGTTACCTAAAATAATCCCTATCAGATTACCTAAACTAATTCCAAAAACACTTCCTGAAGTTGCACTCATCATAGCTCCAAGCTTCTCACCATAATTTGATTGAAAATAAAGACAAGGCGCCAAACTAATAACTTCTCCAAAAATTCCTCCAGAAAAACCACCTAAGAAAAATCCAAACAAACCTCCCGCAAGAAGACATACGACTTTTGGATATCTATTATTTAAAAATATTTTTACATTATATATTCCACCTTCCCCAATAGCGATTCCTACCAATGCTCCTATGACACTTAGAAGCACAAATCCTAGCCCGCCGTCTAAAACTAGACCTATAAAACCACCAACAAAACCTCCTAGAAACCATCCTATTACTTCTCCTGTTTTAAACTTCTCCTTCTCCATGTAATAAAACCAGAAATTAAAATATGAAATGTCTTATGTTACACCCTTATTTTTTCCCTAAATTTCTTTATACCATCTAAGAAACTTAATAATTTGTTATATGCCACTATCCTAGAAATATTTCTTGATCCACTGGGACCAGGTTTTTTCATGTAGAAAGCATTAATTTCATAGACCGTTCCATAATAACTATTCTCTAAACAATATTTAGCTAAACGCGCTAAATCGACCATATACCCAGCGAGAGCAGGACTATCATTAACCCTCATATTAATTATAATCTCATCTATAGCTCCATTAAATGAAATATATTCAATATGCATAGCTACAAATTTCTTATCACCAAGAGGTTCAAGATAACCAGTGGGCTTTATATAATGTGGAGCATCATAACCCAGGATATCTTCAACAACACTTCCCTTTGTATACTCTTTAGCCTTATTTCTTTTCTCATTGATTAAAGCTAAAAAGTCAGTGTTACCACCGATATTGAATTGAGCAATTGATCTTACTTTTCTGTTTCTCTCGTTTAAATGTTCAAGAATATCGGCGGTAAGTGGCGTGGCTCCCGTTGCTCCATCGTCTCCAAGTATTAATGACTCCAGCTCAAAAGCTCTTTTTACAATACCTTTATCATTCGCTATAGGAGCAGGTATCATATTTACATAAGCTACTTTTCTGACTTCTTCACTATATTTTAGTGTTAAATAAGCATAAATTTGGGAAGGAATAACGTTTCTACCTTCAAGCACAGCTTTTTCTAACAAAGAAAAATCATGGAAAGGTATCGAGTGCTGTGTCGTAGTGATATCGATAACAACATCAGGTTTTAACATTTTTAATATATAAATAAATTTGTCTAATGATTCCTCGTATCCATCCATATCAAGACTCTCAACCGGAAATATATCCTTTACATAGCCGGCTTCTATTCCCTTATATATTTTTATATCAGATAATGGTAAAGGGACATTATTAAAACCATAAATATCTTTAGCAACTTCATATATTGTGCTTCCCACTTTTCTAGCATCTACATCTACGCTTCCTACTATTTTGATATCTTTTATATCTATAGGAAAATTATATTTTTCTAAAGGTATCCCATAAGGCTCTATTTCACCCATTTTTATTCTTTCTAGTCCTATTGCAAATACTGTTGCAGCCATTCCTTGACCTAGTAACATTACTTTAACCATATATCATCACTATCTAATATCTATTAGATATCTAATTATTATTAGATAATAAACTTTTTTGTGCTATTTGAAAAAATATAATGAAAAAGCATGACTCGTGAAGC
>JAGGXB010000066.1 GCA_021163245.1 Thermoproteales archaeon
GTGCTCCATTTTTTAAGACCGAGCGATACAGCCCACAATATAGCTAGATATCTCCCAGGAGCATTCTTAACCAGCTTCTCCAACTCGTCTGCCACCAGCTCTGAAGCATCCGCCTCAACCCTCTCCAATGATGCCTTATGGGATAGACCGTAGGATACCCTGTAGTATCCGTAAAGAGCTAGCCACCCAACTATACCGTTAAGCCTTCCGACAGCGTCAGCTAGCTCAGCTTCATCTATTGTCAGCCCCGCCTCCCTGAAACCACTCCTCAGAAAGCCGACTGACACATTTCTATCGAATCCCCTCAGGTTTATCTCTAGCCTAGCCCTGCCAAACAGAGGCGAATCCCGGTCTTCAAGCTTTAGGAAGTCTCTTAAAACTCCTACCTCGCTGCCAGTGACGACGAACGTAACGTTTTCAAGATTATCTATGGTCCAAGCAAGTATATCCCTCCAAGCAGGCACAGTTCTCAGCTCCTGTGCCTCATCAAGAACAATGGCAACTCTTATACCTCTTTTCCCAGCCCATCTATCTGCCTCTTCCAAAACTTCAGCCAGAAGCCTTCTTCGACCCTCTTTAACTTTTAGCTTAACAACCTTCAAATCCAGTGAATCAACATACCTCAATATGTCTCTAACAAACTTTTTCATTTTCTCTCTATGTTTTTCATATTGTTTTAGAACCTCCTCTATAAGCAATGCAGAGACGGAAGGAGAAAGCAGAGAAGGATCTTCTGAAAACCTCCGCAGATCTATTGGCACAAAAGGAATATTGGACTCAGCAAGGCCTACTCGAACGAGGCTTGTCTTTCCAACTCTTCTAACCCCGTATACGACAATAAGCCCTTCGCCAACCTCAAGACCCCTGAGGAACATATGCAACTCTTCCTCCCTATCATAGAAGTCTTCTCTCCTATATTTAGGCCTTCTATCGAACAGCATAACTAACCCCATGGTTAGTAACTAACCCCCTGGTTAGTAATATATTTTTCTACACTATTCTTTCAATTCTTTTATGGTTTCTAAGGTGTTTTAACATTTTAACCATATTACATATTGTATGTTTATTTATCGATCTTCGTTTAATAAGAATTTGAAAAAATATTTTATCTTTAAGGAATATAATAGAAACCAAAGATATTTAGCTTAATGTTTTATTTCTATGGTTTTTTTCTATTTCTGCTTTTATTTTTTCTTTTTTAGAAAATATATCTATTATTTCTCTGTCGTTTGTTAATGGTTTAGCGTTTCTGTTTATGCATTGTGCTGTGATTAATGAGTCGAAGTAGTCTAGCTTATATTTTGATGTTAGATATGTTGCTGTTATCATGTCTGATGGTGTTATCGGCTCTAAATATTTGTTGTTTATTAAATGTTTGAGTATATACCATGTTTTTATTCTTTCATCTATAGTAAAATTATGTGTCTTCATGAGTAGATCAAATTCTATGAGAGATGCCTGTGAGACAACTCTTCTCTCGCTGAGTTTTTCAATGATTTCAACAGAGTCTTTATGTAGTGGATCAGTCTGTTTGAAATATGCTACTAGATAAACGGTATCAATTATCTCCATTCTTCATCATCTTAGACAATAGTTTTGAGGCTTCATGTTCTTCTTCTTTCCAATCCCTAAATTTTTCTTCGAATGTCCTTGTGACACTTTCATATAGCTTGTCTAGGATGTGAAGCTCTATAACGTTGTCATCTCTTACCCTAACCAGAATTCTATGCTTATCACTTATACCTAATCGACGCCTGACTTCTTTAGGTAAAACAATTCTCCCACGTTCATCAATTACAACCACATAATCCATAAATCCCACATAAAGATATTTATCCCATGTTAATATATATTTTTAGTCTAAAATTAGGCTTTTATATCATATAAAGAGTGGTTATAAGGGAGAAGGCGCGAGGAATTAATTTAGAGTATGAGCCTGTTATTGAAGCTAATGCTGCATTAGTGGATTATGATTTATGGCTTATTGATTCGGTTATAGAGTATGGTTTTGAAGGTTTTGTTAAGAGGTTGGAGGATAGAGTTGATGGGAGTGGGGAAAGGTTTCTTAGATATCTTTATGCTCTTTATCTTATTGTTTTGAGCATGGATTTAGCATTGTTAAGCGATATGCCGTATCGTATGGATACCCTTAGGGTTCTCGTTGAATGGTGTTCCCGTTATGCTGACGAAGTAGAAGATTATCTGGATACATTTCTATTCCTTGTTTCAGATTACAGCTATGAAACATTGGCCGGGTTCATAAAGAGCTAAGGATATGGGTGAGTGTGAGCTTGTTTTTAGATCTTCATTTAACAGGGGATTTGAGAAATATCGATTCGTCTATGAGGAATAGAATAATAGGTAAGCTAAATGAACTCAAAAAGGATCCCAGTATTGGAAGGCCTCTTAAGCCTCCTTTTAAAGGACTTTGGCGTCTTAGAGTTAGCAAATATAGAACAGTTTATTATCTTGAGCCATGTCATATAATATTATTATCAAGGTAAAAATGAGAGATAGCGTATATACTTAGCTTTTTTAAGTATGCTAACTAGTTTGAATTCTGTTAAATAGAGACAAATTATATACTAGTTTGTTCTAGATGTTACTATATGGTTCTTTTATTGTGTTTACAGAGGGTTTTGATACTAGGTTTTCTGCCATTCTTTGTTGATATATTCTCTGTTTTTTGCGTTGCTTATCATTTTTGCATAGAAAGCATATATTTGCCATGGTAGATCCACGTAGAGCTTATGGGTACCTACCTTTATGCTAGATCCAGGTGATGTTGCCAGAATTATCGGATAAGCTGGGTATAATTCTCTTATGACTATATAACTATATTTGATAAAAACGCTTGAAATACAGGTTAACTTGGATCACTATGAATACTGGAGTTGGAGTGCAGAGGTTTTTAAAATTTAGAAAAGACATATCTTTATTCGAAGAGTTAAATGATGATATAATACAAAATTTCTTATACTTAATATTTCATTTATGGCTTTCAAAACCACGATATGCGTCTAATACACTGGAGGCCGTTATTCTTAACGAAATAATAGATAAGGTGGTTAGCTGGCATGTTCGCCAAGTCATCATAAATAAGTTAATTATATGGTTACCATTAGCTGCTGCCCTGTTCGAACAACTGATTAAGGCATTGATTGATGAATCTGGGCCCCTAGAGGTTAGAGAAGAATTGAAGGATGGAATATGTTGGGGAAATTAGGAAATGGAGGAACATACACAACGATAAGCCTTATTGTTGTTATATGGTTTGTATGAAGTATATAGATTTTCTTAATCCTATATCCATCTTTATGGA
>JAGGXB010000137.1 GCA_021163245.1 Thermoproteales archaeon
ATTTATACATATTGATAATATTAATGCTTTTCTTTGCTTTAAAAATATTGTTAAAAATACGATAATAGGTAGAAGATTCTAATCTTCAATTTTAGTAATCCATTTTAGTGCACCGAGAAGATGTTTCTGGAACCATTGTTCATGCCAAAGCTCTTTAAAATGACCAAAAGCTGTATAAAATACTCTGCCTTCTCCATAGTTGTGACACCATACAAGTGCATAATCATTATCTGGTCTGTTGCCTTTGCTTAAGTCTACAGAAGATGTATCTAGAGATATAAGAACATGAGTCTTATCTCTGCTCCAGTTTTTAAAAGTATAAACTTCTTCTTTTACTTTAAACCTTTTAGGTAAATGTCTCGTTGCAGGATGTTTCTGGTCCTCGACTATGACATAAACTTCTCCCGTCCAAGGGTGTCCATTGAAATAACCTCCTATCATCTCACCATATTCAGGAAATTTATAAAATGTGTCAGTTGCATTATGTATACCTAAAAATCCTTTACCTTGTTTTACAAAGTTTAAAAGTGCCTCTTTTTGCTCTTCGTTCATAGGTAACTCTCCTGTAGTTGCAAAAATTAGAGCATCTAATTTTGTAAGATTTTTTGGATTAATCAGGGAGCAATCTTCAGTAGGTATAATATTAAATAACCCTGATCTTTTCCCAATTTCTTTCAGAACTTCAGCAGCAACAGGAAGATAATCATGTCTAAATCCAGCCGAATGTATTAGGAACAAGATGTTTTTCATATCTATCACGTTTATGATAGCTGAATAATGTAATAAAAATTTATTTACTCAATCTTTATGTTCTTAAGATGTTCAACCATATGAAGTAACATTTCTATAGCTTTTTCCATCACTATAAGTCCCTTTTCTCGACTGGCGCTACATGATTTTCCGAAGACACCATTACTTGTTATTTCGTCTGTAAATACATACCTTGAAGCCTTATTGATTTCTTTCATAACAGATTTTTCATCTTCGCAGTTTAACATATTAACCATTCCAGGCTTAAAATAGGCTATTAAAGAAGTTTCCATTGCACCAGCATGACCTTCTTCTTCTTTACTGAAAATAGATATTTTTCCTGCAAGCGCTGTCCACCATTGGAAAATATAGACTATCATATTTAGCTCCATTCTAGCAAGTCTTGAAACTCTCAAAAGAGGATAATAATTTCCACCATGACCATTTATAATTAAAATTTTATTAATGCCGTATTTTTTAAGAGATTTCACTATATTGTATACATATTGAGTAAAAATTTCTTCGTCTATTGAAATAGTTCCAGGAAAGTTTGAATGATGAAAACTAACACCATAAGGAACAGTTGGAAGAACTAAAAGATTTGTTCGCTTTGATAGTTCCTTGGCTAATTCCTCGGCTATGAGGAAATCCGTACCTAAGGGATTATGTGGACCATGTTGTTCAGTGCTCCCAATAGGTAAAATAACTATATCATTATTTTTAAAATAATCATTAGCTTCTTTCCAACTAATACTTTCGAGAAGAAACATGTATTTGCACCGTAAAACAAGAAACTCTGAGTAATTTAAATTTTTATACGTAAGACTTAAATACTCCGGATACAATATATATATTTGCCGGGCGTCAGAGGGTAAGCCTAGTTAAGAAGGAGCCTGGAAGGTTGGGTGAGGCTGGGCGGTTTGCCGCTTAGCTTTACCGACCGGAAGGGTTCCTATTAGCTAGGAACCTTCTGGCGTCCGGCTTTTTTATTTTAGGATATTTAATTTGACTAAGAAATTTATTTTCTACTCGGTTAAAATGATTAAAAATAAAAATAATATAGTATAAATATAAACATAAGATATTTTACTCGGTTTTAACTTCACTTGCAACTTCCTTGGCTATCTTTACCACTTTGTCCCTGAAAACGTTGTAAGCCTCGGTAAACCCATTCATTGTCTTTACAGCAGATCCGAAAGATCCCCAGTCTTCATAGTTTAGACCATTTGTTCCCATATTTCTTACATCTACACCTACTTTCTCAAGAATATTTTTTAGATCCGTTGTAAGCTCGTATGCTTTAATAAAGTCTTCTAGACTGTAGAGTTTCTTAACGAGTTCTTCTTCTGAACTTTTCATTATAGCGTTATCATATGCATCTAGATTAAATCCTGGTTCACGTGAAGTCTTGAGGACATTCAGCTGATGATTTGGAAACTCGGTATTTGTCATATTGTTTCTAGCAAGAGTAAGGTATGTATCCATCGGTTTTCTCTTAGAAGCGGGTAATAGATCGATATTGTTCAGTATTTCTTCAGCTTTTTCAGGTTCGATGTTGAAGTTAGAAATGAGATATGCAATCCATTTGCCACGATTCTCTGGATGGAAGAATATCCACCAAACTCTTCTAGCTACTAATGTACCGGACATACCTATTGCTTTCTCCCATTCCTCAAGAAACTTCATAACTTCTTCCTTTGTTGTACCATGAACCTTTTGGCTGGCTAAAAATTCGGCAAGTTTCTCATTTGTTAGTTTCTTTATGTATTGTCTAGAAGCTACTAATTGTATCTTTTCATCTAAAGTTTTAGCCTCTTTATCCCATCCCCATCCAGTTGGTCCTTTCCATACCTGACTTTCCGCATCAACATTTAATCCTAAACTATTTGCTAACTCTGCTAGTTTCTCAGTCTTGTTCTCAAGATTTTCTAACGCTTTTTTAATTAGTCTAGCAGCAAATACTTCTCTTAAATGGTCATCTAACCTACCACCCATATTGGTCTCATAATTTTTTGTGGTCTTAATACCCTTTTTAACAGCCTCGGCCATTCCTTCAAGTTTGGATAAAATAAGTTTGACTTCCTGTGATACAGTATATGTAACTGTATTATTTGTCCCAATACCCATACTCTCTAATTTTCTCGTTATATCTATGGCAGAAGGACTGCTGGCAGCCACCTTAAACACGATGTTCGGTCTACCTCTTTCTATATCTAAAGGCCATCCCCAAAGAAGATACTTATCATATTTTTCAAGATATTCTTGAGTCGAATTATATATCGTAACTGCGTCTCGTACACTGCCTTCATAACTATTTGCTACATTTGGATTTAATTGATAACTAACCATACCATCCGTGAAATCTAGCAGATATGCTACTGGTCTAAAAACTTCCATATTTGGCCATAGAGCAAGCATTGTGGCTGTCATAGCTAGTTCATCTTTTCGCGAATCAATATTTTTCAGTAGTTCCTTATGTGTCCTAAAATATTCTCTTAATTTCTCCCATAAAGCAGGATCGTCTCTATACGCTATTGCAGCTAGTTGAGGATTAGTGGAAACTTGAACATATCCAAGGTGTCTAAGCCATCTTAGACCTATAGCGTAGTCATTACCAAAACGACACATACCTTTTCTATACATAATATAATAGATGTTGCTTTTTATCTCGTCTCTTATTGCATTTAGAAAACTAACGGAAGGATTTTCTTCACTCAGTCTTTTCTCAATGTTTTCTCCCATCCAAGCAATCATTCCTATTCTCTTAGGGTCACCTGACATAACCTTTTTCATATCCTCTATTTTCTTTTTAACTACCGCAAATGCTATTTGGGGTTTATTGTACTCTGATGCTTCTAGTTCTTCCCATCTGGTTAATGTGTTATATATGTGGTTTAAACTTTCTATTGTGTCATAGTCTGTGAATCCTACCCAATCTCTTTCAATTCCGTACAGGTTTATAGCAATTTCAATAAGGACGTCGTATGCATAGGCTCTTTTTAATATTTTATCTTGGGATAAAGATTTTTCATTCCAATATGTTTTTTCAAATATAAAGTTTAATTTTCTAACTATATCACCTATAATAGAAGGTAGTCTACCCACCAGTAAAGGATTTAGTAGTGAATCAGCTGCTAGTTCTGGATAACCTAGAAGGGCTAGTTCAACGACATGACTTGCGTGATCTGTACTCTTAGGTTCTTCAGGTAGTTCTCTCGGTTTGGCTTTGAGAACTATCTCTAAAATGTTCATATTCTAATATCACCTTTCTTTAAATATTAGCTATATTGACGAATAAAAAATTTTTTGGATTTTTTAGTTTTTAATATGGAGGTGGCGGTGGCTGATATGAAGGCCTACGTTTTTCAATTTCATCAACAGCCACTTTTATTAGTGATGCAGTTGCACCAAAAATAATTATTATCATTCCTATAATCATTAAAATTATTCCTAGTATAGATGTAACACCAGATGATAAATTAGGAACGCTTCCAAAACCGGTAGGAGAGAAAGGAAAGGATAGACCAGCCAGATACATTCCGCTAAAAACAAGGATGCCACCTATAATGTACCATAGAATTGCATAAATGAATGCTTTAAGAGCTAGGAAAAATGCTCTACCCCAAGATACCATATTTTTACCTCTTAAAAAATAACTGATCTATTTATAAAGGTTTATATAATTGTTTTGTATTTATTAAATGTTGAAAAGTATGGATAAAAAAATTTCTTTAGGTTCTGGTTTTGAGTTAGAGATACCGACTTCTTATTCGGAGCTTAAGGAGAAGGCAGAAAAAGAAATAGAGGAATCAGTTAAAAAGTATCCAAAAGCATATAAACTTTGGAATATAATGAAGGATGATCCAGAGGTTAATGCCTCATGGGATATTTCGAATTTTATAGCTGTTTCAAAACTAAACTATAATGATCATGGTGAGGTACATGCAAAAATAGTAGCTGCTAACGCTTTAAAAATGCTTGATCTAATATTGTCCTACGGCATTTTACCTGATGTTATGAAGGAACATGCTGGTGATGAAGATGATGAACATCTTATTGTTCTTGCCGGTGGTTTGCTTCATGATATAGGTAATCAGGTTCACAGAGAGATTCATCCCTTACACAGTACCTATTTAGCTATTCCCATACTAAATAGGATCCTTCAAGAAATATATGAAGATAAAGAAGTAATGTATGAAATAAGAGGTCATATACTTCATACAATATATGCGCATGGAGCTGATGTCAAAGATCTAACAATGGAAGCATCCTTTGTAGGTATAGCTGACGGTACAGACATGACTAAGGGTAGAGGCAGATTAGCATTTGATACAGGAAACATAAATATTCATACAGTGTCTGCACTTTCAATAGAGGATGTCGTTATAACAAATGGTAAACAAAAACCCATAGAGATTAGAATATTTATGAATAATAGCGCAGGAATATTCCAAGTTCAAGAAACTCTAGCCCATAAAATTTACAACAGTCCATTAGAAAAATATATCGATATAATAGCTGTCACGAGTCCAGAAGAAGGAACAAAAGATGAAAGAATAGTTCATAAACTGATTATAAGTGGAGGGAAGCTCATACCAACCTAATTTTTCCAAGGTATTCTAATTTTTTCTATCATTGAATAATGAATTTTAATATACCAGTCCTCAACGTATTCAGGTAATAAATTTTTATATTTTTCATATCTTTCATCTCCTAGTACTAGAACTGCTTTATCATCGGGGCTTCTTATGGCTCTGCCTAAGGCTTGAGAAGCTCTTCTAGTAGCTGGAAGAATATATGCATATAATATTCCTTTTTCATCTCCATAAAGCTCTTTATAGTAATCCACATAAAGCTGAACTTTGCGTGTAGGTTTCTCAAACGGGATACCTACAAGGAAAACTGCTTGAAGTTCTTCTCCAGGAAAATCTGCACCTTCAGCAAATCTTCCACCCATAGGAGCAATAAGAACACCTATACCTTTATGTGACGCTCTTTTAAAATCTTGTAAAATTTTTCTAGATGATTGTCCTGAAAGATCTTTTTGTTCAATAAATGGTTGCAATCCCAGCTTTTCTATCTCTGAAAGTAGTCCAAAATTTATTAGTTCATTTTGTATTCTATAACTCGCTGTGAAAATAGCAGTATTAGATTCGATATTTTTCAAAAATTTTCTTATTGTTTCTACATATTTCTTTGCCATATCACTTTTTAATTCTTCTCCTTTTGTGGTGAGTCCTTCAAGAAGATATATAGCTACATTTTCTCTAGCATATATGTTAGGTACGCTAATCTTTGAATACTGATTCAAGCCTATTGTTTCGGCGAAAGCATCTATAGGTTCTAGTGTGCCTGAACAAAAAATACATCTCCTAAAATGTTTCCATCGTTCACTAAGTATTTCAGCTGATCTCATATCCCATATGTGAAGATAGAGATTATTATTCTCTCTGGATACTATGAAAGCAATACCCTTTGTATCTGTATTCTCAACAGCATTTAACATGAATTGAGAGAAATGATAAAGAGAAGATCTTGGTCTTTTTCCACTGTTAAGCATATTCAGCCTTATTTCTTCGCCTATTTTTAATGCTTTTTCTAATAAAGGAATATAATCATAATCTACTAAGTCTAATGGGTTAAACTCAGAATCTTCATCTTCTTGTAAATGTCCATATTCTCTGATAATTACATTATATATACCATTTAACATATTCTTAATTTCTTCATCTTCATATTTCTCAATCTCTTTAAGTGATCTTTCTATTGTACCTAGTGAAATTGTGTCTGAGCCTAGCTCAATATTTTGAAGATTATGAGCTTCATCTACAACCAATATCGATTCTTTAAAATTTACAAGCCTTCTAATACTCCATTCAAGTCGAATATCCACAACATAATTGTAGCTTAATGATGTCACATCTGCATATTTAAGCAGTTCTCTTTGAACAAAATATGGACATATATCTAATTTTTTGCTAAGTTCATAAATTTCCGTATATGTGAGAGGGCCTTTTTCAAAAAAAAGATTGGGATTAAACGATTTTTTGAATCTTTTATAGTATGGGCACTGTTTTCTCTTAACGCTACATAAGAAAGAGACCTCGCTATACGATAATTTTTCTGAAAAATCTCTCGCCAATAAGCACATGTCTTTTTTACCGCGGTATGATAATCCAAATATCCTAAGCCCTGATTTCGATACGAGTGTTTTAAGTTCTTCTATAGGTCTATCTGTCTCATTTCCTGTTCTAACAGCCCATATAACTCTGTATCCAGCATTCAAGTAAGGCAAAAGTGCAGTTAGTATGACAGGTGTCTTACCAAATCCTGTTGCAGCATGTAAACACAAATGAGACTTTTTAAGTCTAGTATAAATCAAGTTTATTGTCTCTTTTTGATACCTTCTTGGTTTGTAAGGAAAATATTGTAAAACTTTCACTACAATCAACGCATGGTATTACATAAAGAAATAGTTATTAAGATTTTGGTTTTTACTCAATGATTTCAGGAATTCTTTTTATATCCGGATCAGTAAAGATATCTTTCTCATCGATACTCATACTTGAAAATTCTGAGACGATTGCACCTTCATCTCCAGCTTGGAACCAATGAAGTGTATTTGGAGGAATAGTATATTGTTCACCTGGTCTTAATACGATTTCATGCCAGACTGTAAAATATTTTTTTCTATCGACAGGAATCTTTGCTTTCGAACTTTTAGTTGCAGGACCTGGAACATAGAGATATACTTCTCCCCATCTACACCTAAATGTTTCCTGCTTACCAGGATAATTTCCTATTGGCGGATGCCTATGTTCCGGACAAATTTGTCTTGGGAACATTATAAGCTCTTTAGCACAGTATCTCTCATTGTTAACATATACAATTATTTGAAGACCATAATTATAAAGATCTCCTAAACCGAAATCTGTTACTTCTATATTTTCAGCTTCTTCTTGCGTTATAGCTATACAAGCTTTCTTTAGCATTTCAATTGTTTTTCTTCTTGCTTCTAAAACAATCTCCTTTGTAAGGATATTATACCACCCTTAAAATATTTGTATTGATTATATAATATTTAATGAAAATAAAAAATAATTACTGTATACAAACAATATTTTAAAATATCTATTCTATACTCTAAAATGTATGTCGATGTATTTTCCCTCATTAAAAAGGATTGGAGTTTTGGAGACTTTATTTGAAAACGATAAAGGAGCGTATAGATGGGCTTTAGTGAACAGCAACAATCATGTAAATTATTTCAAGGGGCTAAATAGAGAAGCTGTTATAGCTTGCATGAAAGAACCATGTATTGTTTTTATAGATGATAAGAAATATTCCCTTAATGTAAAGGATGTTATATATATTCCTAAGGGTAAAAATGCATTGATTTACAATGAATCCGATAAATATAGCTTAATAGTGATTGGTGAAGGTAATGCGTCACAAGAATATGATGTTTATGTAAAGCGTTTTAAGGAGGCTAAAGGTTTTACTTCGGGATATGAAGGATATAGGAGGAATATCTTTAACATGATTGGCGAGAATGATCTATCGGATAGTTTACTTGTGGGATATACTGAGGGATGGCCAGGAGAATGGACGAGTTATCCTCCTCATAAACATGATGATAAAATGGAAGTATATGTCTATTATGGTTTGGAGAATAGATTCGGTTTGCAGATAGTTGAAACTGAGGATTCATTTGTGGCGCATAAAGTTAAGGATTATGATGCTGTTGTTATTCTTAAAGGATATCATCCAAATGTACCTACTCCAAAAACAAGTATTTGTTATCTCTGGATATTGACACAGCTATTCGGTAAAAGAGCTATGAAAGTCGAGGTTCATCCTGAGTATAAAGATGTACCTATGGGAAAGACACATCTTAAAAAGTAACGCTAAGAATGATATATAAAATATTTCTCAATTTTTTGAATGTACTGATTATATAACAAGTTATATTTATGTGCTTTATACTTATCAGGAATATATATCTTCTTTACAACTGTTTCTGGTAAAACTTTTTGTAGATAGTTGGGGTTTTTTATAAGGTATAGAGATGCAGCAGCTAAAACTCCTGCATTCTCGATCTGTAATACTTTTATTTTATGGTTTAATGTGTTGCTTAGAATCTTAAGCCATAGATCATTCTCAGCTCCTCCACCCATTACATAAATATTTTTTATATTATTAGAAGCATTTCTTATAGTCTCGTATGCTGCTTTAACATTATATGAAAGAGATTCCAGAATAGCTCTAAAAATGTGAAACCTATTATGTCCTTGGGAAAGATTAATTATACCTGCTCTAATGCCGCTACGCCACCAAGGAGCTCTAGCACCTATTAAAAATGGAAAAACATATAGTCCTTCTGATCCCTCAGGAATTTCATAGGCTTTTTGAGTAAGTATATTATAGGCTTCGTCACCTAGATCCTTGGCAAAATTATCCACAAACCATTTTATTAGCAAAGTTCCACTTGATAATCCTAACTCAAGTAACCATCGATTTTTTAGAAGGTGAATGCTGGTAGTAGAATGCATTTCTGAGTCGATATATGGTTTTGTTAAGGAGACATTTAGATTAATTGCTGTACCTAAAGATATTGCAACGGAATCTGATCTTGCTTTACAGCAACCGAGATTTTCACCTTGTCTATCTCCACCACCTGCTACAACAGGTATACCTTTGGGAATACCTGCAGTTCTTTGAACTGTGGATGTCGTCTCTCCTACTACCTCGTTTGACCAATAAACTTTTGGAAATTTATTCTGTAATTCTAATTCTTCAAAGAACTCGTTTATCCACTTCAATTTATGTATATCAAAAAGTAGTGTTCTGCTGGCTAAGGAAAAATCAGTAATATATGTATCTGTTAATCTAAAGACAATATAATCTTTAGGTTGAAGATAACTGGATGCTCTTTCAAGAACTTGTGGCATGTTTTCCTTAAACCATAATAATTTTGTTGCTGTGAAACCAGCAGAAACTCGAAGACCTGTACGATAATATATTTCTTTTTCATCAATTGTATTTTTAATTGTTTCTACTTGTTTTTCACTTCTTCTATCCATCCATGTGATACAGTTTGTTAAGTTTTTTCCATAACGATCCATTAACACTATTCCTTCTCGCTGGCTTACAACGCCTATTCCTTCGATCTCTTCAAGATCATATCCCATTGCCCTAATTCTTCTGATTCCAATAATGAATTTTTGCCACCATTCATTGGGATTTTGTTCAGCTATATCCGGTCTTGGAGAAAGGGTATCTATGTTCTCCTTAATTAATATGACTATATTCTTACTTTCATAGTCGTAAAGAGCTATTTTCAGGGTCGATGTACCGAGGTCTACACCAAGCAACATATTGCTTACACCTATTAGGTTAGCCATAGTTTACGTTTATGGATATTAAGTTTACGTGATAAAAGAGTTTCAAGTCCACAAATATAGTATTTCTTGCTAAGATCTACTTCATATATGTTTGGAAATTCGAAACCCAATGGACATTTTAGTGGTTTTTTCATTTTTTCCCATATTTTAACAAGTGTATCAAAAGGTATCATTAACTCTATTGTTCTAGATACATTACATGCTTCTTTAGGTGAAAGACCAAGATAATCAAGTGATAACTCAATAACTCCATGTCTCCAAAGTAACTCAAAAATTGTTAACAATCCTTTTCTTGTTAAAAAAATATATTCTTTTTCTCTTGTTATTAATTTCTTATCGCATAGCTTCTTAATCATCAGTGAGGCAGTAGGTTTAGAAACCTTTAGTTTTTTAATAACGTCTTTATTCCTAGGTAAACCTTCATTATTCTTAATCTCAAAGATTATGAGTAGATAATCAGCTTCTCTTGGACTGATGTTTTTAATCATGCTCACGGAGAATCACCATACTTAGTATTAGAATAGTGGAAGTTAATCCAACTCCTCCGCTGGGAGGAATGTTTAATATCCTAGCTAATATGTACCCAGTTAGCATCAATAAAGTTGATATGATATACGATAAAATAACGGGTTTCTTTTTGTATATTTTTAAAGCAAATGCTCCTGGCGCTGCAAGAATCACATGTGCAACCAATACTCCGACCGTCGATGATAGTACCGCTGATACAAATGCTACAATGGAATAGAAGAGATATCTATAAAATCTGACGTTTAGACCTAATGCTTCAGCGCCTTCTGGGTCAAATGCAATGTATTTGAATTCTCTCCAAAAAAGATGTACTATAGGAATCGTTATAATCAAGACGACTATAATCTTTGTAAGATCCTCGAGTGTGGCTAGAGATGAAGCACCCATAACATAGGACCATGCTTCTGCTAGAGCTGTGCTTGAGATGCTGCTGGCATAGAAGCTAAAAACTATTGTAATTGTTGTGGCTGCTGCGACAGAAAAAGCTGTAGCAGTGTCCTCCGGAAATCCTTTCTCAACGAGTTCAGCTGCAAGAATAGAGAAAAATATAGCTGTAAACGTAGCAAATAAGGGAATCGGAATATTTAGGTTGTACATTGTATTTATAAAGACTCCTAGTATAGCACCCCCAAGTATTGAATGTAGAAGAGTTAAACTAAACATTATGTTTCTGGACATAACTAATGGTAGACTAATTGAACCAACCAAAATACCACTTAATAGTGCTAAAAGATATATTAGTGCAATTATTTCAAGCATGGTCTTCACCTATAATTATTCCTCCTGGTAGAGATGTTACACCTGGATAAGCCTGACTGAGGATATCTGTCTTTAATACTTCATCGGCTTTCCCTATTGCATATATTTTCTTGTTCAGAATTATAACTTGCGGCTGATAAGGTATACATGGACTAAGTTCATGTGCTACCATTAAAATATCAATGTCAAGTTCTCTGAATAGTTTATAAAGTAGAGCAGTAATCTCACATTTTATCTTGAAATCGAGCATGGAAAAAGGCTCATCCAGCAATAAAAGTTTTGGATTTTTTATCAATGCCCTAGCAATTAGAATCCTCTGTCTTTGTCCGCCACTTAATTCTGTGAACATTTTGTTCTCTACCCCGGGTAAATTAACTATCTCCAATACTTCTTTTACTTTGTTTTTCACTCTTTTTGACAAAATTCTTGGAGGCTTTGTCTTTGAAAGATATCCCATTGATACAACTTCCTCAACGGTTATAGGGACATATGTATTAATGTTCACTATTTGTGGTACATAGCCAGTAATTTTTCTTATTTCAGAGATATTTCTCTCAGGATTATAGCCATATATGTTGATATTTCCTTGTGTTGGCTTAACAAGGCCTAAAAGTGTTTTTAATAATGTTGTTTTCCCCGCTCCGTTTGGACCCATTATAACAACAAAAAACGGAGATATCAAGTTAAAAGATATGTTGTCCAAAACTTTAAACGAATTATATTTCACTGTTACATTTTCAATGTTTACTTCGTTATTCATAGTTTTTCACCTTATAATAAAGAAGAATACTCAATGCAGCTAAAACAAAATTTAAAACAATAGACGGAATTAATATAAAGTCTCCAATATTATTTCCTGTTTGTGTGTATTCAAATCTAAACTTATTTGTTTCTATTGCCGAAACAGTTATTAGAGATGCTAAGTAGGGTATTTTCTTATATGTGAAGACTGGAGTTATAACGATATTGATGTTATTGTTTCTGAAAATATTTATCATTTTCTTTAAACGATTAGCTTCGATATCTGACGCTAGCATAAAGTCTATTTTTCTAGATTTCATAATGGTTATGACATTTGAGATATCTTTTTCAGTGGGTTCAATATCATATTCTGGAAGAACAATATCTATTACCTCCATGTTGAGATCTTTAGCAACATACTGAAGTATTGGTGTAAGTAAAATTATCTTAAGGTTTTTTATACGGATCCTTTGTATCTCTATACTTATCTGGTCTAGCAAAGCTATAAACTCTTCATAACGTGTATCAAAATATTCTTTATCTTTAGGATCCATCTCAACTAGTGCCTTATAGACAGTTAACGCTATTATTTTTGAATTATTAATAGAGAAGAAATATCCATGTGGATTAATATCATTTGTCTTAGGATTCTTTAGAAAGACCATACCGTTTTCTATATAATCCTTGTAGTTTATGATTCTTGATTTTATGAAACCTTTGTTATAAAGATCTTCTATTTTTTCTTCTATAAGTAAATGATGGGGACCAGTCATAACTATCAAATCCGTATCAGATACAGCGTTTATGATGTCTGTCTCACTGGGTTCATAGTGATGTGGATCGGCGCCTTGTGGGACTAGTGATTTTACCTTTATTTTTTCACCACCGATAGCTGAAATTATCGATGTTAATGAAGAAGCAGTTACTGCAACAACGATTTTCCTTGATACTGGCTGTGAAAATGCTGAATACAAAGTCATAGCAGACATAAATAAGATGAGCAATAAACTGGACATTATTTGCTTCATAAGCATCACTATATTTTAATGTAAATGTTTTATTTTATAAAACTTTATATTTATAATAAGATATGTTAGAAAAAATATATAGATAGTTAAAGTTTAGCACTCAAGAATCCGATTTTCAAAATATATGTCTTCTTAGGTAATACGATGATGATTGCATTACTTTTGAGATGATAATTGTTAACTTCTTTTAACTCTATTTTTGAATGAAGTAATACATTATTCTCGTTATCCATGATTTCGAAAATTGTCGTTGCATTTTTAGTCATTCCGGGCAATGGAAACTCATTATATCTCGCTACAAAGATTCTTATTTCATCATTTTCATATAGTTTAAGTACTTCTAATAAATGACGTCTCGTCGAGGTTGTTAGCCATCCGTTCAGATCATCGAGTCCACCTGATAACTCAACAGCTATTGGTGGCGTCTTCCTATCACCTAAGAATGGTAATTTTTTATTCTTAAAGCATTCAGGCACTTTTATAGTATAAGATCCTGCTATAACTTCTCCCTCATAGGGTATAACACCTATGATAAGAGGAGAATAAATGTATATTCCTCTCTTGAATGGTTTAAAAGTTATAGCTTTTTCACCGAATTTATTTCTAATAACTATACTCTCTTCTTCGAATTCTTTTGAAATATTCCCTGGCATAAAAGTCCATTCCCTTATAAGAACAATATTAGTTTCTCCTACAGCTAAAGGAACAAGTTCTAATAAGTGTGATTTAGTACCTGAATAACAAACAGTGCTTGGAAAATCTTTAGTCATGTTTGAGAGAACAAATCCATCTGGCTTTTTAGGCTCTTTCCTATTGTAGACTGTAAATAACACAGCCATTAAAACTATTATGACAATTATAGAATACACAAATACTTTATCCATGTAAACCTACCCATTATATAAGGAACCTTTACCATTATTTAACTTTCCACTTTAGAAAACCGTTGTAATATGATGGTTTTAGTTTACCTTCTCTATAATATTTAGATATAATACTTTTGATTAGTGGCTTAGAAAGCAAGAGTGATGTTAAATCAACTTCGACACCATATTTTATTAAAAGCTTCGAAACTAATTCTTCAATATGCATAAAGCTATCCGATAGATATTCCAGAACATCATGTTCAATATTCCTTATTCTTTCCTTATTCAAATCTATTATCTTTTTAAGAATCTTCCAATTCGAAATCCTTGGACCATGACCTAAAACTACAACCTTAGTCATTTTGGAAAAATCTATTATCTTATCCAGTGTTTCTAAAAATGAAGTATGATCTTCAACATATGGTATTCCTACCTTAGTTAGTAATTTATCACCAAATAATGCATCAGACACATAAAGAACATCGTCTTCTGTTAATATACCGTAATGACCAAAAGTATGTCCTGGAAGTTTTATGGGTATAAAACCTCCATAACTTTTTCTTGATTCTATAGGTTTACAAGATACTATGTCTTCACCTTCTAGGAGAGATAAACCTTTCGTGAACATATATCCGTATGAGAAATAATTTCTTATCTTTGAGTAATGTATCATTGGTAACTCGATAAGTGGTGCATAAACATGTGAAGCCTTCAAATAGGGTGTTGCTTGTATATGGTCATTATGTGAATGCGTTAATATAACTGTTATTTCCTTAACACCTAGATTGTCAAGTAGTTTTCTTAAACTTGTTCCTCTTTCTTTTCCGAATCCTGGATCAACTATGTACGCAGCATTATCCTTAACTCTTACAAGAGTTGGAGGAGAGCCTCTAAGAATAAGTGTTTCATCACCAAGCTGTTCGAGTATATACTTCATTTGGCAAAACCTTCAATAATTAAATAAGCTAAGTTAAAATTTAAATTTTAATTCATTTTATCATATATTATGGAAAAAGAGATTGAAAAGCTTGCGAAGCTAATTCTCTTATATGCTAAAAATGACATATTTAATGGAACAGGAAGAGTTTTTATTAATGTACTAATAAACCAGGGATACAAATATGAACAGATACTAAAAGCTATAGAGAAGTTAAACTATATGTATGATATAAAAATAGTTGGAAATATTATAAAGATTAAATTTTAAAGGATTTTCCCTCGAGCTTTTCTACTTTTTCGGCCAATCTTCTCTCTTCTTCTCTAAACTTCTCTAATTCTTCCCTTAGTCTTCTATACTCTTCTCCTTTTTCCATGGCTTTCATAATCTTATTTTCTAAATCTCTAGCTCCTCTAGCAATACTTCCAGAAATGTCATTCTTTAATGATCTAACAATAGGTAATAATTTGGGACTAAGATTTATCCTTATGCTAGATAAAACTGCACGCCTAATATGTGGATGTCTACTCTTTGCTTTTTCCCATAATATTTCAATCAATTTCCTTGATGGAGTAAAGTAACCTAAAGCTTTAATTGCAGCAAAACTCACCGAGATTTCTTTATCATCCACATATTTTAATACTTCCTCTAATGCTTCTTCTGTACCTAATATTCCTAATGCCTCTAAAACGGATCTTCTAATTACATTAGCGTGTGAAGGAAAATCTAAAGCTTTTTTCAAGGCATCAAACGCTTTTTCATGTTTATTTCTGGCTAAAGATACTGCTGCACTGGCTCTAACATAGTAACTTTCATTCTCATCAAATAGAATTGTGATAAGTTTCTCACCGATTTTTTCTTCTCTGAATGATCCAAGAGAATTAACAATTGCTCTTCTTACCTTGGGATGTTTTACTTTATCTAAACTATCGAGAAGAGTTTTCCAAGCTGTATCACCACCTATTTTAGAAATTGCCTTAGCAATTTCACTTCTCAAACCCCAAAACTCTTTATCATCCAATAAATATTTACTCAGTTTATTTACCATTCTAGGTTCTTTTTTATCTCCTATTTTTCTAACAGCTAATATCCTCGGATATAATTTTTTACTATACTCTAAAATATTTAGAAGATCTTCGCTACCTATATCATATGATAGAGACTTGAATATTTTAAAATCTGGGTCAAGACAAACTGCATATGGCTTCTTATCCATTTTTATATGGACAATTTTAGTTCTTGTATCCAGTTCAAGCGATTTCTTTACTATCTTATTTTCCTGAATAAACTCGATATCAAGTGGCAAAAAGTATGTCTTAACAGAATCATCTCCTTGTTTTTGCTCAATTTTTATTTCTACAACTTTCTCATCTATTAACCATTTATATGAAAAACTAATAACTGGATGACCTGCACTATATATAAATTGTTCAAAGAACCAATCGAGTTGATAACCCGTAGTTTCCTCAAATATTTTCCTGAAGTCTTCAGTATCAACAACTTTTCCTCTGAATTTATCCAGATATTTCTTAATAGCTTTTCTAAAGTTTTCTTCTCCGATTATGTTTAATAACGTCCATATAACCAGAGCTGCCTTAGGATAACTATGCGCATCGAATAATTCGTCTGGATATTTATAAATTCTCATCATAATTGGTCTCGAATATCTTGACGAGTATTCTGAAAGATAAGAATCCAGCATACTTAACAGATCATATATAAATTCATCTTCACCAAGGCTTTCTTTTCTCCAAAATGCTTCGAAAAGTGTGGCAAATCCTTCGTTTAGCCAAAGATTGCTCCAATCTTTACATGTAACAAGGTCGCCGAACCATTGATGAGCTAGTTCATGCGAAACTAGAGGCTCACTTGAAAAGTCAATATGGGCTTTTTCATCATGTAGTGTCATATCAGTTAAAATGGTGAGTGATGCATTTTCCATTCCTCCAGCAACAAATTCTGTAACGCATACCTGTGCATATTTGGGGTATGGAAATTTTATACCTGTATATTCTTCGAAAAATTTTATCATTTTAGAAGTTTTAGAAAAACTCCTGGAAATGTCATTTTCTCTTCCTTCAGGAACAACATATATTAAAGGAATATCTCCATATTTTTCTTCTCTGAAACTAAATTTTCCAGCAGCAAAAGCTATTAGATAAGTGGGTATAGCTATATCTAGTTCCCATCTTGTTATTTTTTTATCATCTTTGAACTTTGTATAAATATGCTTTCCATTGGCTATAACATATGCCCATTTAGGGATTTTTAGTGTCAATGAGACAGGAACTTTTTGATTAGGATAATCATATGTAATAAGCCAGTACCTTGTATCTTCGGGTTGTCCTTGAGTCCAGACTTGTGTAGGATGCTCATCTCTATCCACGGGAACAAACCAAAGTCCCTTTCTTGGATTTACTATTTCATATTCAATTTTTATTGAAATAGCATTTCCTTTCTTTCCTTTATCTCCTAACGAGACTTCAAGAACTTTTCCATCATAATTATATTCAGTTTCTTCATCATTCAAGTAAACTTTATGAATATTCATCTCATATGCATCTAAAGTGATAAATGATGTGTCATTTATTAGATAAAAAGCGTTTTCTACATTGCATAAAACTCTTCTTTCGTCGAATAAAATATCTAAAGAAGCATCTACTTTTTGCAGTTTATAAGTGGTTCTCCTAGGCCATTGAGGCTCGTAATCCGGATATGTAAAATTTTTCCCAAGCTTAATCCAATGCATGGTTAATCAAATATTTTTTATGGTATTTAAATTTGGTAGCTATGTTAAATCTTTTAAATTTAGAAACTTCCTTATTTTTTCCTTATCTTCTTCAGATAAAATTAAATATATAGAAATCAGAATCGCCAAAGTAAACGTAAGCGATATTATCAATAGTGCATATACTATATTTTTGTATTCAGGATAATATGAATACATAGGGTAAACTCCTATCCATAGATATCCTTGAAATATCATTAGGGCGATAATATTTAATGTCAACCTTGCCTTTTTGCTAATCGTCATCTACTTAAACCCTATAAGGTCATTATTTGTTATTTTCAAATTAAAAATATAGTGGTATACCTATTTAAGCTATGTCACATATTTTCTTATAGTAAATAGAAGGGAGTGCACATATATAGGAAATATACGTTATATGTTTTACTGAAAAATAGGAAGAATATTATGGAAACATTAGCGAGGAGTAAATTATGAAAATACTATTTGATACTCGACTTATAGCGATTATTTTAAGCTTTTTATGTGCTACTATTTCTTCATTTGTTTCACTTATCTTAAAAAAATATTCAGGATATGGCGCACTGAATGCAAATTTAATACGGCTTACAGCTACATCAATCTTTTTCATTATTTTATCTATACCCTATATTGCTTCTCCTAATGTTTTCATTGAAGTTTTTCCTGTTTTGGCTTGGCTTATAATTGCAATAATTGTGGGATTAGCGATTGGCGATACATTATACATTAAGAGTTTACAGTATATAGAAATATCAAGGGCAACAGCTATCGCCTCCATATATCCATTATTCATAGGTTTCTGGGGATATTTTGCAGGAGAAGACATAACAATTTATAGACTTACTGGAATTTTTATGATTATCATAAGTATATGGCTTTCAACAAATTTTAGTTTTAGAAAAATACCCGAGAAAGGTGTTGTCTATGCATTGGCTACTGCTATAGCATGGAGTATCGGTATAATCCTAGTTAGACTATATATCGATGACCTCAACATAATTGTGGCAAATGCTCTTAGATATCCTTTCGTAATACCATTCATGTTGATAAAATATTTTCTGGATAAAGGGGACAAAAATAGAATATTTAACGTATCTCGTAGAGCTTTAGGTATGCTTATTTTATCAGGTGGTTTAACAGTAGTAAGTAATATTATGTTGGTTTATAGTTTACAGATAGCTGAAGCAAGTCTTGTATCACCAATAGTTGCCACACAACCAATTCAGACAAGCATATTAGCCTATATTCTTATGCGAGAAAAAATCTCTCTAAGAGTAGTAATATCTATAATACTCTTAACATTTGGTACAATCGTTCTTCTTTAGCAACAAGATTTAGGATTGATTAATCTTAAATACCATATTTTTGTTAAATTACTACATATCTATAGATGATACATATGTCGAATCCATTTGAGAAAAAAGGTAAATGGTTAAAAGGAAATTTACATTGTCATACAACTGAATCTGATGGTAGACTATCTCCTGCGAAAGTAGTCGAAAAATATAGAAACCAAGGATATAGGTTTTTGGCTATAACTGATCATAATAAGATTACTAAAGTCGAAGAGAACGATATAATATTGATACCAGGTGTTGAAGTATCTATAAGTGGAAGTGAATATGACAGTAGTTTCCATGTCGTCGTACTTGGATTGGAAGACTACGAAAGAATTGATAATCTTAAAAATCAAGGTTTAGATGATTTATTGGATTATGTATTTTCAATGGATGGATATGCATTTATAGCTCATCCTTATTGGTCATCTCTAACGTTTAGAGATTTATCAGACATTGAAAAGTTGCAGGCTATAGAGGTTTTCAATGCAACATGTGACCTTATAGGAAAGGGGTATTCCTCAGTGTATTGGGATGCTCTTTTAGCACAAGGGAAAAAAATAGGTGGCTTGGCTGTAGATGATGCACATAGATATGATTTACCACCAACGGATAGCTTAAAGGGATGGATCTGGTTAAAAGTAGAGGAGATATCGTATAAAGAGGTTTTAGACTCATTGAAGAAAGGACTTTACTATGCAAGCACTGGGCCGGAGTTTTATTCCTTTGGTACCAAAGATGGATATATAAAAGCAAGTTTTTCTCCCGTTTATCGTGTTAATTTAATCACCAGAAACGGTAGAGGAGCGTCCATCAATATCGGAGACCTTGAGCTTTTTAGCAATAACAGATATGAGGAATTAAAGTTAGAAATTTATAAAGAAGACAATGAGGATGTTTTTGAAATTGGAAGATATAATATAGTTATCAAGAAGAAGAATTCAGGTATATGCTATATAAGTGCACCTCTTTCAATTTTTAGAATATATTCTAGGATTGAAATAATAGATGTATTGGGTAGATATGCGTGGACAAATCCATTATTTATACAGTGAATGAATGGTCGATTAATATACGATCTATAATCTCTATTTCATTCAAATATGTAAACGATTCAGATATGTTTAATTATAAATAAATATTACACAGTGGTATTATGCTTACGGTAAATAGATATATTGTTTCGATACCCGTAAGTACAATGCGACAAGAGAAATTTATTACTCCTTTCTATCTAGGAGATAATAAATATTTCCTAGGACCATTAATGAGAGATTTAAGAAAAATATTAAAGAATCATCTGAAAGATGCTAATTTTAAAGAAATGGGAGAAGATTTATTCGTAGGTATTTTTGTTCAAAGAGATGCTAAAAGAGAATTCGTCTGGTCTGGTAGAGTAAGATATGTTTTAACTTTTGAGGAAGCTTTTATTATGTATCGTTACAATAAACGATACGCTAATATTTTTGAAGACGAGTATTCTCCATTCTTTGTTGAGCCAATTTATAAAGATAATAATTTCATAGGTTATGGCTTAAGGTCGAAACTCCATGCAGAAGACAATAGATGGATAAGAGATTTGACAACTGTTAAGGATTTAAGAAAGTATTTTGAAATATCTGGAAATCAAATTCTATTAAAGGATACGAGACTTAGAAAATATCTTTTTGATTTGGATGTGACTGCAATCTTGGATAATGTGACTATTTCTAGAGACTTTTTCAAATAGAAATAGTTAAAAAATACTTAAGGTATATTTATCTATACTTTTCTATAGGAGCATATCCATGTGTGAATCCCCAGTAATATTCATCGATAAGTGCTTCAATAGCCATTTTATGGGCTTTTAATATTAGGAATGGGCCTAGAACCAGAATTATTAGTAAGCCCAGTAAACCTAGATAGGTTACAGTATTCCACGTCATATGTATAAATATTGCAAACAATAACGCTGGTAAAATATTATAGATGTTTATTTGTTTGTTAGTAACTTTAAGGTATCCGATCCACCATCCAATCAAGCCTGTACAAAACATATGCATACCTACGGTAATTGCTCTAAGAGCTATTATTAACCAATTACCCATAGCCAACCCCCTAGAAATATATAAGATATTTTCAACAAATCCAAACCCAAGACCCGCTAAGGCTCCGTAAAGTAGGCCATCCAGGTGATCATTCAGTTCTTTTCCTAACCTTGGATTAATTGCAAGTAAATATATGCCTAGAATCTTGGATGGCTCTTCAACAAAGGCAGCAGCTCCTGCCCATCCGCCGAAAAATGGGATTAATATATCATTGAGTAATATTGCGATAAGTGTTGAAGCTGCTCCCCACCCAAATGCCAAGGCTAGGATCCAAAATGGTTCTGGTTCATATCTGTCTACCTTTTTCATCCAGTATATATAGAATAAAATTGGTAGTATAGTTGCAAAAAATGAAGGTAAGAAAAACATTATCCTTTTTTCTGTTATTGTTACGGTAAAAGCTAAAAGAACTCCTATCAGGAAAGTGAGTAATGCATAGTGTAAGTATTTTGACGATCTAACAAGTATATCATAAGGAAGATACTGATAAACTTTGTCTGAGGGAGCATAGATTGGTGGTCTTTTATTGAAAGCCATTTTGTAAATAAGTGTTATGTCTCTGATTATGTTTCCTGATGGAGCAACTTTTTGTTGAACAAAGGGATAGCTTTTGGTTATCGTATATCTAGCTTTTGAGGGAGTGACTGTTGGAAAAACGTATCCACAATAAGGACAACGTTGATAAGTAAATGGTATATCCTTGCCACAACTTGGACATTTTTTGTTATTTAATGGATATCCGCATTTTCTACAAAATAAAGCGTGTTGATTGTTAGGTGTTCCACATCTTGGGCAATATTTGACAGGTTGCATTTTATCACTTCTTAGCCTTTAATACTTTTGTTTATGATTTATTCTTTTCTATCGATGTAAAATAACTAGGAATCTTTTTAACCTTGCTTATTCAATATATATATGGTTGAAAATATGTCTCAGTATTTGAAACGTGAAGATGTACTAGGAAAATTAGTTATAGATGCAGAGGCTAATACGGTGGGAACAGTTAAAGATATAGCTTTTTCACCTACAGGTGAATTTGCATTTGTGGTACAGAAAAAAGATTCTGAGGAAGAGGTTACTATACCAATATCTAAAGTTCGAAAGATAGGTGAATTTATACTTTTAAAAGAAGAGACAAAGGCTCCAGTAAGGCCACCAACACAACCACAGATACCTCCTCAAGCAAGACAGCCACCATATGGTGCACCGACACAAGCGCCTCCACCATCGACTGTTCCTGGTCAAGCACCACCTCAAGCACCTGCGCAAGCGCCTCCACCAGGTGAGGCTTTAGTATGTCCTGTATGTGGATATCCTAATCCTCCTGGAACAAAATATTGTTTGAGATGTGGAGCTCCTTTACCTGAGAAAAAGAAGAAGAAATGGCCTTGGGAACGTTTTTAAAAAATTAAATTATTTTTTATATTTTTGTACTATATTTTTCGAATTTTTTGAAAGTATGTTCATATTCTGGTATAGTATAGTTAAAATACATATTGAAGATATATTTAATTGGTGTAAAAATTGTCGTCTATAATAACAAGAGAAGAGGTTATTGGTAAACTTGTCATAAATGAGAAAGGTTATGAAGTTGGAAAAGTCGTGGATATTGCTATTAGCATTGAGGGAACAGGTATTCTAAAAGTAGAAACAGAAGACGGTAATGTAGTCGAAATTCCTATGACTATGATTCAGGCTATTGGAAAGTATATATTGTTAAAACCCAAAAAGGAAACTACTACTCCAACTTTTCCTCCACCCCCTCCACCAACTACCGGTGTTTCACAACAGTACCCACCACCTCCTGTACAACAGCAACGATTGCCTCCACCCCCCGAACAGCAAGGGATAGTTTGTCCGAGATGTGGTCATGTTAATCCACCGGGTGCAAGATTTTGTCAAAATTGTGGTACACCACTTCCACAGCAAGAAGGAGGTCTTTCATCGCTAAGAAAGAAACTAGGTATCTAGGTGTAAAAAGTGAAACTTTTTGGATATAATGGTTTTTTTGCAGGAATTATCTCAAGTCTGGTTTTTATATTAATAGATTTCCTAGCGATGCTTAGTGGTTCTATTAACTATTCGCTGTTTGCGTTTGATTCTGTGGTAATGGTTATAGCGGGTGCTATTCTAGGGTTTGTTTTTAACATAATTGAAAAACCCATAATTTTCTTGGACACACGTGTCAAGGCTGAAGGATATGGCTTGATAATAGGATTATTGCTTGGGCTTAATGGCAGGGTACAGTTGTTAATTGGTCAGGCTTCATATAATACTATTACAAGCTATTTTAACATACCATTTATCATAGATTTAGCAATAGGTGTCATAGCTGGACTTATTTGGGGTACATTAATGGGGTTAGTTTATTGGTCCATAACTTATAGAGGTAAGAAGACTGTGACTCAGAGTCTTAAAGAGAAAATATTTGGCACTGTGAAACAACCGTCTATACCTTCTCATAAAATAAGTATTCCTATTCCAGAAAAAACAAAGCGGGAGGAAAAGCCTATAGTGGTTCAAGGAAACTACAAAGTTTGTCCGAAATGTGGCACGTTAAATAGACCTGAAGCAAAGTTTTGTATTAAGTGTGGATATAAACTAGCATAGTATCAGAAATATTTTTTATATATTGTTCATTTATTTTCTTAACTTTAATAGGTGAATATAGTGGAATATTTAGGGAAAGTTGAAAAATTTCTTTTAGCGCATATAAAATATGCATATGCAGGAAAAATTTATTATAGCAGTACTTCCAGCGATGCTGAAGATTTTTTAGCAAGCATGTTTGCGGAAGAATTCGTATCTCCAAGTGAGAGGATGTATCAGAAACTTAAAGAAGCATTCAAGGATGGCTTTAAAAAACTTCAAGAATATTGGATGATTGAGATAAGCGGATATACAGTAGGCCTTACAAGTTATGGAGAACAGGTAGTTAACAATATTAAAGAAGAAGATTATGAGAAATTGAAAGAAGATATTTCAAAAGGGAATATATAATTTCTCTTTATCCATAAAATAAATATATAATATTTTTTAAATATTTTTTAAGGCTGATGGCGTTGTCTCATAGTCCACCATGGAGATGGAACTGGGGTAGAAGAGGAAGAGGAAGAAGACCGAAACCCCGTATAATAGATTTTCGACTGCCTCCAGTCGTCTTTATGCCATTGGATTCTACTGGCAGACCGATGGGCGGAGATCCTGTGGAGTTAATGCCTGACGAATTGGAAGCTTTAAGACTAGTTTATTTTCTCGGTCTTAATCAAGAACAGGCAGCACAAAGAATGGGTGTTTCCAGAGGGACTTTATGGAGAGCTTTAAGTAGCGGTAGGAAAAAAATTATAAAAGCTATTGTGGAAAGACGTCCTTTAGTTATATCAAGGTAAAATAGGGATTTATGGTTGTGTGGGTGTCAATGTTTTGAAGCCTGTTTCCATGTATTTTTTCCACATTTCAATCATTAACTTATACATTTCTAAATAATATATTGTTGTTATATACTGCATATACAGGTACAGTAAAGCGTAAGGATCAAATAAAGGAGGAAAAATAGTATAGGGGTATCGAGGATCATAGTATGGATAGGGATATACCATACTCCTCACCCTATTTATTATTTTTTAGTTTAGTATGGTCTCCACGGATAATAGTAGTATGGGGTTGGATAGTAGTATGGATATGGTGGTACAAAGTATGGAGTCGGATAATATGGATAATATGAATATCCATATCTATACATCCATGGGTTACCGAACAGGTACCAGCATGCGCCTCTTCCAAATATCCATCCTGGTCTTTGCCATGGTGGCAAATAACTGAATGGGCCTCTGCCAGGCCAGGGTCCTGCCCAGCCTCCTGCCCAACCTCTTCCTCTTCCCCAGCCAAAACCTCCCCACCAAGCCATTTTTCTCACCGTATTAATTAGCATATGCACAAAAATATAAATTTTTCGTGCAATTGCACAAAAAATACATGTTTAAGAATCTCATTCTAGTCCTGGTTCATTGAAAATAGATGCAAATCTAATTATATCAGCTTACCACAATATATTATGTGATAAAATGGTACACATCGATATGAGGCAGGGGTTTAAAAGCATAAAAGCGCACATAAAACCTATATTTTTCCTTGAAGGCTATTCATATGAAAGTGCAGAAAGAATAGTTAAGAATTTTATGGAAGAATTACGAGAAACATACAATAATGAAATTATCCTAGATCCATTAATATTAAGAAACGATCTTGATTTTCGGACTATTATGGACAATGTTGAACCATACACTGATGTAATTATCCTACCTATGGTTGGAAGAAGATATAACTACAGAAAAGTTAGATTATTAAACAAACCTGTAGTTTTATGGCAAGATAAAGGATTCTCTCATGCTGCTTCATGGGATTCTCGAGGCTTCCTTAAGAATTGGGGTGTGAATGTTTTTACTCCTATTGGGCCTGTCGAACATAGAAAAACTATACAGGTTATATCGGCTGTGAATTCATTGAAGAAAAGTAAAATGATAGTATTTGGTAGGATTCCACCACCAAATGTTGCATCTCAATGGTCTCTGGAAGAAATAGAGAAAAAAATTGGAGTAGAGATTAAAAATATCGGATTAGAGGCTGTATTGCAAAGAAGTGAAGAAATAGAAGCGAGTGTTGTTGAAAAAACGTTAAGGGAATGGGAGAATTTCTTCGAGAACTTTGACAAAGATAGATTAGAGGAAGTAGCTAGATTATATATATCTATCAAAGAAGTTCTTGATAGGGAAGCTGCAAATTCTTTCACAATTAATTGTTTAGAAGATCTATTTTCGAGAAAGTTTGTTCCACCATGTATAGCTTTAGCTAGATTCATTGATGAAGGTATTGTTGCAGGTTGTGAGGCTGACATTAATGTAGCGTTATCGATGATGATACTTAGCTATATTTCAAGAGGGCCTTCAATAATGGGAAATATATATTTATTTAGGCCATGGCCTGGACCTGGTTTTCCTCCAGTAGAGACACGAATAGAAGATATCAGGAAAAGTCTTAAAGATAACATAGTGAGATTAACCCATGATGTGATTCCCTTAACCATGTGTACTAAATCAAGATGGCATCTTGAAGATTATCATAATAAAGGAGAGGGCAACACAGCTTATGCGCCTTTAAAAGTAGGTGATAACGTTACGTTACTTAGAATAGGTCCTAATCTAGAAGAGATGCTTGTTATTAAGGGTAAAATATTAAAGGTTGAGGATACTATTCATTGTAGGTTTTCTGCTTGGATAAAAGTAGACAATGCAAGAAAAATAGCTGATAAAGCATATGCTTTTCACCATGCTATGATATATGGCGACTGGTCTAGTGAACTTGAAATTTTTGGAAAATTGACAGGTATTAAAGTAGAAATTGTATAGTTATTCTATATATCTAATATATGTTTTTTCCTTATATTTCTCTATGAGTGGAATAATTTCTTCGATGAAATGCTGTACGCCATATACCACACTATATAATTCTGTTTTGAAATTTTCGAATGAAAGAGCTTCTATATATGTCTCTGCATGGACGATTATATTGCTCTCTTTCGTTAAACCATAAGTTACCTCACTTAGATAATAATTGTCTATCAGTAATTTTTCGTACAGTTTAAGTAGGTCAGTGTCATGGGGTATGCTTTCCTTTTTTAGTAATGGAGCTATTGTCAAAACCCATTTATCATTATAGGTTACAATTATATCAAATGAGATCTTTCCCTTACCCTTTTTTATATAGAAGGGTACAATGAAAATATTATTGTTCTTCTCAAATTTCAGATTCATTTTCTTTAAATATTCTTCTATAATTTTTTCAACTTTATTCGTATTTTGTCACCTACTCCTTTGTTTTAACTGGAATACTGTTTAGAAATTCTATAGCTTCAGAAATTTTTTTCCAAGTGTCTGTAATGTCAAACCTAGCTAAATCTACTTTCCATTGATTCCCTCTTTTTATCCATTTATATAAACGTATCCGTCCATCTTTAGTTTTAAGAATGCCTAACCATGACCTATTCGACTTATATATTGTTATCCCACCAAAAATTTTTTCTTTCATATATTCACTTACGGGAAAATCATATTCTACTTCCATTCAAATACACCTTGTTTATGAAAGGTTAAATATAATATTATAATTTACTATTCGTGATCTTTCTGCAACCTTTAAAATATGTTTGTTTCGATACAATTCAATATTGTTAAATTAGATCATCCTAGTGAAAAATGTTCTATGATATCTGAGTAATCTTCATATCTATCCAAAATTGAATGTAATGCGAAGAAAATTACTCCGTCTATCTTATATTCCTTACAAGATGTTAATACTTTTATCAAATCTCTTTTAGTTGGATATTTTCCGAATGTACTGCTATGTTCACTTGGATGTGTTTGAACTCCAGCAAAAACTGGTTTACCGGTTATTTTCTTAATCCAATAACAGGCTTTTCCTACATCCCTAGGATCAACATTATAGTCCATAAAATATGTCATGGGACAAAACAAGTCTACATATTTTGCAAGATCTGTATAGTTTTGCCCATAATACATGGCTGAGTCTAAAAGGTCTTCAATCGAATTATATGCTTCAGCCTTTGAAGCAATGCTTAAAACCGTTCCTGGAGCAATTTTATTTATTAGTACACGGGTTTCATTTACGAATGAAGAAACAGCTTTCCATTCTTCTCTACAGTTCATAGAACATCTGATATAGTCAAGATGTATACCGTCGATATAGTTATTCGAGGAATTTAACAATAATAGGTCAGCTATAATATCTAGTAAATAAAGTCTATAATCTCGGGAATCTGGCTCAGCATCGTTTTTACTTTTGTCATTGAAACAAACGATCCATGCATGTACATATATATTATTTTTATGAGCTTCTGGCAATATTTCTTTTATAGTTTCTTTTACAACTATACCTTTGATACCTTTAACCAATATAAAAATATGGTTTATCCCAAGTTTTTTAAGAATAGTTATTGTTTCGTTGACTCCAATTTTTCTAATCGTACTGCCCCAGGCCCAGACTGCTTTTCCCCTGAGTGGAATATTTTTCCTGTATACTGGTTGTATGGTCTTATTTTTCATAATTTTACTAATTATCTCCCTTGATTCTCCTCCATACTTTAAATTTTTATTTCTTTCGTACATTAATACGTATAATGGTAATGATCCAATTAAAACTATGAATATTATAACAATGTAAAAAATATAGATAGTTTTAATTTTCATGCTTAATCAATGAGTTTTCCAACTATTTTTTCTGCTATGGTTGATGAATACATTGAAAAGACAATAATTGCTAAGAATAAGGCAATGATTAGTAATATTCCTCCGAAGACAGGTGATATAAGCCATGTCAAAGGAATTAATAGGATAGAGTCTACTATAATTAGAATTTCCAATAATACGAATTGAACAAGTTTAGCCTTCTCAATTTTTTTCTTTTTCTCAAGATATCCAACTATCCAATTTATAAATTTTAACATATTAAGTGATGCTTTATAAACAACCGAAATTATAGATACCAATACTATAAAAGAAACAATTGGATATAGAGGTGGAGTTATAGGAATCAGTTTGGCTAATGGAATGAATATAAATATTGAAAAAAGCCACAGCAGAAAAGCAATTGAAAAATCAACGAAAGATTTTGTTAACTCTTTAGCTGACATTTGATTTATCACCTCTTTTTTCTGGTAACAGTAAAGAATTTACTACGGTCTTAAGAAGTAACGAGCTAAATATTATCGTTAAGAAAAATAAAACTATTACGATGAATGGAATAAAATAGCCTGCCGGAATATTGAGACTTTCAGATATACTAGATATATATTTTATGCTAACTTTTCGGTATTTTAAAATTATTAATGCTATCGATAAAGGAATTAATGAAAGAATAAAATAAATAAAAATTTTACTTTTTAATTTCATTTTTTCACTTATTCACTTTTTGCTCTCTCTTCTAATTTATCAGCCCACTCGTTAGCATATTCTTCTACAATTCTAGAGAACGCTCTGCCAGACCTTAACAACATTAGCACTGACCACAATACAACAACTATCAGAACAATTGCTGACAACACTGGGTGGAACACGTCTAGAAAGTCCTTAAACAATAAGAACAGCAACGCTATAATGATTACATATATAATTCCTCTAAAACCGACCTTGTAGTTTTGTAATTCTTCATCTGTAACCTCTCCTTTTCTAGCACCTAGTTCATATGCGGAATATGCAGCTAAGGCATCAATGATATCAAATATTTCTCTGATTATACCTAAGACAAGTACTGCAACTGCTACTAACATCACTAAGCTGATAAGCTGTGGTAAAGGTATCCCTATGAATTGGTATCCAAGAGATATTGGTACGAATATATATTTTGTAAAGACCCATATTAGTACGGCTATCCCTATGTTAATTATTATTTTTGGAACGCTATCTCTGATCTCTCTAACCGCCTCTAAATATACTTCACGAGCTTTTTCAGAAACAGACATTTTTTACACCTCTTTCAATTTCAAATAATGATATCGACGATGATATAAAAATTTATTTGTTTAAATAGAAAATAAAAGAGCCTATTAATGTAAAAAAATAAAACTAGAAGTAAAAATAAAATCAAAAAGAGGATTGATTATTGAAAAGTTTTAATTGTTTTAGCTTCTTTTAAATCATTCCAGACTCTTTCATATGCTTCTCTATTTATAGGAAAATCGACAGGCTTATGCAATACGGCAGACATTATAATACCATTAACAACCTCTAAGGACCTGATACCTTCTTCACCGTTAACCAAAGGTTCCCTATCCTCGATAATTGCCTCTACAAAATCATATACGACACCTGTGTGTCCCTCATACTTTACCTGTTTTGGCTTAACATCAACCCAATCAATGTTTATTGATTTATGCGGTATATTGCCTGAAACCATTTCAGATAAATCAGGTGTATAAGCTATACGAACATTATCAGAGATATCTAAAGTGCCTCTTTCATATTTTATATGGATAAGGTTTCTACCCGGTTTATCGAAACAAGAGAATTGTAGAACTGCCTGTGCTCCATTTTCAAAAACAAGTGATGCACTTGCAACATCCTCTACCTCTATGTCATGCAACAGATTATTTGCGAAAGCAAAAAGTTTTTTAGGTTTCTCATTAGCTAGCCATAAGAAATAATCTAATGTATGTATCCCTTGATTTATTAAAACACCACCTCCTTCTTTAGCCCACTTACCTCTCCATGCACCACTACTATAATATATCATATCTCTGAAAGTAAGGTGAAGCATAACTCCTCGAAGCATATGTCCTAGCTTGCCAGATTTAATTATTTCGTCTAATGCCATACTTATCCCGCTGTATCTTCGTTGAAAACAGACAGCTAACTTAACATTATTTTTTCTAGCAGTAGTAACCATACTGTCTGCTTCTTTTACTGTTACAGCTATAGGTTTCTCGATAAGAACATGTTTTTTAAAATTATCAATAACATCGATAGCTATAGGTGCATGTAAGAAATGTGGAACAGCTATCGAAACAGCATCTATATTTTCTTTATCTAGCATTTCATGATAATCTTTATACCATTTCACACTGTATTCCTCACCAATTTTTCTTCCAATTTCTTCATTTATGTCGGCAACAGCGACAAGACTAACATTTCCGAGTTCTTTCGCAGCTCTGACATGTGCTTTACCTACTCCACCAACACCTATAACTGCATAATTAATTTTTTCCATATTAAAACGCCTTTTTATTAAAATATTTAAAATATGAAAGATATAAAAAAATAGCTAGCTTAATTAAAAGAAATTCTCTTTAAAATATAATTTATGGATTTAACCAGTACTGAACTTGTCAACGCTATTATTGAAAGAACATATCCACTGGTTGCAAAAGTCAGCAAAATATCGATTCTCATAAACATAGCTAACATTGATAACATGACGAATGCTAGAAGAGATAACATAATGTATTTGACCATGTCATTTAACCTTATTTTTGTGGTTCTTTTCCTTAGCAATCTCCAAACAATATATGCTGCTGGTGTGAAATAGAATATTCCAATAAAAATTGAGGATAATGCACCGGCAAAATATACCCCCATCTCAGGATTAATATCTATTAGTGGCATAGATAATGTAGAGGCAACATGCAACCCCAAGATTAATGGATATAGTATTATTTTCATTGGTGTTTTGGTCCATGGGTTTTGATGCATGAATTGTGCAAAGTATGGACTCCAGGAATAGTAGAAGGCGTTAAACGCAGCGTAAAATCTTTGTCCACTATAGGTCG
>JAGGXB010000076.1 GCA_021163245.1 Thermoproteales archaeon
ATTGGTGCGGGGGCCGGGATTCGAACCCGGGCAGGCCTACGCCAACGGAGCCTCAGTCCGTCCCCTATAGCCAAGCCGTCGCAGCTTTTTGACCTAGCTCGGGCACCCCCGCATACAACTATTATTTTATAAAATAAACTTTAAATAAGTTACCCTATCTATTCTTTCATATTGAGAAATAGAGACATAAAAATATAAAATTGGGTAAAATGATAAAATATGTGACCCGCCGGGGTAGCTCAGCCCGGTAGAGCGTCCGGCTGTTAAACTCTGGTTAGAGCCCAGTGACCGGGTGGTCGAGGGTTCAAATCCCTCCCCCGGCGCCAGTCTATTTCTATGTAGAATAAAGTGTTATTTTCTAGTATTTTTGAAATATATAGCTTTGGTCTTTCCCAATCATCTATAGCTTGATACCTGCGAATAGTTAAATTCGAATACTCTACAATTATAACAATGTTTCTCTGAGAGAGATTTATTGAATCAATGTTTTCAGAGATTTCTATGAGAGCCTCTGTATCTATTTTTATCTCATTTAAATATCGTTGTACCGATAAGTAATGTGAAAACATAACATATATCGATAAAATAAATGTTAAGAAAAGAAAAATCCAATCTACTCTCATACTATATCCCGAAAAGACCAGTAACAAAAATACTGGATAAAGTATAAGATATATACACTGCATTACATACAAAGAAAAGATATATCCCGAAATACATTGGATTACCCTCTCTTACAGTAGAAGTTAAGATACTTAAACTAACAGAGTTTAAAGACAGTATGAAATCAATTATATTTCTTAAATCAACCAAGAAATTTTTCGTTGGAATTACTATAGGAACTCCTTGCAAAACATCTATCGAAGAGAAATAACTTAGAGTATGTAAAAGAAAAGCATATATTACTGCAGAGACCGAGACTTCAAGTACTGAATAAAAAAGCATTACCCTAGTTTTCTTCCTCAAATTTAAAAAAGAATTAATGTAATCATTAAACATTTTACTAAGTTTAGATAATTCACTAGAAAGCTCTTCTAAACCATATATACCAAAGAGATATAGAGATGTCATAACTGCCTTGGAAATCCCAAAACATTGGATATCTAATAATCTTTCAGGCTCATCGACACCTATACATTCAAAAATGTTCCATATACAGGTAGATGCCTTTTCTAGTTTTTTAGAAACATCATCCAATATCCTTTTCCAGAATCTATAGTACTTTATTGATAAAATCATTAGCGGTAAGGATGTCATAGATAATGAAAGCATCATAGGATTATCTAAATTAAGCAAAGAGAAAAACTTGTAAAGACCAATAATAATAAAAAGAATAAAAAATACTTTATATGAAGGAGATGGAATTCTCATTTCCCATGGAAATATCGCCATGCCTAAAAAAGAAGAAATCAATGAAAAGAAAGAAATAGCCTTTAGCAAAATTATAGATACATCTGGATTAGTGAAAACTACAGTCGAAAACAGTATGCTAGGTATCAAGGTTATAAAAATACTTACAAACTGATATACTTGAGAAAGATTATAGTCCATCAATTCTAATTGAGTCGAAATATTGGAAATGATTCTATCATATAATTTGTCAAGAGGTTTCCTGCTTCCCTCTCTATCTGAAATCACGGCAGCACTTAATACTTCTTTCATCCTCTCACTAATACCTTTCCCAAAATCTCCATCGAGTATTTTTTCAATACCTGGAAGATAACTGTATAACCCTCTATTTTTCAGTTCTTCAATAGTAGATAAAGGTGATAACGGAGAAACAGAGAGCAAAAGAAGTAAACCTAAAGCATCACTCTCCGACTCAACATATCTCTGTAAACCATCCCACATGCTCTTTTATCCTCCAATCACAGTAGCCCTAAAGTTAATCTCACCAGCATCCGTTCTTACAACACCATCCAACGTCTTCCCCGAAGAAATACTTCCATCAAAAGTACAAGTTACCGCTAGAGAGCTACCTCCAGCTCTGATAAGTCTAGACGACGAAATACTACATGAATACGTCGATGAACCATCACTTAGAATAATTTCATCAATACTTGCATCACGTGTACCATCATTCCGCAACGTTAAATATAGTGTATTAGGTGACCCTAAGGTAATAGTTGGACTACCACTAACACTTACCAATGCTTGTTTAGTTGAAACAATAGCAGTAGAAACAATAAACCATCCAACCAACGCAGAAGAAATCAAAAAAGATACTATGATCAACACAGTAACTATTGGAGGAACCCCGCCTCTATTATCCATTTTTTCACCATTAAAATATTGAATTATATTTTTAAGCAAAATCATTTTACGAAATCATCAACAAATATCGGCTCAAAATCTTTAAACTTCATATTAGCAAAGATACATCCAAACCGTCTTCTCAACATCGAATATATCTCAGTAAAACTACCCAACATAGTCTTTGAGGGGGCAAAGCGATTAAATATTTCCTCTTGTAAATTATAGCCTTCGATAAACAATGGATAAAACTTACCGTTTATGTTATAGTATACTTCCTCTACACCTCTATTAATAATATTATTAGGAAAAACATATTTTCTACAAATTACAAACAGGTCTATAACATCCTCTACATCACTATTATAAACATCTTTTTTTAAAAGATAACTCATTGAAGACAATGCTTTTGATAAACTTGGCGAATGAAAAGTTGTTATTGTCGCCACACCATTTCTTCCAGCATCTATCCAGCTAGCAACTTCTTCAGAACGAAGCTCACCAACTATTAATAAATCCGGTCTTTCATACCTTATTGCCTGCCTCAATAAAGTAGTCATATTACGGATATTTACCTTAGAAAAATTTACAATACCACCATTGACTCTAAGCTCACGTACTTGTTCAATAACACTAACTTTTAATAAAGGAAAAACTTCAAGAACCTTGTTAATAAACGAATTCAAAAATGTAGTTTTACCACTCCCAGCAGGACCAATGATAACCATAGTACTTGGTTTAAAAACTAAAGAAACCATCCTAGCAGCTAATAATGGATCAATTAAGTCTAACAAATCTGGAATATCGATAATTCTAGTAGCGGTCAATTCCCATTTCTCACTGACCAAAGGCAGTTTAAAATAAAGCCTCCAACCCCGGAGCTCTGACTCAGCTTCAGGATTATGATACGATACCCTAGCCTTACTTTTAATAACTATCCTACTTATAAATTTCTCAGGATTAAAATTTTCGACAATTACCTTATATCTTCGCTCTTTTATAGTCGCAAATATTTTATTACCTCTAATAAATATTTCTTGAACATACTCTGAACAAAATAGAGGAGATAAAACATCCCAAACATTATCAATAACTATAGGATATACATGGGCCTCCAATCCACTTAAAGCAATTTTACCAAACTTATTTTCTATTATTTCATCAATAGCTTGAATATCTCCAAGAATACAATGTCCTCTATCATGCTTTAATTCAACACTTCTAACATTTAGTCTTAGAACCACATCACCTTTTTCTTTAGCAGAAAAAACCTTTTTCCTAAGCTTATGTATAAATCTATTATACATCACTAAATACCTAAAGCTTTCTTTAAAAGCCTCAACTTATACAGCTCATCTTTGTATCTCTCTATTTCCTCTTCTAAACCATTTATTTTTTGCTTTAATTCATCCTCTCTATTAGGTATTCTTTCAATCCAATCAGTGTCACCGCCCAGACTTTGAATCAATCTCTTCATATCATCTAGAGTAAAAAGCGTATCTGACGCACCATGGGAATCCTTCACTATTTGATAAGCAGAAGCAGAATTTAATCCAGTCTCACCATTCTCCTTTTTCTTCATTTTTAATAAACCCAAACTCTTTCTTTCTGCCATAACATAACACCATTATCCACTTATCATAGAAATAAGGTTAATAAGCGAGTCTTGGGTCTCCTTCTTCAAATTACCTAAAACATAAGGCAAAGTTCTGTGATTCATTAATGCTAAAGCAGGATCAAATGGTATTCTAACACATTCATTATATTCAGATAAAATAATGTCATATGCATTACGAGAAAAGGTTGATGCCTTTATATATTTGTTTAAAACAGGTATAACTTCTCCCTTTAAAACCTTCCTAGCCAGCGAAATAACTGAATGAGCACTATTAGGCTCAACAACTAGGATAATCTTATCGGTCCTATTTACTGAACTCGCATATACATCATCTTGAAAAGCCGGATAATCTAGAAGAACTATATCTAGATATTCTCTCAACTTTGCCAATTCAATTATCAAGTAGTTTAAATTAGAATTTAAAATAGGTAACGACCCGACATTAGGTATCATATAGAACTCAGATCTAATCGTTCTTCTCTTAAAAAACAGAGATAAAGAATAAAGACCTATGGAATCAACTAAGGAATACGTTCCTTCTAGTACATTTCTAAGATATGGAGGCGAAGGATTCTTTAACATTATACGTGAACTACTGCCTTCCTCACCAAGATCTATTAAAAGAACTCTTTTTTCTGCTAATCCAAGTGAAAGAGTTATAATAACAGCTAACGTACTTTTCCCAGTACCACCTTTACTCAAGCTCGTGAAAGAAACTATCATTTTCTGCTCATAAAATATTATACATAGATTTAAAACGAAATACAATATTTTTTGATGAAAAGAAAAATTATTTTAATTACAGGAATAATTCTCATAGTATTATTTCAATTAAATAAATCATATTCTTCCTCATATGGTATTTGTGTAATTAGCTCTGGAAAAATAATTGACATGAGTGGTCTAGGTGAATCTCGAACAGTACTAAGAAAATCACAAAATAGCAATTATTGGACTGGCCATTTTGATCAAACAAATATAAGAATAAGAGTTTTAGTCGGAGGCAAATTTCAAGCTTATGAACAAGACCATTTCTTTAAATATAGTGTAAAAAACTTGGAATGGAAAATAAGACTCTATATAAGAAAAAACTCTAATTATTCTTGGCGACTAGTTCGGGAATGGATAGGTAAAAGAAATTCTTATGAAAGCACAACTATAAGTGAAAATATCTTTGTTCAATACTCCTATAAGACACCTGTTGATTATTATGATTTCAAAATAGAAGCTTCTCTTTCAGGTCAACTTACAGTATATGTGAGAAACGGTGAGGGAGCAGCATATTCTTTAATATGGGTTTTTTGGGACGAAAAGATAGATAATTCATTTATCGGAATCCTAACTACTTCAATACCTATTCCTGTTAAAGTTTCATATAGAGGTAAAGGAAGTAGCGGAAGTTTTATTGGAGAAAAAGAGACTCCATTTTGGATAAAGGAGAACAAGGTAGAAAAAATTAACAATATCCAAAAATTGAACATAACACTCTTCTTTAAAAAGAATATAATACAAAACAATACACTTTATAGCCTTTCAAAAATTAATATTTTTTACAAAAACAAGAATAGATGGAAGCTTATAAGTGACACAGACAAAGCATATATAAACATTCAACTGTTAAGCGGAAGAGTATTTAGCTCTTATAGAATTAGCGATCTTCACGGCCATAAAATTAGTGATGGAAAAGTCCTAGGGAAAATAAGGATAAAAATAGAGTCAGTCTACCAAAAAAGAAACTCATCTATCCTATACATAGATACATACCCTATTAAAACAGAAGTATTAGTCAACTCATCAGTGCTAGACCCTCCCATAAATATTTATACTATCGATAAAAGACTTGTCGCTTACGTAAACGTATCTCCTATCAAAGAAACATATAGTGTAATTGACCCAAAATGGTCTAAAAAATATTATAAGCGTGCAGATACATATGACATTTTTCTTGTAGCTGGAAGAAACAAAAACATTAGCATATCAGCCTCCATACCCTTAACTGGAAATTATACTATTCAATTTAAGTTTAAGATACTAACCTGGGGAAGCACCCTTTATCTATTGAAAAACTCAACAATTATAGGAAAATGGGAAAGCTTTAAAAAAACCATAAACATGAAACTAGACCTTAAAAATGAGAGAATAATATTTCTGTTAAAAACAAAATATAGACATGGGTCCATTATAATTAGGGATGTAAGAGTTAGAAAAATTAACTATTATTTTTTTAAAGAATGGAAAATTTTCAGCAACAACCATGAAATAATGTTCTTCAAAACACCTAATATAACGGTTAACGTACCACTAGGTAGAAAATATTATGCTATAGCATACTTTTCTCAAAATCCTGCGAAGATTAAAAAATCCAAGGTTGAATATTTTCTAAAAGGAGAAACTATCAAACTAACATTTTTACAGAAAGGAGTTTATAATATTTTCTATGAACCTATTTATCCAAGTCATAATCCACCGAACCTAACAGTTCTTGCACTACTAAATGGAAAACCGATATATTTTGATTTTAGAAAAATAACAATCTATGTCAAAGATAGTTTTCTTCCTTTAGATAATACGACAAAAATCCTAAATAATCTACCAGTAATAATAGATGGAAAACATAATAACTTAAGACTCGTATGCATCTCGGCATGGAATCCATTTAGACAATATAGGCTAGAAAATGTATTTAAAAACAGCACTACGTATGCTGTCTATAATCTAACTATAGAAAATGTGAATACATCAAAGAAAATTACAACGCTTATAGTTGTTACTACGTTAAAGGTGGATTTTAAAGTCATATACCATGAATCTACCATAGAAATCATATGGAACGCTTCCATAGCTTACTATCCACCACATATACAGCTAAAGGAAAAAATAGACAAAAAACTCTTATTCACCATAGAAACAAAAGATGAAATCCTTCTCACAGCAATAAACAATGGAAGCATAAGTAGAATTAATATGCCGTATCAAAAACTCCATACAATCTTAAGTACGGTAAATGAAAGCTTGATAGTCAACATTAGATGGAGAAGTCTAATATCAATATATGCTATCCCCAAAAAGATAAGTGTTACAAGATATACATTATGGCTAAAATCAATACAGTTTAATCCATTATCATTTGAAGCAAGTATAGTGGATATTCCCTCACTTAGGGACATGGACATAAACGTTAAAGAAATTTGCATTTATGTGAATGATACTCTACTAGAAAAAATGTCCATTACAGGTAAAAAACAAAGATATATAGTTAAAACCTCCATAGCCACAAAGCCAGAGGATAGTATAACGATATTACCTATACCTCTTGAGACAAAAAACCAGATACTTCTACCCGAGGCAACAAAGACATGAACATAGAAATCATACTTATTTTGTCAATACTAATAGCTTCTATCATAGGATACACTTTTCTTTCTAGCATCTCTCCAAAGGAACAAAAAACACAGATCACTATAGACCAACTATATATTTATAGAGATTATTTAGAATCTGGTAAAAGTATATCTTTGACAGGTAGAGCTTATATCGAAAAAGAGAAAAATAGTTTAACGATATGTTATGAAGAAAGCTGTTTTTCTATCCAGATATCAAGCGTATTAATCTACTGGAAAGAACAAGGATTTATAAAAGATTATAATATCTCCTCGAACAAGCTATGGCAAATCTACGGCAATCATTCCATTATAGGTATAAAAAGCGGTGTAAGAATCAACAAGATAGGAAAAACTATAAAGATAGAAATTGTAAATCTACCGAAAACAAAGAAAAAAACTATAAATATTGTCATAGTCAATCATCACACACTTAAAATCTTAAAAGTTGCAACTAATGGAAAAATCTTCTTTAATGGACAGTTAATATACAAATGGTATGGAATTAGAAAAATAGTAATAGTTAGATACGAGATTACAACCTAATTTATCTATCCTTTTAAACAATATCTATAATTTTTGTGATGCATGATAGCGAAATTATATTATTCACATTTAGCGTAGCAGTTTCACTTATAGTTCTAAGGTTAGGTTTTACAATATATGTCTCAACACATAGATATGAAACAGAAGAATATACCAATTATTTAAGATCCTACCTAAATAGAACCTGTATAGAAATGAGCAAGAACTCAAAAAGTATGATTATTCTACCCAAACCCTACTGTACCCAGCAAAATTGCTCATTCATAATCATACTCTCCAAAAATAATAGTACAACTAGTTGTAGTGTACGTATATGAGAATAATAGAGTCTCTACTAATTCTTCTCGTGCTAATCTTTTTCACAAGCACAGTAAACATACTTCTTATAGATTATGAAGTAGAGTATGAAAACTCCCTTATAACCTATAATAAAATTCTTGCATACCAAATATTAAACAGTGAAAATATAGTTGAGATATCTGAAAAACTTTCAGAGTATCCAAATATAATATATATTTGTGTAAATGGTAGCAAAGCCATCCTAGAAACAAATGAACCTCTCGTAGTTACAGTTAGAGGCTTTATACTGGGAGAAAAAGGAACATTAAAACCTTCATGGGTGATAATAAGTGTTAGACCATGAAGGACAGATTTTTTTAGTCACTGTTTTTCTCTTAGCATTATTATTAACACTCTCTCTAGGAAACTTAACCTTTACAAAACCTAGACTGGTAAACTATATCGGTGAACTACAGTCAGCGGAGTTAATACATTTAGCCCGTTTCTACTGGGAAAAAAATAATAATCTCAGTATGCAGGAATTAACAAAAATCTTTTATCATTATGACAAGCTGCTGAAAACTAACATTCAAAAATATAACTATACTATCCTAAGAGAATTTAAGAGGGGAGAAAATGGTTTTGGATTATATGAAATATCGTTCAATAACACTATAATATTTAGATGTAGATGGCAGTGGAAATTCCAAAATATGTATGTGAGTTTTAGTGGTAGAGAAGCTGTTATTTTTAAAAATTATACATTGATCTATTATCATGAATATATAGCGCCTCAATGGGGTAAGATAAAAGTATATCCACAAATATATGCTGATCAGCCTGCAGAAATAGAAAAGAGAAATAAATTCTGGACGATAGGCATACCGATAGAGAAAGAAACTCTAAGTTTACTCGACCAATACGGTATTGAAATAATCATAAAGGGATGAAAATGAGGTATTTAATAGTCTATCTTTTCGTGTTTTCCAGTATAATTTTGGTATTCACATCTCTTATACATATTTTTCAGTATATCAATTATATACAATATAGGAGAGAAGAAATAAGGCTATTACTTGATATATGTTTGGTGTATAATAATCCAGGATCCAGAATCATAAAAGTCTATCATATATCAGAAATACCATTAAAAACTTTATCCAAATACTG
>JAGGXB010000116.1 GCA_021163245.1 Thermoproteales archaeon
ATGTTTTATTTTCTCTGAAGAAAAATTTATAATTTTATGTTCATAGATAAAAGAAATGAAAATATTACTTACTACAGTTCAAGGATTAGAAGACTTAGTTTTGCAAGAAATTTTTTCTCTTCTAGCAGTTGATGAGATATTATCATATAGAACATTAGAATATAAAGGAAGAATCTATTTAGATGTTAGAGACGAAAAGATTACAGATTTTTTGAGAGAGTTGATGTTTAAATCGAGGTTAATTGACCACGTTTATTTAATTATACTTGAAAAAAGATTAGATAATATATCTCAGATAAATAATTCTGTACAAGAGTTTTTTGTCAAGCACTTAAAAGATTTTTTAAACCAATATACTTTCTATGCGGTATCTTCTCAAAGACTAGAAAAGAGATGGGAAATTACTTCAGTTCAATTATCTAAAAATATTGGAGAGATAATAGATAATTTAAACGTATTTTTATCTCCTATATCATTAGATGACCCCGATTTAGTAGTTTACGCAGAACTTAAGAGAGATAGTATATGTTTAGGTTTTAATCTGACTTTTAATACACCTCTTCATCGACGAAGTTATAGAAGATATATTCATCCATCGATGATTAACCCCATCTTGGCCTCGGCTTTATGTTATCTTTCTAAGATAGAAAAAAGAAGAAAAATATTAGATCCTTTTTGTGGTAGTGGTACAATACTTATAGAATGTAAAAAGATTAATCCGGAATGCATATGTTATGGTTATGATATTAATCCAAAACATGTTAATGGCGCAAAACAGAATATTATAGAAGCGGGAGTTGATGATATTTATGTAGGTGTTTCAGATATACTTGAATTAGATAAAAAACTAGATAATATTGATGCCATCATAACAAATCCACCTTTTGGTATAAGAGAAGAAGCTATAGGAGGAATAAATAGGGTTTATAAATATTTATTTGATTTATCTGTAAAGATACTAAATGAAAACGGGGTTCTTACAATTATAACGCCTAGAAGTAATATTATTCGGAGACTTATAAAGAAATATAATAAATATTTCAGACTGTTAAATTTGAGAAGGATTTATGAAGGAGGATTAGAAGCAAATATATATGTGTTAGAAAGGAAATAATCTATGAGAGTTCTGCCTCAATATTTATCATACTTAGTGTATCATTAACTTTAAATTCCTCGGCTTTTAAGACTTGAGTCGCTATTTCCCTAACAAAGGAGTCGGATGGTGCAGATTTTAAGGCATTAAATTTGAGACATAGTGCATGTTTTAAAGTTTCTTTCTCTATCCTGTTCCTTATATTACCTCCAGCTATTTGTTCAGCCATTTTAAAGGCTATATAAAACTTTTTAAATCCCTCAATTTTTTTAGCGTATTCAGGGAATGCTTTTTCAAATATATTAATTAATTTAACTAAAGTATCTTCGTCTTTAAATTCTAAAAATACACCGGTTGCTTGTAGACGTAATATACGAAAAATGATATCTTCATTTATATTTCCAAATAATCTATTTATGACTTCTCGGGGATTTTTTCCAATGATTATTTCCTCTATGGCTTTTTCACATAACGTTTCCTTTTTGAACAGTGATTCAAATTTTTCTTTATATTCTTCTTCTTCAAGTCCTAAACCATATTTACCAACTAGAAATACAGTTGCTAATTCTTTATCAAAAATGTTAATTTTTGTTTTTCCTCTAATTGGCTCTATTCTATTTCTAATATATTGCGTTTTAAGCTTTGAAACTAATTCATTACGTGTTTTTATTTCTCCTTTTACTACTTTGCTCCATAGATTTAAAGCTATTTCTATTCTATCTTTATGAAGTCTTTGCATTTAAATTGCACCTTAATCTAGCATTTATATTCTAAATATACAAAATTAAAAGGATTTATTTTATGAATTATTTATTCAGGAAATCATATTGTTAGGGGACTTAAGCGGTAGTATTAATCGTTTTTTCTATAAATATTCTTGTTGATAGAGAAAGCTTTGAAGAAGCTCTTTGTAGTGCCTCTTTGGCATGTTCGAGATGTTGCTTATTTACTCTGACTAAAATAATTTCGCTAAATCTATGAATTCGTGCAGCTCTTCCAATTGGTGTACCAAATGATAATCTCATTCCGTCTTGTAGACGATCCGCTCCAGCCATAGCCATCATTTTATTTTCTCGTATTATATGATGGGGATAGGTTACAATTCTTAAATGAAAGTTCTGAGTTCCAGCTCTTTTTTCAAGATATTTATTAGCAATTTGCCTTGCTGCTTCTAGTGCATTGGAAGATATTTGGCCATTTTCTAACGCGATAAGTTTTAAAGTATATTCAAAACTGCCTTTTTGATTTCCTAGATCAAACTTTGGTATCTGAACTGGGGGAATACTCCTAATATATTCTTTTCTTGTATATGGAGGAGTTCCAAAGTGTCTATAGCAGTGCCAAGGTCTTCTAGGCATAATCACACACCCTATAATATCATTTAACTTTCAAAGAATATACTTATAAACTTTTATCTTAAGTTACAGAAGATGCTTTCTCATATAATTCTCTAATTATACCAAGCATTAATCTTAGATCGTTTTCAGTGAAGGGGCATTCGCCTATCAATCTTTTTATCTTTAGTATTGCTCTTGAGATTGATTCTTTCTTTTTTCCTTGTAACTTAAGACTATATTCAATATATTTAAGAAAAAGATCTATTTCTTTTCTCGAAGGTAACTTTTTCTCAGGAGTAGAGTATTTTTCTTTAGATTTTTTAAATATTTCATAAAAAATTATAGCAGCCGCATGTGATATATTGAGTATAGGATATTTTTGGCTTGTTTCAATATTAGCCACGACATCGCATAATTCCAGTTCATCATTTTTTAATCCTATGTCTTCTCTTCCAAACACAATCAAAAACTTTCCAGAAAAATTAGAGATTATTTCAGCTAGACGGTCAACGTATATATATCTTCTTATGATTGATGGTCTTTTCGGTATTTTTCCTGTTGTACCGACAATAAAATTGAATTTTTTCGTTAATTCTTTAAAGGAATTTACAATAATAATATTATTAATTATATCTTGTGCATGTGATGCATACATTCTTGCTGTTTCTCCAATTTCGCATCTAGGATTAACAATATATAGTTTTTTAATATCAAAATTTTTCATCGTTCGGGCAATGTAACCAATATTCATTTCATAAAGTGGTTCTATAATAGCTACACTTACTTTATCTACTAACATATTTTACAAAGTATCATGGAACTATCGCATAATAATAAACTTTATTATGATTTTATTTAATCAAAAATCTAGGCTTATGAACGATATGTCACAAGATAATCTTATTGAATTATTGAAGGTTCTTTCTCAAGAGACTCGTATAAATATTCTGAAAATACTTATTCATCATGGGCCTCTTACATTTTCTGAGCTTAATTCTATACTAGGTTTAAAATATAATAGTAAACTTAGTTTTCATCTAACTAAACTAAAAGAATTAAATTTAGTAGCTATGAAGAGTGGAGGAGAATACGTAGTAACTGATTATGGTAAAAAGGTTTATGATAAGCTAAATGAGCTACTTGTAGAGTCAGGTTTTTCAAAAAACATCATAGTCTATAATCTTAAAGGGATTCCTCATATTTTTTCGAGAGAAGAAATAATAAATTATCTTAAGGGTTACAATCTCACAAGAGGGAAGATGCGTGACTTAGTAAGTGATATTGAGAATGTTCTTAGGGAATCTGGTATAAATGAAATTTATCAAGATGAATTATTCGGACTAATTTTTTTCATTTTGCTGAAAAAGGGTGTATATACTCAAAAAAGAACGGATATGTTTTTTTTAGATCTCAAGGAAATTCTTAGAAAGAATTCTTTGTTTATACTCGAAAGTTTAAGAGATATGTATGTTATTAAGAATAGAATGTCAGGGATAATAAGAGAATTTATAGGTGAGGGATACTTCTACATATGGCATCCATATTATCTATACAATGGTTATTCAGCAATATTATATAAGCCGTTAATAAATGAAAATTTTTCATTTTCTTCTTTTCTTAAAACGTTTTTTAAACTTAGAGAGATAATCGGAGAACATATTATAGACAATACATCTTTTCTTTTTCAAAAGGAGAAAACGCAACCAAATGATATCAGACAGTGCATTGATATTTTAAATGATATAGCAGAAAAAAATTATAAGCTTACACTTATCGTTGAATCTCCTGAACTAGTGAATAAAAAATATGATGATGAGCGTATTCTAAGAATTACATCTAATCTATTTCGTATTCTTTCGGAACATATTTTTCCAAATCTGTTATTTATAATACGTATTGATGATGAGGATTTAGAAAATAAGAAGATAATGTCAAACATTTTAAAAATGATAAATAATGGACAGTCGATAATAGTGGACCTTTTTCCAGAGAGAACAACTATTATTACCAGTAACTTATTTAAAATAAGTTTTCACAAGGAAAATGAAATAGAATTACTGAGATTTGCAATAGGAATAAATATGCCTGTGATGCTAGTAAAAAGCATACAAAGGAAGATAGATTTCTTAGACATTCTCGGAGATGCGGTATCTATAATTGAAGAGTTAAATGATGTTTCTTTATCTTTAAGAGTTATTAATAATTTAAAAGAGTTATTGGGAGTAAATATCTCAGGGATTGTTCCACAAAATAATTTGGCATTTACGGGATTTCACTATGCTTTAAAAACTCATCATTCATATCTTGAGATAAAGGACTTAAAAAAGCTAACAGAAAGATTTTGGCGTGAAATGAGAGAAAATTATGAGAATGACAAACAATTTATCACTTCCGGGATAGTATGTGAAGAATTATATGAGCAATTAAAAATCATTGAGTCATATGGTAAAAAAATTACGGGTGTTGCTAAGATTTATGATTTTAACACTATTGGGCCATTCTCTTATTATGAAGATTATACAATTAATCAGAGAATAGAAATTGAGAAGGTTTTTCAAAACAATATCGATAGTGGAGATATTTTTAACATATATTTTTCGCCTAGCAGTATAATGTCTACTTCATTTCTATCAAAATTTTTTATGAGGATGAAAAAAGAAAAAATTAGATGGGTAACGTTTTCTTATGAATTAAGTAAATGTTTATCCTGTCTTAAGACTTTTAGAGGTATTAATCTTATATGTCCCTCCTGTCTTTCTACAAATATTCTAAATCTAATAAAACCCTTTACGTCTTACATAGATAAGAATAATGTTTCATCATATGTTGTAGCTGAATATAATATGAGAAAGAAATATTCTATTAGCGATGTTAAGAGTTTTCTTTTGCCCTAGTTTTTTCTTCCAATACAATTGTTATTACATGACTGGCTAAATAAGATATAGGACCTAGACAAATCTTTGATAACCCCTTCTTTTCAAGCCATTTTTCATTCTCTTTATCTATTCCTCGATGATCACCAATTATAAACACTCTTATTTGATCGATATATTTCCTGGGCAATGTTCTTATGTCGATTCCATTTTCACAAAGATAAACAGTTTTCTTTTTTCCAAAAAGATTTAAACAATATGTAATTATTTCACGAAAAGAAGCATTTAGGATGTATGCTACACTAGATGATTTATTTCTTAAAGTAGTTAATATAATATTAGCTACATTTTTTTCGCTAATAACAGTTTTATGAAACTTATTTGAATCAATAATAAATGTTATCGGAGGATTAGGTGAACCTTCGAATATTGAAATAAAAAGTATATTTTTTCTTATCCCACTTTTTTTAGCAATAGCTGCGATAATAGCTCTGGCCACTAGATCCATCCTACCTCCTAAGCTTGCTAAGCTTTTGGAAGTGAAGATTGGAGCTGTTACAGCTTGTGAAGCTTTTAAGATAAATACTATGTGATTCTCAGAAGGAATAAGTTTTTTCATATACATAATTATAGTTAGAAAATTATCTTAGTGGTGTTTTCTTTTTTCTTTCTTCCTCTGAGCGTATTTTGACGATACCTCTATGAATCGCACATTTAACACATAGATATTTAGTTACCCTATAAACTGGTATTATAGCTCCTTTACTTCTAAGTTCTCTAGCTAGTTGAGGATCAACCACTGATACAGGTCGTGTAATCTTTATAGCTTTTGATCTAGGAACTAATGCTCCACACATATCACATTGTACCAAATCTTCTTTGCCTTTGCCACCTTTACGTCTTCCTCTGCTTTTTCTTTTTTTAGGCATAACAACACCGGTAGACCAATAAATATTATTGACTCTATATTCTGAGCATTGATATAGAGTCCAACTAATAAATCTTTATGTTTCTATATATGAAGAAGTTTTACTGCACTAATAATATAGCCCGTATGTCCTCTCATAAGTGTTTTAGGTCTAATAGCGTTTTTCTTTAATTCATACTTTCTTTCTAGCAACTCGCTTGCTTCAATCATTATGAATCCTTTTTCTTTTAGTGCTAGGTAAGTTTTTTCGATTTGATTAATTGTTGGTAAAAAACAAATAATTCTACCTCCAATTTTTAGAAAATGAGATATTTTACATATTACATTCCATGGGTCGGGTAGGTCCAATATGATAGCATCTATATCGGTATCTATTTCTGCTTCTCTTATATCGGCTTGATGAAATCTGACATATGTTTCTAATCCTAATTTTTTAATATTTTTTATTGCTAACTCATAAAGATCTTTTCTTATTTCAAATGTTAGAACTTTTCCGTTTGGTCGGACAAAATTTGCAATGATGGCAGTAAGTACACCACTACCCGTACCTGCTTCTAAGACATTTGAGCCAGGCCCTATTCCGGCTTTTAAAATTATATATCCTAAATCTTTTGGATATATAACTTGTGTTTTTCGTGTAAATTTCTCTAATATTATGTCCATAATAGTGGGTTTCAGTATTCTAAAGGGAACACCTAAATGAGTCTTTTCAATATCCCCATACCTTTTCCCTAAAAGTTTGTCTAAATGGACTATTCCCTCGTTTAGATTGACTTTTGTTTCGGTAACTCGATAAATATAATGTCTTTTTTTGTTAAAATAAAGTAATACCCAGTCTTTTTCTTTGATCGTTTCATTCATAGGATGTCTCCACTCTACATATATCTTTAAAGATTTTCAGATTATAAAACAATATTTCAATTCAAAATGCTATTCTAATATTATAGCAGATAAACTTAAAAACTGAAATATTTACTTGTATACGGTCAGGCGAAGAACATCGTAAAGTTAATAACATTAAAATGAATAAATTCAGAGAGGTGTATATATTGGTTAACGCAAAGTTTATCCCGGCTCAGGATTTAATCAACGAGTTAGCAAAATATCTAAAAGAAAATTATAGTGATGTTATTAAACCACCAGAATGGGCTTTGTATGTTAAGACTAGTCCACATAAAGAAAGAATACCAGAAGATCCGGACTGGTGGTATGTCAGATGTGCATCATTATTAAGGAAAATTTATATAAATGGACCGGTAGGCATTGAGAGATTAAGAACAGCTTATGGTGGAAGAAAAGATCTAGGACATGTAAGAGAGCATTTTAGAAAGGCTGGCGGATCAATTATAAGAAAAATATTACAACAATTAGAGGAGGCTGGACTTGTAACAAAAGTTGACAGAAAAGGAAGAATTTTAACTCCACAAGGTATGGCTTTATTAGATGGTTTGGCTGCTAGACTTTTTAGAAGGATGGTTAAAGAAAAACCGGAATTAAAAAAATATGTTGGCTAAAGTTTTCCTGTCTTTTTACAATTAAGTTTATCAGCTGAATAATTATAAATTAAATTTAGAATTATATTCTAGAACTATTTTGTTGGGGTTGGCTTACAATGAGTGAGGAGTATGATGCTGAATTAGAAGAAATTAAAAGAAGGAAGCTCTTAGAATATCAAAAGAGACTACAGGAAGCAAGTATTGAGGAAGAAAGAAGAAAACAAGAAGAATTGAAGAAGCAGGAGTTGTTAAGAAAGATTCTTACTCCAAAAGCACGTGAGAGATTATATAATCTAAAAATGGTTAAGCCTCAGTTAGTTGAGGCATTAGAGCTTCAAATAATACAGTTAGCAAGTACTGGTAGAGTAAAATTACCTATCACTGATGATGATTTAAAAAGATTACTATTAGCCCTAATGGACAATGTTCATAAGGATATTAAAATAAGATATTCTTTTAAATGATCGATATAAGCTTAATATAAATATATAAGCAAGGTTTTATCACATTTTGCTAGATATAAGGTGTTATGGTATGGTTGCTCACTATAAACATGTAGCGAAAAAAAGACGTCTTGCCGGGGCATATAATTCAAATCAGCCATTACCAGTATGGGTTATCGCTAAGACGCTAAGAAAAGTTTCTAGAAGACCTAGAAGGAGATGGAGACGAAGCAGAATGCAATTATGAGGTGAATAATGTGTCTAGTGAGGAAAATGTATATATTATTCCTTTAAGAGATGCATGGAAAGCGCCACGTAAAAAGAGAGCGAAAAAAGCAATTAGGATAATACATGAATATGTTCAAAGACATTTCCACGTAAAGTATGTCAGGATAAGCAATGAGGTAAATGAATATGTATGGAACAATGGTATTGAGAAGCCTCCGAGAAGGATTAAGGTAAAAATTTCAAAGATAGAAGAAGATTTGGCTGAGGTTGAGCTTTTTAAAGAGTGATAAAAATTGGCGTTTGAAAAAGTTGCGATCTATGGTAATCCAAATATTGGGGTATATGTTTTTACAAATGAGAATTTTTCTTTTATACCTCGGGACGCTCCTGAAAAATTTGAGAATGTAGTAAAGAAAACATTACAGGTCCCCGTGTATAGAGTTACTCTAGGATTATCTCCACTTATAGGCGTTTTTATGTCAGGTAACTCAAATGGTATAGTATTAAGTAAGTTAATAACGATTGAGGAGATCAGTTTTCTTAAAAAAACTTTAGAAGATAGAATAAATATACTTGTTGCAGATGATATTAAGGTTAGTGCGGTGGGAAACCTTATTTTGGCCAATGATAAGGCAGCTGTTATAAGTCCTTTGATTCCTAGTAAACTTCGTGCCCAGATAGAGGAAGTTTTAGATGTGGAAACAATAATAAGATCTGTAGCTAAATCTCCTCTTGTAGGATCTGTAGCTGTAGTTTCTAATAATGGGCTACTTCTAAATCCTTTGGCTAATGAAGAAGAAATCGAAGAGCTGTCAAATATTTTTGGAGTAAGAGCCGACGTTGGTACTGTAAATAGAGGAAATATTTTTCTTAGTAGTGGAATAGTTGTTAATACGAAGGGAGGTATTGTAGGATCGGAAACAACAGGACCTGAATTGATGAGGCTTCATCAAATATTTTTCAGTAGTTAAAGAGCATTGATCAAACATATAGAATAAATTTATATTCTCTATATGACTGAAGAAAAAAGATATTTTGGTGCATACATTTATTAGATAGTTTTTAGAAATAGGATAGATTTTGGTGATGAATATGAGTACAGAAATTAAAGTATACAGAATTACTGGGGAAATGAAATTCAAAACAGGTTTTACACAGAGATTCAAGATAGAAGTTAGGGCTCTAACAGAGAAGCACGCATTGGAAAAAATATATAGTATATTGGGATCCAGACATAAGTTAAAACGTAATCATATAAAAATTGAGGAAATTAAGGAGATTAATCCTGAGGAAGTAGAGAATCAATATGTTAAAGAATTTATTTCTCTAGAAAAAATTGTTAAGATTTAGATTATTTTCATCTTAGATATATAAGAAAATGAGAAATCTATGATTAGCTTATTTATGATTTAAAATATATAAATAGTCAACGGTTTTATCATCGGTAGATAATATGAGTACTGTAGCAGATAAAAATAAGGAAGCACTTTCTTCTGAATACGCACTCTTATCTCAAATTGCCACTGAGTTAAAGAATAGGATTGATCTAATTAATGTGGCTATTAATGATTTTGAAACAGCACTTGCTTCATTGAAAGAGATCTCAAAATTATCAAATGGTGAGACATTGTTGGTTCCCATTGGAGGAAACATTATGATTAGAGTATCATTTTTAGAGAATGATAAAGTTTTAGTTAATGTAGGAAGCGGAGTAGTTGTTGAAAAGAGTTTTAACGACGCTATTTCTTATTTGGAAGAGAAAGTAAAACTAATGAGAGAAGAGCTTAAGAAGCGAGCAAACGAGTATCAAACTATTTTGCAGAGAATGAGTTATATTGAAGGACAGGTTATAAGTAGGAAAGAGTGAAGATAATTGTTTGGAAAGTTAAGAAATGTTTTGAAAAATACTATTGAGAAGATTTCCTATACAGAGCTTAGGTCTGATGATATAGAAAAAATCGAGAACGAGATAATATTTTCATTAGCCGAAGTAGATGTAGCCGTAGAAGTAGCTGAATTTTTAGTGAAGAAATTAAAGGAAAGAATAGAAGGATATAAGGTAAAGAGAGGAATAGATAAGAAATATATTATTAAACAATTTTTGAGAGATATTTTACTAGAATTATTTGAACAAGCTGGATGTTTAGATCTTCTTGAAAAGGTTAAAGAAAAAAGAGAAGGTAATAATCCTTTGATTATTCTCTTTGTAGGTCCTAATGGTCATGGCAAGACTACAACTATTGCGAAAGTTGCTAAATGGTTTATGAAAAATGGGTTTAGTGTAGTTATTGCAGCTGCGGATACTTATAGAGCTGGTGCAATTGAACAGTTAGAGATTCATGCAGAAAGAATAGGTGTAAAAGTGGTAAAGCACGATTATGGAGCGGATCCAGCAGCAGTAGCATATGATGCTGTGGCTTATGCTAGAAAGCATAAGATAGATGTTGTGTTAATAGATACAGCGGGAAGACTACAAAGTGATATAAATCTGATGGAAGAAATGAAGAAGATTGCTAGAGTTATTAATCCGGATTTAAAAATATTTGTGGGGGATGCTCTCACTGGAAACGATGCTTTGGATCAAGCAATTAGATTTAATGAAGCTATAGGAATTGATGGAAGTATACTAACTAAGATTGATGCAGATGTTAAGGGTGGAGCCGCCATCTCTATCATTTATGCGACAAAAAAACCAATAATATTCATTGGTACTGGACAAGGATATGATGATTTACAAATATTTGACTATAAAAAATTTGTTAGCAGTCTACTATAGTATGAGATTGTTCTATTTTATATAAAGCAGTTTTACTCAGAGTATTATTTATATATTGTTTTTCTCAAAGGTTATTGGTGTTGAATGGTGCATTTTTTAACTCTTAAAGATTATAGTAGAGAGGAAATATTAAGTCTAATATCGAAAGCTATAAAATATAAAAGAACTCCTCAATCCTCTATATCCTTCTCAGGAAAAAGTATTGCTTTAATCTTTGAAAAACCTTCTACGAGAACAAGGGCTTCCATGGCAGTTGCAGCTTATCAAATCGGTGTTTTTCCAATCACTTATAATTGGAGTGAGCTACAATTAGGAAGAGGTGAACCTATAAAGGATACTGCTAGAGTTTTATCGAGATATCATGATGCTATTGCTGCTAGAGTTTATTTTCATAATGTGCTTGAAGAACTAGCAGAATATGCTTCTGTTCCTGTAATCAACATGTTAAGTAATTTGTTTCATCCTTTACAGGCATTAGCTGACTTCATGACTATTTTTGAAAAATTTGGAGGTTTTAAGGATGTGAAAATAGCTTTTGTTGGAGATGGTAGAGATAATGTTTTAAATTCATTATTGATTATAGCAAATAAGTTAGGAGTTGAGATAAGGATAGCATCTCCAAGAGAGTACTGGCCTACAGAAAATTTTCTAAATGAAATTGGATGTAGGGCTGTTACTATAACAGAAGATCCCATAGAAGCTATAGATGGTGCTAATGTTATATATACGGATGTCTTTGTGAGTATGGGACAGGAGTCAGAGAGAGAAAAAAGATTGAAAGATTTTCTACCTAGTTATCAGGTTAATGATAGATTAGTAAGATTTGCAGATCAAAACTTTATCTTTATGCATTGTTTACCAGCTAAGAGAAACGAAGAAGTTACTGATTCTGTGATTGAGGATGTTCAACATTCGGTAGTTTGGGATCAAGCTGAAAATAGATTATATACTGCTAAGGCAGTTCTTTCTAAGCTTATATATGAGAATATTTAAATTTAAATTAGGTTATCGATTATTAAATCTATAATATACTAATTGCACGGTGTTTGTTTGTGAACATAGGGGAATACTTAAGAAATATCGCTAGAACTATAAGGATGAGTCGAAAGCCTGATAAAGATGAGTTTATGCTTACTTTAAAAGTAGTTGCGATTGGGTTAACTATTCTCGGTAGTTTAGGATTTGTCTTTCAGCTGATTGGATCTGCTTTTCAGTTTGCAAGATTTGGGCCTGTTCCTAAGGATATTGCAATAATATTCTTAGCAGCTATCCTAGCTATTGTTATGGGAGCTATAGTATATGCTAGACGTAGATACAGATTATAGAGGGTGATTTTTTGGCTGGTAAAGTAAGGTTTTTTGCTGTGAGAACTACTATTGGTCAAGAGTATAACGTGTCTCTTCTTATGGAAGAGCGAGCTAAGGCGTCAAAAATTGAGGTCCATTCTCTAGCTGTTGTATCTGGATTGAGAGGCATTGTTATTGTTGAGACAGATATACCGCACGTGGTTCATCGATTAAGTTACGGAATAAAACATGTTAAAGGTGTTATCAGGGGCGGTATGAATATAGATGATATAATTAAGTTTATTGCTCCCAGACCAGTCATAGAGATGGTAAAGGTTGATGATTTGGTTGAAATTACCAGTGGTCCTTTCATAGGCATGAAGGGCAGAGTTGTGCAAATTGATAAGTCTAGAGGAGAAGTTAAAGTTGAGATAGCTGAGGCTGCATATCCACTTCCAATTACAATAAATGCTGAATATATTAAGATTATTGGAAGAAAGGAGGAAACTGAAAGTGGAGTGGAAACTTAGAGATTTTCTTGATAGATTATATCAGAATGAAATGTTAAAAACGATAGATGTATCTGTTTCTACAGATTTTGAGATATCTTATTTTCTAAAGAAGTTTGATGGTAAGAATAGTATACTCTTTAATAATATAAAAAGTTATAAAGATTTTCGCATTTTAGGAAATCTTTTTACGAAAAGAGAGATATTATATATGGCATTAAATGTATTTGATGACCGAGAAGCTTTTTCTATTCTTAATCACAGTTTAGATAATCCTAAAGAGGTAGAGTTAACAAAATCTTATTCCCTAAAGAGTATTGGAGATGACATTTTTAGGCTTCCAGTATTAAAATATTATGAAAAGGATGCTGGTAAATATATGACTTCTTCTATTGTTATTGGAAGAGATATTGAAGAAGGATACCTTAATGCAAGTATCCATAGGATGCTAGTACTTGATGAAAAGCATCTTGCTATAAGACTTGTTCCAAGACACCTTTATTTTATGTATAATAAATCCAAAAGATATGGTAAGGATCTAGAAATAGCAATAGTAATTGGAGCATCTCCATATTTCTATATTGCATCAGCCTCTTCGCCTCCATACGGTGTATATGAACTATATGTTGCTAATACTTTATCGGGTGGAATGATTAAAGGTATAAAGTTGGATAGTTCAGATATCATAGTTCCTGAAGATACCGAAATACTGATACGGGGAAGGATACTAAGAGATAAAATGGTTGATGAAGGGCCCTTTGTTGATATAACTGGAACATATGATATTGTGAGAAAGCAGCCAGTTGTAGAGATCGATGAGATACTAATTAGGGAGAACCCGATATACTATGCCATTTTACCTGCAGGAAGAGAGCATAGAACACTGATGGGATTTCCACGTGAGGCACGGATATGGAGCGAAGTATCTAAAGTTGTTCCAGAAGTAAAGGCTGTTAGACTAACTAATGGAGGATGCGGATGGCTGTCTGCAATAGTTTCGATAAAGAAGGTATCAGAGGGAGATGGAAAAAATGCTATCATGGCCGCTTTTACTGGCCACCCATCTCTAAAAATGGTTACTGTAGTTGATACGGATATAAATGTAGATGATCCTGATGATGTTGAATGGGCATTATCTACTAGAATGCAGCCAGACGAGGATATTTTAATAATCTCACATGTTAGAGGGTCTAGTCTAGACCCTTCAGCGGATCAAGAAAAATTAATTACTAGTAAATTAGGTATAGATGCCACCAGGCCTCTTTATAAAAGAAAGGAAGATTTTGAAAAGGCTAAGATACCTTATTCAGAAGAATAATTTTCTTGGATATATCTAAGGATTATATTTTTTATTTTTTCTTGTATATAGTTTATTTCCTTCTCTGCGTCAATAATGTAATAATTTTTTATTTTTGCTCTTTCTAAATATATTTCTCTTACCTTTTTTAAGAAATCCATACTTTCAAATTTTTCCTTTATTTCTCTATTTTTAATTCTTTCTAAAGATTTCTCGGGAGAAATATCAAGAATTATTGTAATATCTGGAGAAATAATATTTTTGTTGATTAACTGTATCCATTTTATGTCTACTCCTTGGGCACCTTGATAGGCTATGCTTGATTCAAAATATCGGTCACTTATAACTATATAGCCTTTTTCTAGATTAGGCTTTATAATTTTTTCAATATGCCATATTCTATCTGCAGCGAAAAGTAATGCGTCGATATGTGGATCAAGTGTAGGTGTTTTTAATTTCTTTTTTATTAACATCCCAATATCTGACTGTGTGGGTTCACTAGTCCATATTGTTGGATACCCTAGCTTTTCTAGCCATGCTGTGATCAATTTTGAATTACTTGTTGTTCCAGAACCATCTATTCCTTCAAACACAATAAATATGCCTTTATTCATAAACTGTAACCTCAAATATATACTCATAATTTTCTTCTGTAATGAGAGTTTTTATAATCTCTATTATATAGCCAGGAGTAGTTCTCCCAAGTCCATTTATTCTACTAATAGTTATTCTGATACCTTTCTTAACTTTTTTAAAAAATACTTCGAAAACATCACTCCATCCCCATCCCTTTGAATGCTTGTATTTTATCGTAATAATGAATTTCTTATCGATAACAGTTCCTCCCAAGACCAGGTGTTCTTTTATTAGTTCGCCAGAACCATATTCTTCTACTGTAAATTTTCTATATCCAGGTACTAGACTATTTTTCCCACTAATATCAAGTCTTATCGGTTCAACTCTGTTATTTAAGGAAACCAAGGCTTTAAAAAGAAGAGTATTAAGTACTTCTATATCTCCCTCAGTCTTGATAAGATATGTCCGTGATCGCATCATTTACTTTAAAGTTTTACTTTCTTATAAACTAAATTATTTATTGAGACGCTAAAATATTCAATAATTCCACATTATTAATTTCGACAAAAAGCCAAGTTGTAAATGGGTATTTGCCAAATAACGAAATAATGAGAAAAAAGATGCAGTCAAATAAAGTCTCAATGGATGGATAAAAAATTAAAAATTTTAAAAATTTTTTTACTGCCACTAATAAATAATTAATCTATTTATATGAAAAATATATTAAAAACCAAATATATTTAATAAATATATAGAATAAATAAAAAGAAACAACTTATAAAAGAGAAAAATATAAAAGTATCAAAAACACGCATATTATTGCGCCGCAATTATCGGCGGCTCACCCAGATAATGGAAGAAGGATAACCTTCTTCCAATGAAGGCGTGGCCTCCAGTTGCGGCGACATTATGTGGACCCAAACAAACCAAGCATTAAGCTTGGACGCTTGGGTCCGAAAGGTCTTAGCGTGATACGCATAGCGCTTTTTCTCCTCCGCATGTATTAGGCCTGCGGCCTAGACTCCGGTTGATCCTGCCGGACCCGACTGCTATCGGGGTGGGACTAAGCCATGCAAGTCTGCGCTCCGAGCTATGGCGGAGCGCGGCGGACGGCTCAGTAACACGTGGCTAACCTACCCTCAGGACGGGGATAACCCCGGGAAACTGGGGCTAACCCCCGATAGGAGCAGACACCTGGAATGGGTCTGCTCCGAAAGGGATACAGTACCATGCTTACTGTATCCGCCTGAGGATGGGGCTGCGGCCTATCAGGTAGTTGGCGGGGTAACGGCCCGCCAAGCCGATAACGGGTAGGGGCTGTGAGAGCAGGAGCCCCGAGATGGGCACTGAGACAAGGGCCCAGGCCCTACGGGGCGCAGCAGGCGCGAAACCTCCGCAATGCGGGTAACCGTGACGGGGTCACCCTGAGTGCCATCCGAAGAGGATGGCTTTTCCCCGGTCTAAAAAGCCGGGGGAATAAGCGGGGGGCAAGACTGGTGTCAGCCGCCGCGGTAATACCAGCCCCGCGAGTGGTCGGGACGATTATTGGGCCTAAAGCGTCCGTAGCCGGCCCGACAAGTCCCTCTTTAAAACTCACGGCTCAACCGTGAGAACGGAGGGATACTGTCGGGCTAGGGGGCGGTAGAGGCCGGGGGTACTTCCGGGGTAGGGGCGAAATCCTGTAATCCCGGAAGGACCGCCAGTGGCGAAGGCGCCCGGCTGGAACGCGCCCGACGGTGAGGGACGAAAGCTGGGGGAGCAAAGGGGATTAGATACCCCCGTAGTCCCAGCTGTAAACG
>JAGGXB010000135.1 GCA_021163245.1 Thermoproteales archaeon
ATATTGAACATGATGGTATATATGAGTAAAAAAATTATGGAAAAAACAGAATTACATAAAATTCGTGTAAACACAGTAATTAAACTTTATACACTTGTACTATTATTTGATGGCCCTAAACATGGATACGAATTAATGAAACTACTTGAAAATAAATTAGAGACTAAAGTTGGTCCTTCACAAGTCTATCCTTTCCTAAAACAGTTAGAAAGAGAAGGACTTTTACGATTTAAAGAACTTAAGGAAAGGGATAAAAAAGTTTACTCGCTTACAGAAGAAGGAAAGAGATTTGTAAAAGATTTGCTTGAAAGATCCATCGAGTTTTTACAAGCCAGTATAAGAGCAGTTGGTCCAAATAGGGTTTGTCCTCCCTCTTTCAAAGATAACTAATAAATAACTTTAAGAAAATTTAAGATGGGATCAAATATGTCAAATTTAATAGACGAAGATCTTTTTGTAGTAAGTTATGTTAAAGGAAGATGGATTTTAGATTCCAGAGGAAATCCTACAGTTGAAGCAGAAGTAAGAACACTTGGTGGAGGTATAGGTGTTGCCGCTGTTCCTGCAGGTGCATCTAAAGGAACCCATGAAGCTATAGAATTACGAGATAATAGTAAAGAATTTCATGGAAAAGGAGTTGAAAAAGCTGTAAGAAATATAAACGATATCATATCAAAGGAACTCATCGGATTAGATTGCAGAAATCAGAAAGAAATAGATAATATAATGATATCTTTAGACGGTACACCAAATAAATCAAGACTTGGTGCAAACGCTATTCTTGCAGTATCATTGGCGACTGCTAAAGCAGCAGCTAATACATACGGTTTACCTCTATTTCAGTATTTAGGAGGAATATACGCAACGACATTGCCCGTCCCATTGATGAATATTATCAATGGTGGCAAACATGCTGGTAACCAATTAAAAATACAAGAATTTTTAATTGTACCAGTGGGAGCAGAGACTTTTAAAGAAGCTTTAAGGATTGGTAGCGAGGTCTATCATTCTCTGAAAAAATATCTTAATGATAAATATGGGAAATCAGCCATAAATGTTGGTGACGAAGGAGGGTTTGCACCACCATTAAAGAAAAGCACAGAAGCATTAGACGCAATTATAAGTGCTATAAAGCTTGCTGGATATGAGCCTGGTAAGGATGTTATGCTGGCGCTAGATGCTGCAGCAACAGACTTCTATAATAGTAAGGAGGATAAATATTCTATAGATGGATCTGAATTAACAAGAGACGAGTTACTCGAATATTACAGAAAACTTGTTGAACAGTATCCATTAATCTCTATAGAAGATCCTTTCCATGAGGAAGACTACGAAGGTTTTAAAACTATAACCGAAGAATTAAAACATATACAAATTGTAGGAGACGATATATTTGTCACAAATATAAGCAGATTTTCAAAAGGTATAGAAATGAAAGCAGCTAATGCTCTGTTGCTGAAGGTTAATCAAATAGGAAGTCTTTCAGAGGCAATTGAAGCTGCTTTCAAAGCATTTAAAAATAACTACAATGTTATCGTAAGTCATAGGAGTGGAGAAACAGAAGATGTCACAATATCCCATATTGCTGTAGCTTTAAATGCAGGACAAATAAAAACAGGCGCACCTGCTAGAGGTGAAAGGACAGCCAAATATAATGAATTATTACGAATAGAAGAATATTTAGGAGAGAGTGCTCTCTTCCCAGGAGAAAAAGTATTTAGACGTAAATGGTAAAATAACTTCGTTTCTTAACAATGTTTTTTAACTCATTATAATTCTTTTTTAACATAGTTTTATCAAGCCTTTAGAACTAATACTAATATATATGTCATAAAAACACTCGTTAATGTTCCAGATATAATTTGATATTTTGAATGAGCCTTCATCTTTAATCTAGACCAAATAACTGGAATCAATACAAGGTAAAGTAGCCAATAAAATGAATCATACTCAGCAACTAATAATGTTGTTGGACCTGCTATACCAGCAGCATGAATACTTATCTTATATTTAATATTCTGAATAAATAACATTAATCCTACTATAAAATATGTGAAAAACAAAATATTGTATGCCGATATACCTATTAGATTTAATGAAAGAACTCCCATTATGTAAGAAAATAAAGTTAAAATATAATATTTTCTCCTCTCTTCTCTCTTAGAGACAAAGATATCTGTTTTCCCTCGAACCATATCGATGTATACAAATATAAACGGTAGAAAAGAAATTGTTATAAACAATATTAGTAAAGCTAAAAAACCACCTATGCATCCAACTAGATGCCAATACAATGTATAGATAAATAAGCTATAAACATTGGGAGATAATACGAATGAGATGAGCCTAGCAACCTTTTCAGATAGCATACCAGCACCTTTTTAAACATTTAGTAATATCATGTTATTGTGTTAAGTCTACCAGAGCTTCATATACTTCAACTACCCAATATACTTTCATGGATGCTAGTAGGTGAAGCTGCTATAATTATTTTTTGGATAATTTATGGTTATCTTAGAACAAGAATTAGAAGATTTCGACCTGAAGGCTCACTCTTCACCGAAGCCGAGATTATTCATGTAAAACTTTCAGAAATTCTTTTCTATGGTATTCTAGACTGGAACGTGACAGCATATTATGCATCATCAACTTATTCCTTTATATTATCTTTTCTAATTCTGCAAATAGGTTTTCAACCTTTTTCATATGCTATCATCGGTCTGGCAATAATCATATTTTTAATTGGAATAATACTTTTATTTCTGGCATTTAAAAAATCTAAGAGAATAGCTAAGTTAGAAAAACTTAAGCAGGAGAAAGAGAGAAATGAAGAAGTATATAATCCGGGAAAAATTTAGAAAATATGATCTCTTTATATTAGACTGTGACGGAGTCATTTGGAAAGGAAATGAACCCATTCTTTCAGCGATTAATTCAATAAATGAACTGAGGAAAAACGATAAAAAGGTTGTTTTTTTAACAAATAACTCATCACTTTCTAGAGAAAGTTATAAGAAAAAATTCCAAAAAATGGGACTTAAAGTCTCCCTAAATGAAATATATACCAGTTCATATGCCACTGCTTTATTCCTCAAGAAAAATGGAATAAAGAAAGTGTTTGTAATAGGAGAAGAAGGCATATATGAAGAACTTGAAAAAATTGGAGTGAATATAGGATACGACTCTACAGTTCAAGCTGTGGTAGTTGGTATAGATCGTGAAATAAGTTACTGGAAGATAGCACATGCATGCAGATTACTCAGAGATAAAAATAAGTTATTCATAGTAACAAACATTGATCCAACTGTACCCTCACCTTCCGGAGAAATGCCCGGTGCAGGATCCATAATCTCAAGTATTTCGGTCTGCGCCAACCGAAAACCAGATATAAATATAGGAAAACCATCCAAAGAGATATTTAACCTTGTTATATCAAGCTATAAAGCAGATCCTAAGAAGGTTTTAGTAATAGGTGATAGATTGGAAACAGACATACTCGGAGCAAATAATGCGAATCTCGACTCTGCATTAGTGCTAACAGGAGTCACAAAAACATATAGTGACAAAAACGAAATCAAGCCTAAATATATCCTAAAAAACCTCTATGAGATATTTAAAATATCTAAAACTTAGGCATCACTATACATCCATCTTCTCCTTTCAAAAGCTTAACTTTTCCTTTAACATATAGATAAGCTACATATGCCGCAGTTACCGCATCTAACTCGTCACCAGTCATCCCGGGATTTAAACCTTTGATACCTAGAACCCTCAATCCATTATACAAACATTGTATACTTTTCGTTTTACGTGGTATGCCTAATACATCCTGAGCACCTCCCGGATATACTTCAATAACCTCAATTCCATATTTTTTCTCTATTATATCTTTTAACAGTATTCCCCTTTCTGTTAATTTTCTCATCGGACCGAGAGTTATGGGAAAAAATCTTATTCCATATTTCCGTAAAAGAAGATCACACTCTCTAAAATGACCCCCACTTCTATCATATATATTTTTTCTACTTTTAGGGATGGATAATGGTGCATCGATAGCCACTACTTTAGGTGAATACCCTGCTATTATATCAAGAACTTCTTCATCTTTGTGAACAATAAATGTTCTTGCTATCAACTTATTGTTCAATATACATATCCCCGTGTCTCGTTTCACACTAGCTGCGAGATCAATACCTATAACCCTAAAATTATTCACAAAAACCACTTGTTATTTAGGAAGAGTTACACCACTTTGACCCTGGTATCTTCCTTTATATGGTACAGGTTTACCCTCAACTCTCATAAACACAACGTGAGCAAATCTTATACCTTTCTTTAACAACACGGGAAAAGCACCACCATGTACCTCCAATGTAATCTGTCCTTCGAATGCAGCATCTATAATAGTTGGCGGAATTGATAACCCTAAACGGGCAAATGTGCTTCTGAGCTCTACCAATGCAGCAATATCTACAGGCATCTTGATCCTTTCAAGTGTAGAAACAAGAATCTTCATATATGGCTGAATTACGAAATTATTATCTATTTTCAGCACCTTATAATACTCTTTAAGATCAATTTTATCAAGTTTTTCTGGATCAAGAGGATTCGGATTGTTTAAAAGAACTGCAACTTCATCCCCTATGCGTAGATCAACTCCATTCTCTCTTATTATCTCATCATCATAGGGAACTATTTCTAAACTACCATCTTTTATCAGTCTTTTGATCTCTTCTCCCGAGAGCATAATTATCCCTACTCTAAAATATTAAATCAAATAAAATATAAGCCTTATAGACCAATCATTCCTCGTCAACCTCTAAAATATTCTGAAGTTGAGCCAAATTCTCCTTAATTCTGTCAATATAATATCTCCAATCCTTTTCCTCATGAGAAGTTAGCAGTAGTAATTTCAAAGCAAGCTCTCTGATATCTGCAACATCAGTATAACCATTAAAAACATCTTCCACATTTCCATGCTTATGCTTGACAAAGATTCTAAAAAGTATTTTCTCTCCTCCTCTAACAAAGACTTTTTTATAAGACATATAAATGTTCCCAATATTCGGTAAAAATTTCAGATGAAAAACAACCTCTCTTAAATCTTCAGACATACGTACAGACATATTTTCACATTAAATCATATATAAGTCTAAAAAATTATATTTCATTTTCCTAGCTAAGATAACAGAAGCAATATGAGTGCATACCTTTCCCCTTCTATAAAAACCGAAAGCCCTACTATAACAGTCACAGACATATTTACCATCCTTTAGCTGAACAATATTATATAGACTTGAACTATCTCCAAAATATTTAAATCCTTTAACAAGCCAATGATTACTACTAACTTTCTTCACACCAACTAATGCTCTCGCTAGTGCCCTAGCGTACCATGAATCACTTTTATTAGGAAATTTTTCTTTTAAATAACTTAATCCATCGACTATAATAGGTATAAAATCAATAAGTTGACCAAACTCACTATAAGAATATATAAAATCCACCTTATCTCTAACAATAAATAAAGATAAACGGTATATTTTCCTTATATCCACCATGTTCACTAATATATTTTTTATAAAAACCTTAAAAACCTAAACTCTTTTAATACAATATTCTCTTACAGGACAAATATCACATTTAGGTCTTAAAGCCTTGCAATATGTCCTACCTAATTTAATAAGATACATATGTGCCTTTAACCTTACTTTTGGACGAAAGACTCTGTGAAGCTCCATTTGCATCTTCTCGTATGATTTATAATCAGCTAAACCAATTCTGTAAGACACTCTTTTAATATGGGTATCAATAGGCAAGATAGGATATCCAATATTAGCCAAGAAAACATCTATGGTCTTCCTGCCAATACCCGGTATATTTCTTAGAATTTTTTGAATTTTATCAATATCCATATCTTCTAATTTGTAACTATCTCCTCCTAACTTTTTAACTATAATAGTTGATAAATTTTTTATTGCCCTAGCTTTAGCATCCTGCAAACCAGCTATTCGAATAGCCTCTTTTAGACGAGTGATATCAACATTAAATATATTTTCTGGAGTTACACCTATCGTTCTATCTAAATTGACATACGCTCTAAGAGTATTTTTTTCTATAGTATTCTGCGATAAAATAATTGCTACTAAAATTTTGAATGGATCTCTTTTAATTCGAGCTACTTTCCATGCAACGAAATCATCTTCCTCTAAATCGAGACTATTCTCCAAAATTTCTAATATTTTATCCCCAAATGAAAAATTTTTCTTACTATTCATATCCCTCAATGAAATACTTGAATAATCAATAAGAAAAATGTTTTAGCTGAAACTCTAAATAAGTATAGATGCTATATCCTTGGCTTTTTCATAAGCTTCTTTAATAGCATCTATTATATCGGCCTTGAAACCCGTTCTTTCAAGTATATGTACTGCATCGATGGTAACACCACCCGGAGTAATAACCATATCTCTATATTCAGCCGGATGTTTATTCCCTCTTTCAAGTAACTTAGCACTACCTATTATAGTATGGATAGCCAAATCATAAGCTATATCTCTGGGAAGACCTATTTTTAATCCAGCCAGAAGAAAAGATTCAAAGAACTCTAGAACATATGCTGGACCACTACCACTATAGGCCGTAATAGCATCCATATATTTTTCATCAACCTCTATTACGAAACCCATTGCTTCAAAAAGCTCCCGAGCAATCCTGATATCTTCTATGTCTATATTTTTACCTCTACAGATCGCAGTAGCTGAATGCCTTGCAATAATATTAATATTAGGCATAGCTCTTATGACTTTAATACCTCTAAACCTATCTTCTAGGTAACTTGTAGTAATAATAGCTGCAACAGAGATAACCAGTCTTTTACCTCCGACAACATAGTCTTTTAATTCACTTAAAACAGGAACTACTTGATTTGGTTTAACAGATACAATTAATATATCAGACTTTGACGCAGCTTTTCTATTATCAAGAAAAACATCTATAGGCAGATATGATAACTCCTTTTTTCTCCTCTCTGTCCTACAAGTTGCAACAATATTTTTGTATCCTGCTTCAATAAGTGAATTAATAATAGCTTCGCCTATTTTCCCTGCACCTATTACCGCTATCTTTATATCTTTTTTGATCAGAGCCAATACACCTATTTTTTAAAACATAAAAATCAAAAAACATTTATTTTTTTCGATAAAAGTCTCAAAAATTATACAGTAAAGTTATTAAAATCTAAAAAATTCTTCATCTCATCGATAGCAGATATACATGTTTCCTTAAACTTATCAACTGACCATTTCTTTGAACTCCCATAAATCATTTTATTCTCAGTATTTAATATTTCTTCTATAATTTCATCCCATTCGTTTGAGTTACGTGACCCTACAACAAATCCTCTAATATAGCCATCCACTATTATAAATGTTAAAGG
>JAGGXB010000059.1 GCA_021163245.1 Thermoproteales archaeon
ATTCACCATTGCCTTCAGCAAACTCCATTGCAGCAAGTATAAGTGGGTCTAAAAGTGAGAATAAGCATTCCTCTCCATCGTCGCCCCATGCAGTCACTAAGAATCCCAAAACATCTTCTTCTCTAGCAGCTCCTAAGAAATTTTTAAGATTTTCTAAAGCTCTATCAAAATCTGGATAAAACGTATTCCAATTTGATAAGCCGGGACAAATAACCTGTTTTAAGCCACGGTTGCTAAATATTCTAATTTTCTCCCTAAAGAATTCTTTACTTCTACCGCTGTAGTCCCAGTTGGCTATTATCACTCTTTCCCAAATATCACTTTTTAATACCTCGCTCCACTTTTCAGCTTCTTCTTTGGAGAGATACATTCCTGTAAGCATATCCCCCCAAAGCATAGGTTTCTTACCGGTTTTCTCAACCATATCAAGCATTTTTTTATGATGTTCTAAATATAACCTAGGACCTTTAAATTTCCAGGCTTTATTCAGACTCTTTCCCCTACCTAATGCCCATGTTTCATCCCCACCGATATGAATGTATTCTGAGTCGAAAAAATCTAGTACTTCCTGTAGTAGATTATATGCAAATTCTTTAGCTTCTTTATTACTTAAATCTAAACATCCTTCCCTAGGTCTATGCCATTCACTATATTTTCTAAACTCTGGTAGTGTAAGTATGTTCTCCATGTGTCCAGTAAGTTCTAATGAAGGAAAAACTTCGATACCAAGTTTTTTGCCATAGCCTATTATCTCATTTAGTTCCTCTTTAGTCAATCTACCTCTTTTAGCTCCGATTTTTGGATATTTCTCCCAAGGGAATAAATCTTCGAAATAAATAGCGAAATAGTTATATTTCAGTAAGAAAAGCCATCTTAGAATTTTCTTAAAAGTCTCAAGTTTTGGTACACCACCTCTAGCGATATCGAGATGATAACCTCTTATTTTAAATCTTAATTTTTCTTTAATAGTGACTTCAGGTAGATATCCTTTTCTTTGACGTGTAAGCTGTATGATTGTTGCAAAAGCGACTTTTTCATCACCCCAATACTCAACTATTTTTTCTTTTACTACTATGCCTGTTCCTTCACCAGAAACCTTTAAGAGTTTCCATTCACCTCTTTTTAAACCAAATTCTTTAGCTAGAAAGTTTGGAAAGTTGACGAATCCATTAAAACTGAACCATTTACCAGAGAATTCTAGTGTATTAGGTTCGGGAACTATCAAAATTTCTTTATCCATAATATATGTGATATCGGAATGAAAAATAAAAATAGTGATGTAGAGAAGAGAATTCATTCCACAATATATGTTCAGCCTAAACAATACTTTTTATATAAAAAAGAAAATATATTTTTGGTGCTTAAATGGTAGAAAATCCTTATGAATTGGGACGTTTTGTGTATCTTCCAGGTAAACGGATTTATGGATTATATTTTGAAATTCCGCCTTCTATTATTAAGGAGCATGCGTTTTTATATGATTTATTTAAGTATTTTGCCGATGCGAATATTCCTGTCTTGCATTTTAAGATGTCGAGACCTGTTCCAGGAAAGAATATTAAGGGAATTATGTTTTTAGATTTTACTGATAAAAGGAGCAACATTAAGGATGTTGAACAGGTAATAAAGAAAAAAGATTATATTAGAGACGTCAAAATAATTACTCCTCTAGTAGAGGGACTAGTTGTAGACAATGTAATGTTTCCACCAGTGTTACATGGAGAAAGAGTATTTATTCTCCGTGAACCAGGGTTAAAAGCATTTGTGAAATCATTAAGAGAAAAAACTGGTACTGGATATGAGGCTATACTTTACCATATTGGATATGCTATGGGGAAAGAATACTTTAAGAGTCACTTGAAGATAGTTGGTGATGATTTGGAAGAATTAACTGCTTTCTCGGAAGCAATGTTTGCGATAGTAGGTTTAGGAATTCTAGAATATAAAAGAATAGATTTTTCAGAAAAATACGCTGAAACTATAGTAAGACAAAGCTTAGAATGTTCATTTTTTAAAAAATCAAGTAAACCTATGGGTCATTTTACGAGAGGATTGTTATCTGGTTGGTTAAGTGAGTTATTCAGAATAGGAATTAATTCAAAAGAAGTCTCATGTATATCGATGGGAGATGCCTATTGTAAATTCATATTTGAAAAATCACATACTTAAAATTCGTGTTTTTACCTAACTATTAATTTTACATTTATATCCTATAGATTCGAAAAGAATGATAATATTGTCTTCGACGAATATAGAAGTAGTTTAATATATTTTTGCCGGTCATAGCTTCTCCCATCGTATAACTGCCATGCCTGTACTCTTCTCATAGGATTTTTATGTCTATTATTTATGTATATAAATTCTATGATGTTTTCTTGAGTATACTTGTTTAAAATGAGTTGTCTAGCAGCTATATAATGCGGAACTAAAACTCTATACTCTTTTTTTCTTAAAGTTTTTCTCAATACAAGCTTCTCAGCAGGAACTCTACCAGTACGTAACTCCTCTATAGCTTCTTTTATGATCTTTCTACATGTATCAATATTTCTATAGACATCTTCAGTGTTTTCACCTTTAAGCAAAGTTTTGATGAGCTTTAGCTGGGTCTCCTTAATGTATTCAGGTGTATCATGCCTATTTAATTCGATTCCCTTGTAATCGAGGCTTCCGTCAAGTAATCTGCCATAGTATCTCTTTCCCACACCCCTGATATTGTTATTTTTGGAAGGTAGCAGTACGAGGAACTTATATATTCTATCAACCTTTATAGGTAATTTAGTAGCCTTACTAATCCTACACGCAAGCTCTTCAAAATCTTCTTTACTAGCATCTTCTCTTTTTATAAAAATGCTATCAGTATCACTATAGATGATCTTAAAGCCCTCTAATCTGACTATCTTATATACCTTAGACATTGTGATGCGGCTAATTCTGTTAATCCATTCGAAAGTTAATGGGTTACCGAATCTATTAAAATTATTACCAGAGTAGCCATAACAGCTGACAAGTAACAGTTTAAGCTCTTTCTGCCTCTGGTCAGCCCATGATCTATAAGGCTCATCGGCATTCTTCTTCAAATGTTTAAAATAGAGTCTACGTTTAAGGAAAGGCTCGACGACATCAACCAATAAGCCCCGAGGTCTCTTAACTACTTTGTCTTTTCTAACCGTCTCATAGCTAACATTATATTTGATTATAATGTTTGGAAACATAGACTCAAAATCTAGTACAGCGATATTCTCATGCAAGCCTACTATAGGAGTCTGTAAAACACCTCCCTTATCATACAAGTGTATCTCCCACGCCGTCCTAATAATCAAGTTAAGATTCTCCGAAGGAGGTATAACATAACCTTTTCTATAGGCAACATAGCACTGTCTAGAATCCACTAGTCGACCAGCAGTCCATCTAAAAGCTATATTGGGAGGAAGCATAGAGAACCGGCAATGTTCCTCTAAGCCAGCAATACCCATAGACATAAAACTATGAAATGGGAATACAAGTCTACCAGAAACAATACGCCTATAATCTTTGAGCTTCCTGACGTTAACCTTACTCCTTCCAAGAGTATAATACTCGTAATAGATCCGAACTCTTGATACAAGAAGCTTTAGAAAATCATTATTCCTGTTAACTAAAAATATGTCAGGATTAACCTTCTGTGTAATATATGCGAGTTCTCTCAAGACATATTCTTCACTACCTTTAACATTATCTTTTATATCGTCAAAAATGTAGGAAAAGCCTTTTATTTTACCATTGTAAACGTTGACTGAAAGGAACATATATGAAAGATTAGGCGGCTTAACATTATGTCTGTGGTCTATAAGTTTTAACTCTCCCTTATAATAATTGTATTTAGCTAAAGGTATAAGATTCTCCTTAAACAAGAATTTTTGGCTATGCAATAGATCAGAATCGTATACATTTTTAAGTTTCTCTTTTGCAATTTTATATAATTTTAAGTCACTGAACGTAAGTTTTAGAAATTTTCCTCTATTGTTAGGGAAAATCTTTTTCTTAATAGATTCAACGTGAATCATATCATTGTTAAAAATAGAATACTCAAGGCTTTTTCTCGGTGTATAGAGCCAAGGTTTATACTCCTTTATTATTCTTAAAACATTGCCTTTTACTGTTCTGAACCATACAATAGCCTTATTGTTTAGTATCTGTAGGTCTATTATCCAGCCTTCCATCAAACATCCTCTCAAGCCTCTTTATTCTCTCTTCCAATCTATTTATCTTAGCCTGTAGGTCTATAATCGACAATAATGTGAGAGAGCCATAAATATATGGCTGTGAAAAGCTTTGGAGAGCATTAGCTTCTTCAAACCAGGCCTTAACAACTTTGCTGAAAGCATACTTTCTCTCTTTGTTTATTAAATTATCTATGAGTTCTCTATCAATCCTTATTACTGCTTCATCAAGCTTAATCCTAAAACTATTAGTAATTCTACCCATACAAGTCCACCAATCCGTGATAATCCAAAAATGCGTAAGCTTGACTTATAGGCTTAGATGGATGCTTAGCTAGAATCATTTTAACGAGTCTTGTATTTTTCCTCTCAAAGTAAACCAAGATGCTGGGAAAGTGTCTAAAGAATTTTGGGCCGTCAGGACTTGGTGGATATCTTTTACTTAGTTTCGATGATCTGGAAAAGAATATAATAGTGGCATCATTTTGTATAGCCTCTTTAACTTGTCCAAGAAAATCAATCAACATTGGATAGTCTTCATATCTGAAAAGATCTGTAGTAGCCCATACAAGGATAAGTTTAATATTATAAGAACTTATAAAGCGTATTATTTCTTCTATATTAGCTGACTGTCTCCTATTGAAGATTGGAGCAATATAAACATTCTTCAGTATATCTTCGGGATTCAGCCAGTACTGTATAGCGGTATAGCCTAAGTCATATGTATTAAATATCTTATCGTTATGGTAGTCTCTTAGTGTTAGAACCAATACCCTACCATATTCTATAAAGCCTCTAACAGATAAATTATATAGCAGTTTCTCAAGAACAGTTTCATCACCATAAAACAAGTATACGCTTCCATGCTTTATTTTTCCAATAAGTTTATCCAATGAACCGCAACCTGTACTAAAGAAGTTGTGTAAAAGATGTGAAGATTTTATAAACATAGATGTTCTTTTAAGCGTCATATATGACACCAAGTCTATGCTTTGTCCAATCTATATAAAAGATATAGGGAGAATGGGGGGAGGGGGGATATAATATCTTCATAATTTAAATATCATTTTTATGTACAAGAATTAGTTATCAAAAGTTTATTCATATATATTGAGCAAAGAATAATTTCTAAATCCTTTAATATTTAGTTCGATATGAGTCATTCTATTGTAGACTTGGTTGATGTCTTGAAAAGGGCTGGAATAAGAGAAGACTATACTATTTTAGATTTTGGTTGCGGCGAAGGAACCTATACTATTCCAGCTGCAATAATTGTTGGAGAAAAGGGAAAGGTTTATGCAATAGATAAAGATGAATATTCCTTAAACAAATTAAAATCAAAAATCGAGGATAAAAGACTCACTAACATAGTAATTCTAAAGACTTCAGGTAATCTAGAAATATTTCTTAATGATGAGAGTATAGATATTGTATTGTTATTCGATATATTACATTCTTGGTATTTTCCTAAAAGTTATGAAAGACTTATATTGCTTAGAGAAATATACAGAGTCCTAAAAAAATCTGGATATTTACTCTTTTATCCAGGTGACCCAGAAGTATTTTCATACCATGAAGAACTTAAGGATATACTAAAGGATATTCAACAAGTAGTTTTATAAGAATCCAGGTATTTCATGAGAAAATACTACATGAAGGGATACCTGTAAATGGACATGTTTATAAGTTTAAAAAATCAGATAATAAAAACGAAAAATTATTTAGAAATAACAGTAATATGGAAATTTTGTAAGTGATAATGCGAATCTACTAAATGTTAAAATATATATTTTCGTATAATTATCATTTAGTAAGATATGAAAAATATATATCAATCTATCTATAAAATTAGTTTATTGTTTACAGCAATTGCTACAATTTTACCGTTTACAGGAATTATAAGATTACCTACAAACAGATATTCTTTAGCCCCAAATTTGTTAGCTTTAGTATATCTTGCAATTATATACAATTTTTATCCAAATATTAATAGAAAAGCATTAAATCATCTATACGCATTAAACATAATTTATATTTTTTCAAAAAACATTTTTGCTATAATAGGGACAATGCCAGCTATATTTACAATATATACTATAACATCACAGAAACATGGAACTGAAATTTATAACAATAAAACCTAGAGCTACTGTTATGCAATGCTTACAAACTACCTTTAGAGATGTATTGGAAAACGAAAAACAAACATATGAAGTTAGGAAAGTGTGTAGTCTTATGTTACAAGCTTATCAAATTTAACAATATGTCATGTTTTGATTAAATAGATAGAAAAAGTTTTTAACAATTATTGTTTCTACATGAAAACTTTTTTGTTTTTAATAATTTCCTTTATGATATGCGAGCTTTTTCTTGGTATTCTTTTCTTTGTGGATAAGTCCACAGCATAGAGGCCGAATTTCATCCTGAAGCCATGCGCCCATTCATAATTATCAGTAAGTGCCCAGTGAAAATATCCTCTTACATCAATTTTCTTCGATATAGCCTCATCCAGAATCTTTAGATGTTCAATTATATATTTAGGTCTAAGCTTATCGTTGGCGTCGGCGATACCATTCTCAGTAACATAGAGTGGTCTGCCATACCTTTCTGCTATCTCTAATGCCTCCATTAATCCTTCAGGGTATATTTCCCAACCAAAGTCTGAGGTAGGCCGGTTATCAAGGGAAACACTGTTAGGATCACATGCAAATCCATATCCTTTAACTATGCTGGGAATTGTAGGCATACCTGCAAATAGTTTGGCTAGAATAGAAAATTTTCCTCTAAAGACCATGCGTGTATAATAATTGATGCCTAGCCAATCTAAACGATTACCCATATAGTTTTTAACTTCTCCTCTTTCTTTAATTCCATTAATATTAATGTCTAGCCAACCTGTAGTAGTTGCCTCTATGAAGAAAAGATTATGCATATGATTAAAGAACTCTGCACCTTTAATATCAGAATCTTTGTTTGGATCAAGTGGATTAGCGGGAATAATGTTATGGATAACACCTATCTCCGCAGAGGAGTCACTGTCACTGTCTGCTTTGATATTATCCATTTTTTTGATAACATCGTATGCACGAGCATGAGCAATAGCCAAGTTAACTGCAGTTTTCTTGAAAGCCTTAAAATTATTAATGCATGGAGGAAATCCTGCCTCTGGATTAGTATAGCCTACCTCGGCAACAATCACAGGCTCATTAAAAGTCGCCCAGTAATCTACAACGTCTCCAAGCTTCCAAGCAATATATGCGGAATACTTAACAAATTCCACAATACTTTCTTCATCAATCCATCCTCGAGGTCCCTTCCTAAGATTTGTATTTCTTACAGTTATTGGATCATGAAGCCATATGGGAAGAGTAAAATGATTCAAACATACAAATACCTTAAAGTTATTCTCGCGTAGATCCAGTATAACCTGTCGATAATGTTCAAGAGCTTGTTTATCGGCAAGCCTATCAAGTTGTTCTAAAGCATTATCATCAACATTTATCCTTGAGATAAAGCCGTCAGAACTTTTAATAATGTCAACCTCAACAGAACTAGTACTCATTGGAAAGATCCTACTCCATTCGATTCCTATGCGAAACGCATTAAGACCTAGCTCTTTAGCGATTTTATGATCAACCTTATATAATTCCCAATAATTTACTCCGTTCTCAGGAAAATCGCCACTGACTATACCCTTTCTAATATTCTCTTTGTCATGAACCCAGGCAAACCAATCAGTATTATGGTCAATCCACCTGCCATTGAGATCACCCATCTCAAACTGAAAACCACTAAGAGAAACTCCCCATAAAAAATCCTCGGGAAACATAATCCTACCTCTTAGGCCATATAATATTTTGAAAATGGTACTAAAAAAGATAACAAGAATGAAGGAAAAGTGATGTAGCTATAAACGTTACAATGCCTAAATTAGTAGTTATAAACTGGTTAACTTATGTCTATCGGGAAAGTTTGAAAAGAATAAACAAAAATAGATTTAGTAAATCTTAATACTTACTTATTCTAAATGTTTATCTTTATTAAATCTTCTTCAGTTACGCCAGCTTTTTCAAGCACTTTAAGAGACCATATGATGTTTCCTACCGCTCCTGCAGAATGCGCATCACTACCAACACTAAATCTACATCCTTTTTTGGAGCAAAGCTTTATGAATCCTATATATGCCTCAGTAAAATCAGAAATTCTCATATCTGGATACCACCAATACATCTGGCTCATAACTTCAACAGCAACATGGCTATTTGCCAGTGCAGAAGTAATATCCTCAAGAAAATCCTTATCCAAGTCTCTGAAATCCCTTATCCATCTTGTACGGCCTAAATGTAATGGATGCGCAATAATATCAATAAACTTGTTCTCGGCAAGTTTTTTATAGACTCTCCGACAATTTCTAGGAACTCCATTCTCGTAAGGGACGAATTCCATTCTTTAGGAACATATAATTCTCCGATAACAATATCTAATTTAGATAAAGAATCTGAACTCAAGGGGAGCGTGCCATCCTTTTTGATGTGAACTTCAGCGCCAGCCAATACCTTAACACTACTATTAGTTTTTCTTATAATATTCCTTAAATCATCTAGCCATATGAAATCTTCAGCTCTAAACACATGATCGGTAATCCCTAATATCTCTAAGCCGCAGGCTTCAGCAGACCTAATATTATCTATAACAGTATTTCTACCATCGGAAAACTTTGTATGTGTGTGAAGATCCATCTTAACAATCATATATTAAAAATGGTATATCGACTTTAAAATATGGTTCCTATCTAACCAAGCCATGACTATCTAATATTTCTAAAACTTTGTCTATTGGTATTCCATATACAATATGGTTGTCTCTACCTTTCATGGTTTCACTTTTAAACAATGAATTAAGTACTGCTTCCTCAGTGGCCTCTATCACTGCCCTGAATAGTGGAGATAAATAGGCGTCGTTTAGAATAGTTTCATCAAACAATACTATGTCATTATACGATACAGTGTTTCGAGTAGAAAAAGCAAGTACAAATTCTCCGCTGCCATGAGAGGAAATTCCACCAACCCTAGATATTCCATTACATGCTCTCTTAGCAAGTCTTCTCAACTGTCTACTATTTAAAGGAGCATCAGTTGCAACTATTACAATAACAGAACCATCATTTTTCTCTATATCTTTTCTGAAGAACTTTCTAAGCTCTAAGCCTACTGGTACGCCGTTAATTCTTAGATCTTTCATATAGCCAAAATTAGTCAACACTAATACACCAACAGTATATCCACCTAACTTCCCAGAAAGCTTACGTGATGAAGTACCTATACCGCCTTTAAACCCAAAAGAAACCATGCCAGTACCAGCACCAACGCTGCCTTCAACGACTTCATTGCTAAGATTCTCAATAGCCTTGAAAACATGGTTATGCCTAACATGTCTACCTTGTATATCATTTAGATAACTATCGTTACACTCTAATACCACTGGATTAAAAGTGTATACATCTATATCACTATTAGACCTAATAGTGTATTCGATCAAAGCATCTGCAACAATACCTATGTTTAAAGTATTAGTCAAACCTATAGGAGACTCCAATAAGCCAAGCTCACCAACCTGTAAAAGACCGATAGGTTTGCCAAAACCATTGATAACATGATAGGCAGCAATAACCTTATTTCTATAAATGTTATCATTGGGAAATATAACAGTTACACCTGTTCGTACAGGACCATGACCTGGGACAAGTTTTCCCTCTCCTCTAATCAGAGTATAATGACCAACCTTTACACCCTTAACATCGCTTATAGAATTTTTAGGTCCAATACAATATTCTCCAATAATTATTCCGTACTCCCTGACTCTAAGTCTATTAACTCTCTCCATGAAAAGACACATCCTATATTAATTTTTCTTAATTTTAAAATATTATTTTCACTGTTTCACATCACTATTGTTAAAGTTGTAACACTTTTATTGTTTCTTTATCTTTAATCTCTTTCACTCACCTCTAAACTATCTTATTAAAGCCATTAATATATTCAATATTTTATCTAGTATTTTTCTTATTAGCTCTTAAAGATTTATCAAATCTGTAAGGTATCTGTATATACTTATAGACATTTGACTATTTTTGAATATCTGGCAATGTTAAATAATTTGTTTATTGAAATAATCTATTTAAGAATATTTAAAAAGATATTAGGTATGAATAATGTAAATCAGAGAAATTTTACTCTTAATATGAAAGTAAATGTTAAGCCAGTTTTTGGAAGTATGGTTCATACAGAGGCATATGAGGGGCCCTGTAGATGCGGAAAAATGGAGGAATTGACTCCTGAAGCAGAAAGGCTTAAAAATATGAAAGCATTTGTCAAGTTTCAGGAAGATATAAAAGAAAACATTTCTCCAGAAGCCAAAATACTAAAACCTGTATACATTGAATATGATGAAAGTTTCATTGTAAAAGAGGAAGAGTTTAAAAAGTTAGAAGTTGACCTAAATGATGTTGATCTTTTCTTACTTTCATATAGGGTTCCTGGAATAGAATTTTACAAGAAACCTATAGCAATGATAGGTAAAGGAGTGACAAACGTTGATGTGGCTGCCTACCTAAGAAGCAGAGGCATTGAGGGTTATGCTCCATTGGATTATAATGAGCTAAACGAGCTGATTTCCTTGATGCAAGTTAGAAAAGCCGTTAGGCATACTAAAATTTTAATAGCTACTGGTGGAGAACTAATTCCATTCGGGGTAGTAAGCACAATATGGGATCTAGAAGGACTTAAAACAAGATATGGGATAGGTTACCACAGAATTCATTTCAGTGAAATATTCAAAGAATTGGAAAAGGTGGATCAAAAAGAGGCAGAAAAAATAGCTGAGAAAATAATAAGAAATGCAAAGAAAATTAACATAGAAGAAAACTTTATTGTTAACGACGTAAAATTCTATTTAGCTGTAAAAAACTTGATGAAAAAATATGGTTGTAATGCTTTTACTTTTCCTTGTTTCGAGGCTTGTAGCAGTAGACTTCCATGTAAACATAGAGTTGTCCCCTGCTTGACACATACGCTTCTCAAAGACCATGGATATCCTTCATCATGTGAAGAAGACATAAGTATTCTTATGGCCATGATAATCCTAATGTATTTATCTAAGAAATCTGCTTTTATGGGAAACCCAAGCTTTGTTAATGAGAAAACAATAAAAATAGTCCATAGTGTACCGGGACTAAAAATGAATGGATTTGATCAACCAGACATGCCCTATGAGCTCTGGCATTTTACGGCTGGAGGTTGGGGCACGAAAGTTCAAGTAAATCTCGCTGCGAACACTGAGAAAACCGTTACTTTGGCTAGATTTAATCCTACGGCTACTGAAATTCTAGTAACTAGAGGAAAAGTGGTTGATTGTGAATTCTATGAGGTAGGGTGTAGTCCAGGAGTTTATATTGAGGTTGATAATGCAAGAGAAATCATCCATAAACAGATAGATTTTGGGCATCATATGGCAATGGTCTATGGAGATTACTTACAAAAAATCGAGAAACTATCTGAGCTCATGAAATTTAAGGTAGTAAAAGTCTAGTAAAATTACCTTATTTTTCTTAATTATAACGAGTCTTCTTTAAATATGTTAAATTACAATATTCTTTTCCTACCAAGCTTTTTATTTATCTCAAGAAGATTTACCAACCATAGTTTAAAAAATTGAGTTTATCTCTAATACAATACTGATTTCAAACTAGGAAATATATAAAATAAAGGAGGTTAAAGAAAAACTATAATTAATTAGAGAAGTGGTCCCCAGCCTTTTTTAGTGGACGTATAACATATTTTTTTCCTGGCTCTGTTTTAAATTCTATTTCAAAGTAACGTTTTCCCTCAAATATTCTTGAGGCGGAAAGACTGTAATCAATATATTTTGGCGGTGGAACTGGTCTCAAGAGCAGATTGGGACAGATATCCTCTGTAGACTTTGTTCTTATATTTTCAGCTTCTATAGGTATATCTGTCCGTATTCTACATATGCCACCAATAGTAGAATAAACTACGGCTTTTTCCATCTTTCCATCTTTCCAATATATATCAAGTATAAATCCACCTCTAGCTCTAAGTCCTTTAACATAGCCTTCTCTCCAAGACTTTGGGAGAGCCGGCAGTAAATGAATTGCATTATCATGACTTTGAAGAAGCATCTCAGCGATACCTGCACATCCTCCAAAATTTCCGTCAATCTGGAATAATCTAGGAGGATGTATATCAAAAAGATTAGGCAACGTGAAACGACGAAGCAGTTCTAGTAAGTTTTCATAAGCTTTGTCTCCATTATATAACCTTGCATAAAAACTGACAATCCATGCCTGACTCCAACCAGTACTACCCCCTCCATGACTAAGCCTATATTCGAGAGATTTTAATACTGCTTCGGCGAGTCTAGGGCTTCTTAGAGGAGAAATTTGGCTACCAGGATGAAGACCAAACAAATGCGACATATGTCTATGACCAGGCTCAACTTCTTCAAACTCTTCAGCCCATTCTTGGAGTCTACCATCAGAGCCAATTTTTAAAGGAGTAAGACGTTTCAATGCGTCACTAACTCTTTTCCGTAAGTCTCTATCCTTCTGTAAGAGTAGGCTAGCTCTGTTAAATATAGAGAAAAGCTCATGTATAATCTCTAGATCCATAGAAGGACCCATAGATATACTAGCTACTGCACCGTCTTTCGTCCTAAAAGAATTTTCAGGAGAGTTTGAAGGTCCGGTGACAAGATAACCTGTCACTGGATCTTCTACGAGATAACATAAAAGAAATTCTATAGCCTCCTTTATTATAGGATAAGCCTTCTCCTCGAGAAAGCTCTTATCACCCGTAAAAAGGAAGTGCTCCCAGAGATGAGTACAGAGCCATGCAGCACCCATAGCCCATAGGCCCCATACAGGCTTACCTATAGGACTAGTAAAATGCCATGCATCACTCGTATGATGTGCAACAAATCCGTTACAGTTATAGACATTTCGTGCAGTTTTTCTTCCTCTTTCTCTTAGGGCATCAAGAAACTCAAACAGTGGCTGATGGGACTCTGAGAGATTACATACTTCTGCAGGCCAATAATTCATTTGCAAGTTAATATTAATATGATAGTCAGCGTTCCAAGGTGGACTAAAACCATCAGCCCATAAGCCTTGTAGATTAGCTGGCATGCTACCGGGTCTAGACGAAGAAATCAATAGATAACGCCCGTATTGGAAATATAGAGCTATAAGATGAGGATCTTCTCCACCATTCTTTATCCTATCTAATCTCTTATCAGTGGGTAAACTCTCTAATGTTGGAACATGACCTAGATCTATATCAACTCTCTCAAAATACTCCTTATACTCAGAGAGATGCCTAGACTTAAGTTCTTCGTAAGATCTCAGAGATGCTGAGTCGATCCATTTTTCACATAAACTAGAGGGATCCTTACCCCAGTAATCAGTTGCGGCAGCTAGTAGCAGGGTTGCAACACTAGCATTTCTAACTTCCAAAACATTTCCTCTAGGGACGATTTCACCATCTGTAATCACTTTTAGCTGTGCCTCAAAGCCTACACCAGCTTTATGACATGGACACAATGCTTTTCCTTGCATTACAATTTTGTCTTGATCCAGAATGGAAATTTTTACATCTTCGTCACGTTTTAAACTAACACTAAAGGAGAGTGACCTAGCTTTATCCGTCTCAAGCCTAACCACAAGCACTTGATCAGGTGCACTAGAAAAAATCTCTCGTTTAAAAAAAGTATCACCTAAATTGTACTCAACTCTGACAATTGCCTCATTTAGATCTAGAGATCTCCTATAATCAGAAACCTCTAGAGAAGAATCATAATTAAAAACTATCTCAATATCACCCACTGTTTGATATGTATGAGAACCGGAAGGAAGACGGGGACTCATAACTTTCTCAGACACTAATTTTTCAGCATCGATGTACCTTCCCTTAAATAAAAGTCTTCTAGCCTCATTTAGAAACTTCCACGTATTAGGTTTTTCTCTTTCAATAGGACAACCGGTCCAGAGACTATCCTCATTAATCTGTATCCTCTCCCTCTCTACACCGCCGAAAATCATAGCTCCCAGACGGCCATTACCCAGTGGCAAAGCCTCTACCCATTTATCGGCAGGCTTTCTAAACCATATAACCCACTTATTTTTAACCATAGTATAATATTATTAGTAATATAATCTCATATTTTTAACATCATGATAGAGTCATATAGGATAGGTATCTAGAAATCTAATTTGGGTATTTTACGATAGTATTATTGTTTAAGAAAAGAGTTTGTATATGTTAATTGATAAATTTAAAAGAGTTATCAAGAATCCTATATCTAAAAACTTTTTTTACTCGTTCATAGATATCAAGAACATCTTTAACTGATACCCATCTTTTTATAGGTTTTTCCATTTCTCTTTCAATTTCTTTAGTTCTTTAGGATATCTTAAATAATATGCTATATCGAATGGATAATGTTTCTTATTCACAGCTATTAAGTGTGGCTTACCATGTTTTGACAATAATTCAAGCCATTTCACTATTAGTACCTGGTCTGGTGTCTTAGTAAAGGTTAGAACTAATGTTAGCAATATCTTAGGCTCCTATATTAAAGGTAGGATTTATAGCTGTGAAACAGTCAAAGAATATTCTCTTGACATCCATGTCTTCTCTCTTCAGAGCTTTTAGGAAAACATAAGTAGCTATTTCACTAACATTTTGAGGATGAACTACTCTTATTTTTTCAAATCTATAACCTTGCTCATCAGCGAAACTTTTTACATCCTTTTCTAAGCCATAATAAGTTCCCATTCACTTTCAGGCAGTTGTTCTATAGGATAATAATTTGTTATATAAAATGCCTTCCTGCCCCTAGGATTTACAAACCATATCAGCAAGTTAAACCCGGAGTCTTTAAGGTGATTGAGTAATCTTATAATTCCCTCTTTATATGGCCAATTGGTTGGACCAGCATAGACTCCTCTAATTTTAAAGATATCATATTTTTTAGCTTTATTAACTATCTCAGAAATAGCCTTTTTTCAGCTGTATTAATCCAGTATAAGAAGCTACTAAAAGTTATAATAGTTATAATAATTAAAACAGCAACTAATTTTGGAAAAGTCTTTTCATCCGTTAAAATACCAATTTGTTTCTTCTTATATAACGTTTACTTACAGGAATATTTTTCTCTTAAAGAACTGTAAAGTATTGTAAAAAATAAAAGAATAAAGGGAAATAATTTTTTCTGTAAATGAAGCTTTAAGGATAAAGAAGAGTCTTAATAGAGATCAGAGATAAAGTTGGTATGAATTCAAATATCTTTTTAGTTCTCGTATTTTGGGGAAAAGCACTAGCTTAAATTTAAAAGTATCTTATAGTATTATAACTATATATTCATGTTTTTATTGGTATAAAGAGATGCCTGGAAGTAGATTGTTTAATAGGCTAAGAGAGGATTTCTCTATTTTGCAGGGTAATCTCTTAGTTCTTGTGATCAGCTGGATATTTTTTTATTTCGCTGGTTCGATGGTATATCCATATGAGTCTCTTTATTTACAAGCTCTCGGTGTTTCTCCGTTTATGATAGGTCTTATAGGTTCTCTTGGGACTACTATTCTTTGTATCTCTAGGATACCTGGAGCATATATAGCTGACAGATATGGGAGAAGGAGAATAATCGTTGTGATGACCTATAGGGCTGGCTCTTTCATATATTTTTCTTGCAGTAGCGATAGACTGGAAGCTTGCTGCAATTGGTGTTGCTTTATACAATCTATGTCTAATATATCAGCCAGCCCTTCAAGCGATAACAGCGGACTCTATTCCTCCAGAGAAAAGAGGATTAGGGTATGCATTAGTTAATGTTGTACCTTCTGCACCATCAGTATTAACTCCTCTAATTGCTAAATTTTTGGTTGAAAGATACGGTTTTGTGCTGGGGGTTAGGTTTGTCTATTGGCTTGTTGCATTGTTAAGTTTAGTTGCTGCAACAGTTAGGGCTATGTGGCTTAAAGAGACTTTGAAGACTAATGCTAGTCCTGGTAATGTTATGTCGGAGCTAAAGAGATCGGTGGTTGAGGTCTTTGCGGCTTTTAGAGGGATGACTAAGCCACTAGCTGTTCTAACTCTTGTCTTGTTAATAAGTTCTTTTGAAGAACCAATGTTTCATTCCTTTATGTCTCTTTATGCTGTAGATGTGGCTGGTATAAGTAAGCCTAATTGGGCATTGTTGAATATTATTTATATTATTGTGCCTTTGGTAGCTGGTATACCCTTAGGGAGACTTGTTGATGTTGTTGGGAGGAAGAAGGCATTACTTGCCGCCTATGTTCTCTGGGTGCCTTCTATAGCCTATTTCATCTATTGTAAGAGTCTGGTTTGGATGGTGTTGATTTTCGTTATCTTTACGTTAGGTGGATCCTTGTTTGGGCCGGCTTATCAGGCTTTGTTAGCAGATCTTACGCCTAAGGAGATGCGAGGTAGGGTGATGGGGGTTGTTGGTACGCTTAACTTGCTGGCTATGATACCTGCTTCAGCTGTGGGGGTTTGCTTTATGAGTTAGAGCCATCTAGTCCTTTTATTTTATGTGTATTTTTAGGAATTGTTTGTATAGCTTTAATAATTTTATTGATTAAGGAGCCTGTGAAAAGAGAAGTCTAAATTCATAATTTTATTTATTTTTCTTGTTTGTCATCACTGATTTGTAAGGTATTGTTTATTACATAGTTTTATTATATATTCCCGTTAAATTGTTTGGATTGGTGTCTGGGTGGTTGTTAGTAGGTTTAGTAAAGGTAATGTGAGAAGGGATAATTTATCGTTTACTGATTATTTGTGGAGATTACTTGTTTCTTCTCTTATTTTAGTTGTTTTCTCTGGTGCTTTTGGTTTTGTTTTCGGTGTCAGTATAATATCTTGGGTTTGGTCGTTTGTTTCTTGTCTACTTATAGTAGTTGTTCTTTCTTTTCTTGTTCGATATTCACGTATTTGTGGTTTTCGTTTAGCATTTATCATTTTTATAGTGTTTTTTGGTGTTTATACTTTTAATACTCAAGTTGAAACAATATTTTTTGGATTAAATGTCCCTATAGAGAAGGTTGCCGGTATTGTTTTTTCTGGATTGTTTAGTGAGTTCTTTTTCTCTCTAATATTTATATATATTATGGATAAGAAATGTAAGACTTCGACAATTAGTGAAAGATATGTTTTTCATTTTTCAGTTTTTGGATGGTTATGGCGTTTTTTTATAAGTGTTTTCCTTTATGTTTTCCTATATATCATTGCTGGCATGCTAGTCTTTCCATACATTCAAGATTTTTATGCTGGAATTCCTATGCCAGATGTGTCTGAAATCATACTTATGCAATTTTTTAGAGGCTTTGTTTATTTGGCCATATCAATTTTAGTTCTCTGGGTTATGGATACTACATTATTGAAAAAGTCTTTGTTTCTAGGCTTGTTATTTTCTGTTCTTGGAGGTATAGCTCCTCTGCTCTTGCCAAACCCATATATGCCAGCCAAAATAAGGTTTTATCACAGCATTGAAATAGGTTTATCTAACTTTATATATGGTGTAGTTATCGGGTATGTTTTTTGCGGTAAGAAAAATAAATATATCAGATAAGACGATACATATTTTTCTCTTCAGGTAGCTCTATCATATTTTAGAATATATTCTTTTATGGTTATATGGAAGAATTAATGTTTTATATCTATTTTACACGGTATATCTGTGAGTCCGGGTCTAATTCTTGCAGAAAATGGTGAGACGGATTATAGGATAGTTATTTCACAAAATGCTTCTCCCTCTGAGAAATATGCAGCTAATGAGTTGAAGCATTTTCTGCGGTCTATAAGTGGTGCTGATATCCCAATTGTAACTGACAAGGAAGAAATTGATGAAAAGGAGATATTGATTGGAGACAGTCTACATCTAGAAAATCTTAAGGATATAGATGTGGATTTTAGAGCTTTGGGAGATGAAGGTTTCATTATCAAGACTCTTGGTAAATATCTTATAATTGTTGGTGGTAGGCTTAGAGGTACAATGTATGGAGTTTATACATTTCTGGAGAAGTATCTTGGTTGTCGCTGGTTTACTTCTAAGATGAGTATGATACCAAGGATGGATAAGTTGGTTATTGGAGAGATAGATGATGTCCAAGTCCCTGTGTTAGAGTATAGGGAGCCTTTCTATACTGATGCTTTTGATGCTGATTGGGCGGTCCGAAATAAGGTTAATGGCAATTTTGCGAAGATTGATAAGAATCGTGGAGGTAGAGTAAAGTATTATCCATTTGTTCATAGTTTTGATAAACTTATACCAAGAGAGCTCTATGAGACTCATCCAGAGTATTTTCCACTGATAGATGGGAAAAGAGTCGATGGTTATGCTCAGAGGTGTTTGAGTAATCCAGATGTGATAAAGCTTGCTATTAAGAGGGTTAAGGAGTGGATAAAGCAGCATCCCGACGTTAAAATAATATCTGTTTCTCAGAATGATACGGGTAAATGGTGTCAGTGTCCTGACTGTAGAGCATTGGATGAGAGTGAGGGTACACCTGCTGCTTCTATAATAAATTTTGTTGATAAGGTTGCTGAGGCTATAGAGAAAGAATATCCTGATAAGTATATTGATACGTTAGCTTACCAGTATTCTAGGAAGCCTCCTAAAACTTTAAGGCCTCGGGAAAATGTTATCATACGTTTATGTACGATTGAGTGTTGTTTTAGTCATCCTCTTGAGACATGTGATTCTAAGGAGAATCAGGAGTTTAAGAAAGATATTGTTGGCTGGTCTAGATTGACTGATAATCTCTATGTGTGGGATTATGTTACGAATTTTGCTCATTATCTTATGCCTTTTCCTAATCTATATTCTTTGAAGCCTAACATAAAGTTCTTTATCAAGCATAATGTGAAGGGAATTTTCGAAGAGGGAAATTATTCTCCTGGGGGGCATGGCGAGTTTGCTGAACTTAGAGCATATATATTGGCTAAGCTTCTTTGGAATCCTGATACGGATGTTGATATCTTGATAGATGAGTTTCTAGAATATTATTATAGTAAAGCTGCTAAGCCTATTAGAGAGTACATCGATATGATATACTCAATTGTCATGAAGAAGAATATTCATGTACATATATTTGATCCACCTACGAGTAGTTTTCTTAATGATGATGTGTTGGAGAAAGCCGACCAACTTTTTGATGAAGCTGAAAAAATGGCTGATAGTGAGGAGATAAGATTGAGGGTCAAAGTTGCTAGACTACCGATACAATATGTTATACTTGTAACGAATAGATTAGAAAGAGATGATAGAAAAAAGCTTCTAGATGAATTTGTAACTATTGCTAGAAAAGTTGGATTAACACATATTAGTGAAAGGAAAACTTTGGAAGATTGGATAAAGGAACAAATCTATTAAAATTATAGCTTTTAAGTATATTTTTATTCAAGAGGCTTAGTTAAAAATGTCTATATGTTTAGCATTTATACTAGTTTAGTGATAATTTTTTAATGTATTTTAATCTATTCATTTTAGTAGATATCTGATATTAAGTCTTCGGCTCTGTCAAGAAGTCTAGATGCTGCTTCAAGCTTAGCGACTGCGTTTATAAAGTTTTGTATTTTTGCTTCTTTCATGGATTCATCATATAATTGTTTTGCTCTATTTACATATAACTCAATTTTTGAGATATTCTTTTTCTCAATCTTAAGGATATTGAGTTCTTCTTGAAGTGATATTATCCTTGACTTAACAGAAGTTGCTAGGTCCTTTATTTCCTCTGTACTTTCCTGTGTTTGTTCTATCTTTTCTTCAATTTCTCCACGTAAGTCTTCTTCAGTGCTTTTTATAATATTTGCAACAGTTGAGGCCAGATACCCCGCGTTGCCAGATAAAGCATTATCAAAGCTTTCTTCAATGGTTGAAACTGTTGCGTCTACAGGATTATCACCTATTAAGATTGAACCAAAAAAACTGAATCCGGTCTTGGCAATTCCTAACGTTTTATGACCCAGATCTTCCTTTACTTCAAAAATAATGAATAGGTCATTGTATTGGGGATAAATCTTTATGTTTGCAACTTCATGTTCATAGCGAACATTTATTTCTGAAACCCTGGGATCAAAATTTCTGTTTCTTATCTCAACCCCAGCTGTAGAGAAATTGTTTAGAAGTCTGCTAAAATACTCATTGTAGTATCGTCCTAAATTATTTATCTTATAGCTATATGGCATTTTATATCCTTACGTAGAAATATCTTAAAATTACTATAAAAAAGTATGTATTATCTGGGATATTTTAGGTTAAGTTTAAGAATTTGATTATAATGGAGCATTTTTATAGTGTGAGCTATAGATTTTAATAGAAATATAAGAGAAAAGAGAAAATATTATAGGGAAATATATATAAAAATATCCGTATTATTTTTCTTTATTGTTTTTAAAGGTAAGTTATTTAAGTAATATAATCTCGATTTAATAAAGAGGAACATGGAGAAATAGGAGATGACTCAATGAAAATGGGTAAGTTTTATCCAAATCTTATAGGCAATATTTTTTATGATCCAAAAGGTAATATTTATGGTTTTCACATAGTTTTCGATGGTAGCGTAGCTGGTCGATACGAGGTACATAAGAAACTAATTGAGAAAATTTCAAAGTATAATGGTATGATTAGATTTCTAAAGATATATCAATACTATGGTACCAGTGATGTTGTTATGATTCTTTTTCTCGACTTAGATGACACAAATTATAATCCGGAAGAGATTATTAATTCGATTAAAGAGGTTCCTTATGTTAAAAATGCTGAGTTGATAAAGCCTTTGATGAAAGGGTTAATCATGGATTCATATTCTTTTCCTCAGACATTTATAACTGAGAGAGCAACTATATTCCGTAAAACTACATATGCTTCATGGCTTAAGACTATTAGAGAGAGGTATGGTGAAGGAATTAAGGCTATACAGTATCATTTAGGGTTCTATACCGGTTACGATGCATATGAGAGTCTAAAGAAAAAATATAATACTGATATAATGACTCTTATAAAAATAGCGATCGAGATTGCTAGGGCTCTTGGCTATGGTATTTTTGAAATACTTGAGTTTAGTGAATATAGAGTAAAAGTTAGAGTATATGATAATTTTGAGTGTGAACTCTTTAATAATAGTAATAAACCAGAAAGCTTTTTTGTTAGAGGAGTACTAGCCGGATGGTTCGCAGGTATATGGGGGCTAAAAATGAATGAGATAAAAGCGGAAGAAACCAAATGTATAGCTAAAGGAGACCCATACTGCGAGTATATAATAAAAAGAATCTAGGATTATCAGTACTTATACTCGAAATCAATTGAATGTTCTCCTTATTATATTAAATATTTTCCTTTTATTTTAAACTGAAATACTTAATTAGCATTAAACTTTGCGACTTTGGAAGAGTTAACTCGATACCATA
>JAGGXB010000111.1 GCA_021163245.1 Thermoproteales archaeon
ATATTATAATTATAGTTAAAATGGTATATATAGAAATATTATTAACATTTCCATTTGAAATAACTCTAACTTTAAAATTAATATCCTCATCACCAAAATAGCTATCTGTAGCAATTATATCTATTGTAACATTCCTTAATACATTCTGTTTCTTAACACTCCATATATATGGTATAATAGTCTTTGATGGATTTTCTGGAATTTTAACCCTTATATCCAAATTTGATACACCAGGTTTAATCTTGTACTCATTATTACTTACAATAGAATTATCAATAATAGTCCGTACTCCTATTTCCATCATTGATTCTGGCAAATCGACAAGATTATTCCAATACCTCGCCTTTATAGTTATTACATCTCCTTCTCTCACTACTTTTGGTATTTTACTATAATTTAAAAGGATAAAATGTTCATCCATCTCAAGAGTAACATTTCTAATATTATCAACTGGATCATCACCATATTCCCTAAGCCATTTTACTCTACCATATATGTTTACAAATTTTGTATAAGGCGCCTTAAATGTAAAGTTAAATATTCTAAAACCATCTATAACTTTATGCACAACAAAATTGTAAGGAATTACTACATTCTTCCCTTTTAATAAATCATAATATGATATTGATATATTAACAGGTATATTCAATCCTGTTTTATTTATGTCACTTGATATAAATACATGAACAACAAAGATAGTTTTATTAGGGTAATATACAAATTTATCATTCCCCCAATCATATACCTCAACTACCAAACCTAAACCTATATTAAAAGGCTTAATAAAAGTCAAGTTTGATCCTTCAATATAATTATTTTGTATATATGTATCGTTCTGAAAACCTATAATATTTAAGAAAGGTATCATTTCGCCCTCTTTATCAATATAGAACCATGTAAAATTACTATTAGTCCCCTCTTCTACATGCAAAGTACCTTCAACACTATACAATACTTCTCCTGTTGTAGCATTTTTAATACCTACAATGACAGTAATGTTTTGCTCAATATTACTCCAAACCTTCCAATAAGCAAGATAATACCCTGGTATATGACTATATTTATTATGTATTAACCATATTCCTTCAGCAATAATCTCCGGCACAAAATACTTATTGAGATATTCATTGTATTGCTTCTTATTTATTGAAACGCTTATATTTTTATATTTTAATGAAGACATTTTCAATTTATGGTAAACGTTAAAATAATTACTTTTTCCTTCATCTCTAAAATAATTTTTTACATATAAAGAATAAGATATTTTTATATAAAATGATGATAATAAAACAAATAATAAAATTAATAATGTAATCGTTTTTCTATAATTACTCAAATATTTATTAATAATGAATGAAGACATACAATATTATTATAATATTTATCATCTTTTTATTTTTATTTTTTATAAATTTAAATATCAAAATAATTATAATATATTAAAAATTAAAAGTATTCTTTTAGTATACTATTTATAACAAATTTGTCAATTATTTCGTGAACGGATATACTGGTGGTATAACATAGGTATCCTACCATTAGGGTTCCTGTAGATATTAAAAATAGGCTTGAAGCATATGCTAAGCAAAAGCTGAAAAAATGATTATATCAGGAATGATTGTAAACAAGTGGAAACTTGCATTATATCTTATGGATTTGTAAAGGATTAAGAATTGAACTAAATCCAAGAATTGTTTCTCAATCGTTGTTCAATGACTGCTTAGTGCTCAAAGGCTCTAGTTTATTTACCTTAACAGCTTTAAGTATCATCTGGAAAAACTCTATACTAGTTTATATTAAAAAGCAAGATTCCAATACCTGTAAGGTCTGATAGATATATTTACGGAACCAAACTTAACCTAACAATCGGACTATATAGCGAAGAAAAAGGAATTATATATTCCATAAGGTCGTGCTACAAGGATCAAGTTCCTTGGATGGTTCTTCCACAACGGTACAATACTCGGTACGGAACCTAAAATAGAGTTGAACATAACAGAGCCTTTATCAATCGAAGCAAGATGGTAGACACAATATTATATTGATATAATTTTATCAGATGAATTAAAAAATCTAGGAATAAAAGTAGAAGGGTCGGGATGTATGATGAAGGTTCTAATGCAACGATAACAGTGAGTAATACGGTTACAGAATCAAACACGGCTAAATATGTATTCAAAGGATGGGTAGATGAACATGGAGAACTCCTATCTAAGCAGCCAACATATTCATTCATAGTCAATAGGCCTATGATAATCAGACCCAAATGGAATAAGGAATACTCGTCAACTTTCCCATTAATAGTCATAATACTCGTGGCAGCAGTAATTCTAGCATTAATATTAATAAGACTAAAAATTAAGAAATCCTAATTTTAATTATGTCGCTGTAACTATTAGCAATAAAAAGTAGTAAAGACTAGTTTAGCTTTATACTTCCTATATTTTTCTGTATTTTTCATCACCTTTCATCGGTATATGTTTCTCAGATTTTTCAGTTATGGTATTCCTAGCCTATTTTGACCCCACTATAGTTTATGAAAAAGGAAACTTTAATAAAAACTATCCTAGGGAAGATAATGTTATACTAATATTTTAACTTCTTCGTAACGGATGTAGAATGAATAAGCTAAATCTTCTCCAATTTTAGTCTAGCTAATTCTTAAAGGATGATATTTTTCGGATTATCTCATTGGAAATTTGATTCCATTCTATATCCTTTGGCTTTAGTCTATTTCTTTTAACTTTTATGAGCCAAGTAAGTATCACTATAAAGTCTATGATCATGTCATAGGCGTCAGCTTCCAATTCCTGCTATATTACCTGTACATCATAAACTACAGCTATTATAGGTGTTGCATCATCTACGACACCTATCTCTCTCATCATAGTCCATTCAAGATCAAAGTAACCATATCCTTTACCATACCAGATACTTAGGAACCTACTACTGAGACGGATGTAACCATAAAACCTATTCTTTTCATCTCAGCTATTTCTCTTAAACTAGTATATCTACCAATCTCAGCACCATCAATTGTCGAGCAAAGTCCTCTTTTCCCTCAGGAACAGACTCCCTACTTAAAAGAATAAAAGCACGTCATATACCATAGGTGAGCATAATAAATATACAGCTAACGTTTTTCTCTGGATAAAGGATACAGAAACTATATTTGACGCTATAGACACGGTACTTGGAATAGCTAAGTACAGAGACTTTAGTAGAGCGCGACTATATGTGGAAGAGAGTATTTACGAAAAATATCTAAAGAGTTATCCTCATAGAGTAATAAGTAATGAAATACTATTAATTAAAAATATATAATCATGATTATCCTAGAAGTTTATCTAAAATCCTAGCGTTTTTTATATGAAACAATTTTATGAATGTTGTTTATTCTATTAATCCTTCTTCTCTAATCTTATTTATCCCGTATTGAAACACTCCATAGGCTACTGATGCCAATACAACCAAGGTTACGGTTAGGAACAGTAATCCATTAAGTATCTCTAGGGGAGAAGCATTAGCGAACAATGATTTACGCCAAAGATAATAAATCCAAGTCTGAGGTAGAACCCATGCGACACCTTGAAGTGATGCCGGAAGTATCTGCACCGGGAATATCCTACCTGAGAAATAGTAGGTTAAAGCCATCGTTACAAAACGGACAGGATCTCCCCTTTTAACAATAAGATTACAGCCAGCGCTCAACACGCCTAGAGAGAACATCACAGACAAGGATAAGGGAAGCAGTAGTAGTATGCTAACAATGTTTGCATTGAAAACTATACCGAATAAGAATAGAATAGCTATATTGATAGACATGGTAACGATAGACCATATATATCCCATTACTATGTTCTGCATTATGCCAAGCCATAACGGTACTGGGCTTTTCATAGCATTATAGATGCCTCTCGCATTCCACGAAGCTCTTTCATACACTGGATTAATAAGATGCGTTATCACCAGCCCTGAAACTATAAACGCAACAGGGTTATCGGTACCGTATACACTAATACCCTTCTGATACACTATCGATTTTCCCAACAGTGCAAATGCAAGCCCAGATAACAACACGTCTAGAAGATATATGATGAGAGAAGCCTTGTACCGGGTATTATCTATCCAAGAAACAACAGCACCCCAAAACAAACATCTCAAATATCTTCCAACATCCTTTATGCTCATTTTTTCACCCCTGCAAGAGCAATAAAAGCCTCATTGAGGTCAGGCTCCCTAATACGGATATTATATATCTTAACCATCCTAGCCAATATGTCCACTATACTAGAAAAAACCTCTTCTACCCCTCTTTCATCTATCTCACCACTGACCTCAACAATTATATGAATCCTCTCCCCTTCAACCCTACTTCTCACTCTTAAAACCTTATCAAGCCTCATAATCTTATCCTGTAAAGATTCTACACCATATTTTGATACAATGAACTCAAAGACTTTTTGTGAAGGTATTACCTTCTTCATATCTTCCGGTGTTCCAGTAAAAACTATCCTTCCATCCTTCAAGAACGCTACTTTGTCACATGTATACTTTACTTCATCCATATACTGTGTAGTTAGCAGAACAGTATAGTTATTCTCCTTGGCAAGATTCCTTAGAAGATCTCGAAACTCTTTAGCATGTAGAGGATCCAAATATATAGTTGGTTCATCTAGGCAGAGCACAGGTTTATCAAGCATGATCAATAATGCTAACTCTAACCTTCTAAGCATCCCAGAAGAAAATTGGACAGGCCAGTTATTCATCCACTTATCCAAATCCACTAACCTAAGTGCTTCCTTCGCCTTCTC
>JAGGXB010000025.1 GCA_021163245.1 Thermoproteales archaeon
AAATTATTTTCTAAATTTTTCTGTCAATAGTTTTTTTAGTATGGGAATTTTAGCTATTTTATCTTCATCTAGTTCTTCTAAAATTATTCCTGAAGGATTCTTAAATTTTTTAGAAGTCCTTATTGTTCTAGTTGGAGTGAAAATATAGTCTAAAAACACGTCATGCCTAGTAACTGGTATATGTTCTACTATTTGTAAGTCATGAACTGTTGTTGCTATAATTGTGTTATTATCAATGTTCCCTGTTTCTCTAAGTATAGCATATTCAAGATCACTATACCCTCCTCCTTTACCTAATCTTCGTCCATCTAAAGTTACAGCTACTGAACCTGTAACTTTCAGATCTATCTTATAATCCGGTAATTCTACTTTTATACCATATCTGAATGCTCCTCTAATAGTAGAGGCATATTTTATCTCTGAAGGTGATATATTTTTTCTATGTAGTATAAGAAATCCTTCTCTTAATTTAGGTGTAGCCATTACCAGTATTTTTCCACTCTTTAAAACTAATTCTCTTACTGGTCTTTGCGGCGAATCTGGGCTAACGAATACTACTTTTGCCTTTGAAAATATTTCATGTTGTGCAAGACGTATTGCGGCACGTATACTACCTGCAAAGTTTGGAATTCTTCCTCTAACTGGTAGCGGAAACCTAGCCACTTTTTCTTCTAATAAGAGTCTCCAGATATGTTCCCTAATTCTCTCTTTTTCGCGACTTATACGCTCATCCATATCTATGATCCTCAAAGTTATATCATTATTTAACATGAAATTTATATCACTATAAACAAATATTTCACTATGCTAATACTGTAGCTTACTCACCGATTAGAGGGTTATTTGATGACATATATAAAGGAAGTTATTCTAGAAAATTTTATGTCATATAGATATTCACGAATATCCCTGGAAAAGGGTCTTAATATTATCACTGGACCAAACGGTTCTGGAAAATCTAGTATTTTACTAGGTATTTCTGTTGCGTTAGGACAAACATATACGGAAAGAGGGAGACGACTGGGAGATTTAGTGAGAAAAGGTGAAGATATAGCTCGTGTAACCGTTGTTTTTGATAATTCAAGTAAGGATGGAAAAAAACCTTTTCCCTGGTTTCGAACAGACGAAGTCTATTTTACAAGATATGTTAGAAGAGATGGTGAGTACTGGCATGAAGTTAACGGTAGAGTAACTCCAAAGGTTGAAGTTATAAGGTACTTATCTCGAGTTGGTATCAATCCAAATAATATGATGATAATTATGCATCAAAACATGATTGAGCAATTCATATATTTGTCTCCTCAAGAAAAATTAAAGACAGTAGAAGATGTTATGGGTTTGAGAATATATAGAGAAAGGATAGTATCATCACTGGAGGATTTAAAAAATATTCAAGAAGAAGAAAAAGTACTAAAAGGTTCGCTTGAAAATGCTCGTGAGCAATTCGAGTACTGGAATACCTTATATAGTAAATATTTGAAAAAGTTAGAATTGGAAGAAAAATTGAAAAATTTGACGGCAGAAAAATATTGGAGGCTTGTACATGAGAAACGTTTAGAGTTGGATAAGATTAACAAAAAATTGAAAGGATTAGAGGATAGAATTAAGAGTATTAGAGATAAAATAGAAAAAGAAACCTTTTATAAAAATAGAATTCTCGAAGAAATAACAGATATTGAGAACGAAATTTTATTGAGGAATAAGAATTTAGAAAGGCTTTTGAATAATTTAAGGGTAAAATGGATGGAGTATGCGGATAAACATGCAGAAATTAGTCAAGATAATGTTATTTTATCTTATATGATTAAAGAGTTAAAGGAAATGAAAAAAGAAAATAAAAGAATTAGAGATAGGATTAATGAGTTAGTTTCTAAGGCTAAAGAGTATGGCGAGGTTAAACAAAAATTGAGAGATATTGCTTATATAGAGGAGGAAATTAAGAAAACAGAACTGGAAATAGCGTCGCTCGGAGAAATTCCTGGTAATGTCACTGAAGTATACAATAAATACAAAGAAATTTTTGAAGAGTATAGCCGAAGAGTTGAGAAATTATCTGAAAATAAGGAAATTCTTTTGAAAGAGTTAGAAAAAAGGATAAGTCTCTGGCAAAATAAAGTTACATCTCTAGTAGAAAAGTTACAAGAAAATTTTGCTAAATATCTTAATAAGATAAGTGCTGTTGGGAAGATTGAGCTCATAAATATGGAAGATATCTCTAACAGTGGACTGGTCCTATATGTAGGATTTAGAGGGTCACCTTTATCTGTATTAGATGCATACACTCATAGTGGAGGTGAAAAGACTTCGACAGTTATGTGTTTCTTCTTATCTTTACAGGATTACATAAAGTCTCCAATTAGAGCAATTGATGAATTCGATGTCCATATGGATCCTAGGAATAGAAAAATCCTATTATCCTTACTTTTCAAAATATCAGAAGAAAATCCTGAAACCCAGTTCATAATAATAACGCCTGGGATATTAGATGATGTACCTAAGAACTCAAATGTCTTAATTGTTCAAAAAACTATGAGTGTGAGTGAATTGTATAAGTATAGGTAGATAAACATGAATACTGGCATAGGTACATATAAAAAGCTTAAAGATCTGCTGGATGAATTATTAGTTACACTAAGTAAGTCTTCTGATCCATTTAAAATAGATATTAACCGATATGTGAAGGAATTGGAGAAAATTTTTCCTTATATAGACATTCAAGGCTTAGATATTGATTCTGAGATAATCTACACACTTACAGATATTGTAAAGAAGCAAAAGGAGTGGCTAAAAAATAAAAGTTTTTTATTTCTTCTAGGATCGCTTATTGCATTGATAAAAATAGCAAAAATGAATTCTGAGGATTTGGCTAATGAACTAACTAAGGCTTGGAAACCGATTGTATCGCTTGAGCAGATTACTTTTAATGAGATACTAAGAGGCATGAATTATATGTCGCAGAAGAAATTTATTGTTTTTGAAGAAGGTATACTAAAAGAAGTGAAGGATTTTAATCAGGATGATTTATTAAAAGATTTCATAAAGAAGACGTTTTTAGAAGAATATATTAGGAAAGTTGAGCGACATTTATCGGTTTTATTTAAGGAAAAAAATATTGTGGAATATGGTGTCTTAATAGGTTCTGGAGATTTTAAAGAAAAATATATGAGGGGATTAGCTTTATCGTATCTTGCTAGGGAAGGGAGAATAATATTATACTATGATGCTATAGAGGAAAAAGTTTATATTCTCAAGCCTGAGTACTCGAATAATAAGGAATATGAGTCAATTGTGATAAGGGTATCATGAAATGTCTTCTAAAGTTCCTTTAAATAAGATTAGAAGAGCATCAAGAATTTTATTATTTAAATCTCATACTAAACCTGGTATAAAGGGTTGGGAATTAAGATCTCAGCTTGGGGAAAAATATATAGACATAGTTTTGGCGACTGACATGATCTTCCGAGAATATTTAGGGTTACGAATAGTTGCTGTTAATGCGGATGGAAGGAAGATAGAAATAAAGAATGAGAACAAAAATAGTTTACGAAAAGCTACTTTTTTAGTGCTTGTAGATCAACCTTTGACTATTAGAGATTTAAAAACAGCTGGTTGGAGAATTGATGAAATTGCCTCATTATCACTTATATTATTATATTTATTATCGCATAATGGGGTTGCTAATATAAACGATTTGAGAAATCTTCTTGTATCAAAAATATCAAAGGCTAGAGTGAATTATATTTTGTCAAAACTTTTGAGATTAGGTTATATAGAAGAGAAAGATGATAAGATAATAATTGGTTGGAGGAGTAAGATTGAAATTGATTTTGAAAAACTTCTCGGTGTTGTCTAAAGTATTTAATAATGTAGGATTTAACATAAAGCATTTAAATCTCTGTGTACTGTTATAAGATGGTTTTAGTGTTATGAAAGATTTATTAATAATAAGGGATCCGAAAGTCGCTAAGATTATTGCATGTGACACTCGTTGGAAAATGCTTATGATACTTCGCTATCAAGCCATGACTCCTAGTCAGCTTTCCGTTTATTTAGGTAAAACTGTTTCATCTGTTATGCATCATTTAAAAGTTTTAGAAGATAGAGGTTTGGTTGAACTTGTAAAAAAAGAGGTTAAAGGTAATGTAATCGAAAAATGGTATAAAGCTACAGCTAAGAAATATATAATTTCTTATGAATTATCGGAAGGTAGGATTCCTGGAAGTGAAGAGACAGTGAAGTTTACTGAAGATATGGCAAGGAAAGCTGTAAAAGCCCTCTCGGCTTTTGGATTTAATATCAATAATAATGAAGAACTAGTTGAGCTGTTTAGGAAATTTATCTCTTTAAGAAGTGCCGCACTTGAAAAAATAGCTAATATGCAGAAAAGGAAAATTAATGCAGACTATGGTAGTTATTGGTTACTTTTAACTGTTTTAACATATTTAGTTTTGTCTGGGGATGATGATTTTAAAAATTTTTTAATAAAAAAAAAAGATTTTTTGGGTTTTTTTATAA
>JAGGXB010000080.1 GCA_021163245.1 Thermoproteales archaeon
AAATAGGATATATTATTATACAATTTTTGATTACTGTTGTTTTTATGATTTTTTACTTAATCACTTTGTGGAATTGATTTCTTGGTTTTTGTAAAGTTTTTGTTAAAGATTTTTATTAAAAAGAAGATGAAAAAATTGTATATTTTATTAAATATCATAAAATTTAAATATAGTTATTAACAAAAAGAGATTTCAAATTCTCTTTTGTAGAAATATTACTTTCACCTTACTATAAATCTAGCTTAAATTATAGTAAAGAAAAAATAATTTCATTGGGGGAATGATGAAGGGTCAGCAAACTAACACTCCTAACGGAGTGAGTGACCGACTGGCTAGGTCTGACCCCCCCCCCCCTCAAATAATATTAGTTCTAGAAACATCTTAAATACTTAACGACCCTCGTTTACCCCTTGAACCCTTTGTACCACGACGACTCTTGATAGACTCTATATCTTTTTTCAGTTCCTCAAACTCTTCTCTTAACGACTTTATAACCGTTAGAAGCTCAGCTTGACTCTTAACCGTCTTAATCCTCAACTCCTCCTTTAAAGGATATCCACAACGATTACAATACAATGAATTCTCATGGTTACCTAAGCCGCAACGAGGACATTTAATTATCTTAGTTTTTTCATCTTTTTTCTCTATGATACCATATATTGATAAAAGACTCCTCTTTATCTCTTCAGGCTTTAAATGACTGTATCTATCTATCATCTTCCTCGTACGCCAACCAAATATATACATCATCTCCTTTTCTCTTAGCTTACCATATAACTGTGTCGCACGGCTATGCCTGAAAAGATGAACATATATCCGTTTCTCCAATCCAGTTCTCTCAGCAACACGTTTAATATAATTATTCAATGTATTCCTAGCAATAGGCTTATCCTTTCTAAATTTACTTGGAAAAATAAAAGAATCAGTTTTCTTCAAAGGATGCTGACTAAGCCAGCTAGCAAGTAAAGCACTAAACTCTATAATAGGTATTGTTCTCGGAACACTCTTACTTCTATGAATGACGATATCAAAACCGTATTCAGTAGCTTTAACATCACTATATCTAAGGTTTCTAAGCTCACTTATACGAAGACTAGCCTCATATAATATTGCGACGGCAACCTTGTACTCAAACACATCGATATTCTCTAGCAACTTATAAAACTCTTCTCTGGATAAAACCTCGAGTTTCTCTTCTCTTTTCCTTTCCTGTAACTTTATATTACTGTAAACATCTAAAAGATCCTTCCTACCCTCAACAGATATCATATATTTAAGAAGCTTCTTTATAGGCTTCAACAAGCTCTTTATATCACTCACTCCCTGACTACGCTTGTAAGATATGTACTCCAATATAATATTCATGTCAACTTTATCATAGCTCAAGTCTTTAGATTCTAAAAAATTGAAAAACAATGAAAGACTCTGAAGATGCTTATACCTTGTGGCTGGACTACTGTTTATGCTTAATAGATACGAATCAAAACGCTTAAGAAAATTTAGATGTCTAGGGCATCTCTCGGGAACAACTTCCCTCATTAGATGCCTTATATGATTCTCATGCTCTATATCCACTATCACATTATTTTTATCTGATACCCTATTTAAGCGAGTAGGTCTGAACACATATATAATCAGTCCTGCACGGGACAGTCATCTATCCTCTCTTCCGAGCTTCATCATTTTCACAATTGTATTATTTTTAAAGTTAATAAATTTATTTAATTTGTCAAGTTTCGACAATAGACTATATTAATGAGAGTAGTATTAATAATTCAGTATGAATGTTAAAAATAACTATAAAGAGATAGATGAAGAACCTTTAATTAAAGAACTTATTGTTAAAATAGCTGGAGATATAATTATTTCTCCTAATCCTGGAAAAAGTATGCGTAAATGGCGAGAATTATTTAGGATATCTCAGATAGAATTAGCAAATGCCATGAAAGTTTCTGCTTCAGTAATAAGTGATTATGAAAGTGGAAGAAGAAAATCACCAGGATCACGTTTTATTAAAAAGTTCGTTTATAGCCTAATATATAAAGATATTGAAAGAGGAGGCCAGATCACTTCCGGACTTTTCAAGATTCTCTTAGGTTCAGATAAATTAAAAGAAGCCGTACTTGATATGAAGGAGTTTTCCGAGCCTATAAGAATGGAAAACTTTTTGAGAATCATTGATGCAGAACTTCTCGTAGGTGAAAATGTCTTAAATAATTATATTTTTGGGTATACTGTAGTTGACAGCATAAAGCTTGTATTAGATGTACCTTCTTATGATTATGTTAGACTATATGGAGCTACTACTCAGAGAGCAGCTATTTTTACTAAGGTTTACTATGGGAGAAGCCCTTTGGTTGCGGTAAAAGCTATGCAAGCTGGTATGGGAGGGCTTAGACCTGCCATAATAATACTACATGGTTTAAGAAAAATAGATCAACTTGGGTTACTTATAGCTCAGAAAGAAGGTATACCTTTAGCAGTTTCAAAAATTGAAGATGTAGAGGAATTAATAGAAAGACTGAGAAAAATAGATTAAATTTAATCTATTTTTATCCTAAAGCGTTTAATTTTCTTCGGTATTTTTATTTGAAGTATACCATTTTTGAAGTTTGCACTTGCTTTCTTTGCATCTATAGGAACGGGTAATTGTAATTCAAGATAGTATTTATTGAATGTTTGTCGACCATAAGCTGGTAGATCAGTAAAATCTATTGCGGCTTCAGTCTTAGCTTCGATAATTACTTTATCTTCAGTAGCTGTTATATTGATATTCTCCTTTTTATGAACTTTAGGTAAATCAACATATATAATATATTTGTCTTCGCTCTCTCGTATTTCATATAGAGGAGTAAGAATTTTTCTCTCATAGTCGTATAATGGCTGAGTTAATGATCTCTCTATTTCTGAAATCATTCTATCTATTTCTCTTCTTATTCGTTTAAAATATTCGAAAAACCATTCCTCCACCTATACCACCTCTAGGCATACATTGCTGGAACAGTAAATTCGTATTCCTTACCTGTCTTCTTCATAGATTCTAATGTTCTTTTCATTAGTTCCCTTAATTTCACTCTTATTTCTTCTTCTTTTTCCAGTAGAGGTTTAACATCAATTTCTTTCCCAATAATTTTAGAAATAGTCTCTATAACTGAAGCAGCAGCTCCAGGATCTGGATAATTTAGAAAAGCTTCAGCTAACAATGCAGAAGCTATAAATTTCTTCTTTAAGCATTGTTTTAATATTAAGGCGTATACACCACTGATAAATCCCTCTTTTAAAATTTCTATACCGAGTTTTTTAAGATTCTCTTTTTCCTGTTCACATACCGTTGCAGCGTATACCTTCGGTTTAGTTATTTGTATTCTATTTGGAACTGCTAATCCACCTATTAATAACATCCTTTTTATATTATGTTTTTGTGAAAAATCAACGATAAATTCAGCAAGCGATTGTAATCCATCGGGATGAACCGCTGATTCAGATAAAATTACTGTAACGGGATTTTCATCATTACTGGAATATATTCTAAGTGGAAGCAAAGGTTTTTCTTCATGAAATAAGAGTATTGGTGGAAGATATTTTGAATCTATATGTCCGATAAGTTCCATTTTTAAAGTTTTAACTATATGGGATATCGATATAGGACCTACCAAGCCTACATCGGGAATACCTATTATTAAGGTGGAATTTTTTGGAATATTTTTTCTAAGATAGAAATCCCATTCATTCATATGAATACCCCTATAATAAATATAGTAGCCTATAATTTTAAGGTTAATCTAAAAAATGATATACTAAGAAAAAGATTATTTTGAATACTTTTTTAATACTTCTATTACTGGTAGTGATCCTTTGATTAAATAGTCTATTAAAGCCCCTCCTCCTGTACTTACATGAGAAAACTTATTGAGATATCCGAGCTTATGTGCTGCTGCAATCGTATGACCACCTCCAATAAGTGTAAATGCTTTTGATTCTGCCATAGCTTCAAATATTTTTCTGGTTCCTTCATCAAATGGTTCTTGTTCAAAAATTCCCATAGGTCCGCTCATGACAACAGTTTTACTTTCTTTGATAATTTCTGCATATTGATCTACAGCCTGTTTTCCAATATCCTTGATTAAATAATTAGTTGGTAATTCTTGAATTTCTATATCTTTTTTTGATCCATTAATTTCTACTGCTAAATCAACAGGCAATATAATATTTTGGGGATATTTCTCTAATAAACTTTTTATCTTTTCGGTAAATTCAGTAAATCCTTTCTTTTTTAGTATATTATTATTGGGTTCTCCTAGATCGATGCCTTTGGAGTATAAGAATAAGTTAGCTATTAGTCCACCGGTTAATATATAGTCAGCAATTTTTTGTGATAGAATATTTTCAACAACATCAGCTGCATCCTCTGCTTTTGCTCCTCCCAAGATATAGGTACATGGTTTCTCTGGATTATTCCTTACTTTGTATAGTGCTCTTATTTCAGCTTCCATAACTCTTCCAGCAATAACATGATTTACTGCAGGTGCGAATCCTATCAATGAAACATGAGGTCTATGGGCGGCTGCAAAAGCGTCTATACAAAAAACATCTATGTAAGGGGCTAGTTTTTGAACCATTTCTGTCTTAGAATGTTCCTCAGCTGTAGCTTTTTTTGTCTCATTTTTCCATGAACGTACATTTTCTAAAACTAATACTTCACCAGGCATAAGTTGCTTTATTGTGTTTATGGCTTTTTCACCAAAAATATCGTTTACAAATTTTACATCGATTCCAAGTATTTTTGAGAGGATGTTAGCATGTTGTTCTAGGCTTGTAAAATCAGGATCTCCTAATCTTCCTTGGTGGGCCATTATAACTGTTTTTGCTTTTCTTTCAACAAGTTCTCTAAGTGTTCTTTCGGCATGTATTCTTATACGAGTATCGTCTAGAATCTTCTTTGTTTTAGGATCGATAGGTGAATTAAAATCAACTCTTACTAAGATTGTTTTGTTTTCAATATTGATATCATCAAGTGTCTTGATACCGAGTTCTTCTATCATGCTTTAACACCATTTGAAAAATATTTTATCTCTTTATTATACTTTTAGAAACTTATACTGGTTATTTCTTTATAAACTGTTGGATATAAAATGTTTCAACCGTCGCTGCTAAAGCCATAATTGAAACTGCTAAAAAGGCCATTGCAAATGAATATAATATTTCTGAGTTGAATCTCTTTTTAAGTAAAGAATATGATAGTATAAAGCTTTCAGAAGCAACAATACTTGCAGAAATAAGCTCAAGCCATGTATGAATAAACGAGAAAGTATAAGTTATTAGTTTTATTCTGTTTTCTCCGGTAACCTGCGCGGTTACTCCAATAAATAGACCACTTGTATAATATGATGTAAATATAGTTATGATTCCAAAAAACGGTATAATTCCACTTAGTATTATTGGTGTATTGTGGAAGAATATTGCATAGGTCATATTGTCAAAGCTATTTTTCTCTTTTAGTAATTTTTCCAGAAATCCTCTTGTTTGATCATAAAGGTCCCTAGCGTCACTTTCATTGAGCGATGTAAATGCACCCATGTTGAATATTATTATAAGTAGGATAAGCATTATAGGGATTAACTTAATTCTTAAGGGGAAAAAATTTTGTTCTTCCTTTCTTTTTTCCATAACTTATTCACGATGATTTAAAGGTTTATGATATTATCCTTTCTATTCTTTAGTAAACTAGTTATTATTTATTTTGTTCTTCACAATAATAATTATAAATCAATTATATCGGGATTGATATGAGTATTGATGTACTGTTAAGAAAATATTCATTTAATGATATAGCATCTAAAATTGATCATACGTTATTAAAACCCTATGCTATTTCCGAAGACATAAAAAAGATATGTTTAGAATCAATTGAGTATGGTTTTTATGGATGTTGTATAAGTCCAAGTTATTTACCACTTGCAAATAAATTTTTAGTAGGGTCTGGCGTTAAGTTAATTACTGTTGTTGGTTTCCCCCTAGGTTCTTACCCAACAGAGATTAAGATCAGAGAAATAGAATATTATTTAAAATGGGATATAGATGAGGTAGATATCGTAATGAATATTGGTTTACTAAAGGAGAAGAAATATCAGGAATTGAAGAACGAACTAGTGACTTTAGTAGATTTTTCACATTTACATGGTCTCATTGTAAAGATTATTATTGAAACAAGTTATTTATCGGATGAAGAGATAGCTTTAGTTTCTAGGCTAGTACGTGATTCTAAGGCTGACTTTATTAAAACTAATACAGGATTTGGACCACGGGGTGTGAACTTTAGAGATGTATATCTCATAAAGAAGTCTATCAGTAATGATATTAAAATCAAAGCGGCTGGAGGTATTAGAGGTATACTAGAGACTTTGACATATCTTGAGATGGGTGTAGATAGAATTGGCACAAGCTCAAGCATAAGGATTATGAAGGAGTATGATCTTTTCAAGGATTACTATCTAGGCTAGCTTATCGTATTTATACCAGATAATTATTAAAAACATCTAGTGAAAACTATGAAGATTAAGGATGTCTCAATAATCGGCTATGGCGCATATGTTCCTATATTTAGAATAAAGGATAGTGAGATAGCAAGAGTGTGGGGGAGGGACCCAAAGAGGGTACCAGTAAATGAGAAGAGTGTTCCAGGATATGATGAAGATTCACTTACTATGGCTGTTGAGGCTACGTTAAATGCTCTAAAGAGAAGTAATATTTCTCCTGATATAATCGGTGCAATATTAGTAGGTTCAGAGAGTCCACCGTATGCTGTGAAACCGTCAGCAACTGTCATTGCGGAGGTCTTAGGAGTTTCGAGAATAGTAGCTGTAGATATGGAGTTTGCATGCCGAGCAGGAACTACAGCTATGCAGAATGTTATAGGTATGGTGGGAAGTGGTATGATAGAGGCTGGTATAGCTATTGGAACAGATACGGCTCAAGGAAGGCCTGGAGATGAGTTAGAGTATACGGCAGCTGCTGGTGCGGCATCTTATATAATTTCGAAGTCTGGAAATGATGATATTGCACGTTTTGAAGGAAGTTTTTCATATGTTACTGATACACCTGATTTCTGGAGACGTGAAGGTGAACGTTTTCCTCGCCATGGATATCGTTTTACAGGTGAACCAGCGTATTTTCATCATATATATAGTGCTGCTAAGGGATTAATGGATGAATTGGGCTTAAAACCTCAGGATTTTGCACATGTAGTTTTTCATCAACCTAACGTTAAATTTCCTACACGTATGGCTAAACAACTAGGGTTTAACAAAGAGCAGTTGAAATACGGTCTTTTAAGTGGATATATTGGAAATACTTATGCAGCAGCGTCGTTAATAGGATTAGCTAATGTCTTAGATAACGCAAAGGTTGGAGATAGAATATTGGTTGTTTCGTTTGGTAGTGGTGCGGGTTCCGATGCTTTCAGTATAATAGTTGAAGATGGAATTTTGTCTAAGAGGGATTTAGCGCCAAAAGTTTTCGACTATATAAGTAGAAAGAAATACATAGATTATTCGATTTATTCAAAATTTAGGAGGAATATAGTTATGTAGGTGATTTATATGAGAAGGGTATATGTTTGTGGTATTGGAGCTACACCTATAGGTGAACATTGGGAACTTTCGCTAAGGGATCTTATGGTTTTAGCTGCAAAGAAGGCTCTGGAAGATTCTACATTAACAAAAAGGGATATAGAAGCTGTATATATTGGGAATATGTCTTCTGGTATACTTCAAGGACAAGAACATCTCGGCTCACTTTTTGCTACTTGGTTTGGAATTCCAGGTGTGTCGGCACAGAAATGTGAAGCTGCATGTGCAAGTGGTGGTGTTGCTTTTCATCAAGCTTTTTTAGCTGTTGCATCTGGGATGTATGATGTTGTGGTAGCTATGGGCGTTGAGAAGATGAGTGATGGAAATACTTATGATGTTACTTCAGCTTTGATTATGGCTGATGATCAAGAATATGTAGCGTTTACTGGTTCGTCTTTTGTCGGTTTAAATGCTTTAATATACAGAAGATATATGGAAAAATTTAATGTGAAACACGAAGATATTGCTATGTTTGCTGTACATGACCATAAATACGCTGTCAATAATCCATTAGCACAATATAGAAAGGCCGTTACATTGGAAACTGTTTTAAATTCGCCTATAGTGGCGGATCCATTGAGATTGTTTGAGTGTGCTCCTATAGGAGATGGTGCTGCTGCCGTCATTTTGTGTAGTGAAGAGGTAGCTAAAAAATATAAAAGTGATAGGTTAGTTGAAGTTATAGCGTCTTCTGTAGCAACAGATATTCTCAGTCTACATAATAGGAAAGATATAGTTACTTTAAATGCAACTAAATTAGCGATGAATAAGGCTTTAAAAATGAGTAAAATAGATCTTAAAGATATAGATATAGTTGAATTACATGATGCGTTTACAATACTGGGTGTTATCCATCTAGAAGATATGGGATTCGCTGAAAAGGGTAAGGGTTGGATGCTTGTAAAGGATGGAGAAATTGAGAAGGATGGTAAAATTCCAACAAATTTAATGGGAGGATTAAAAGCACGTGGACATCCTGTGGGTGCAACAGGTATATATGAGGTCATTGATGTAGTTACACAGCTAAGAGGTGAAGGAGGAAGAAATCAAGTTGATGATGCAGAAATAGGATTGGCACAGAATGTAGGTGGTGTGGGTGGAACTGTTACGATTAATTTATTTAGAAGATTATAATTATGGGTGAGTATTATGAATACATTTATAAATAGTGTGCCAAGGTCATGGCGTGAAAGAAAATATAAGTATAGGTTGATTGGAGGCATATGTAAAAAGTGTAATGCCACATTTTACCCTTATAGGGGTAGTTGTCCATATTGTGGTAGTGATGATATTGAAGAGGTAAATCTACCTAAGAAAGGTCGATTAATATCTTATACTATTATATATTCACCTCCATCAGAATTTCGTTTAAAACAACCATATATTGTTGGTTTAATAGAGCTAGAGGATGGAACAAGAATTATTGCTCAAATTACAGATGTTGATGTGAACGAAGTAAAAGATGGAATAGAAGTTGAAGCTGTTTTCAGAAGATATAGAGAACAGGGTGCAGATGGAATTATAGAATATGGGATAAAGTTTAGGCCTATAAGTGATTAATTTTGGATGAAGATTTATTAACTCTACGTGAGAAACTAACTAAACTACTAATGAAAAGCGATAAGCCTTTAACTGTTGAGGAAATGGCTATATTTTTAGGACTTAACGTGAATGAATATAAGAGAATTTACAATGAGCTTTATCATATAGCTAAAACAATAAGAAGAAAAACAAATAACAGATTGATGTTGTATATGGCTCCTCCTGTATGTGAATCATGTGGATATGTTTTTAAGAAGTTAGAAAAACCAAAAAAACCAAGTAAATGTCCTAAATGTAAAAGTGAACGTATATCTTCTCCAAAATTTTTTATTAGGGAAAATTAGATATACTTATATAATAACTATATTTAAAATAGTTGATATAATGCTAGGTACAGCTACATCAGTGGCAAGTGTTATATTTGGGGCTATGTCTAGTAAAACATCGGCTTGTCTATAAAGTCCTGTCGGTATTCCTTGATTTGAACCAATAAGGACATATATTTTTTTCTTTTCTTGATACAGTCTTTTTATAATGTTTTTTATATGTAAAGTGGATATTTTACCTTTTGTTGTAGTTATTATAATGCCCTCTTTTTCTCTATTTACATTCCTTATAAATTGATAAAGATCTTGTAAATAAACTTGTGTTTTAGATACTTTTCTGTCATTATACGCCTTAAGCTGTAATTTATATCTTGATAAAATACCTTCGTTTATTCCTTTTAAAAAATCCATAAGTTGTAAAGCATTTATCCGTCCATAAGGAGCCACTATTAATAATGGTATTTCATATGATTGGACTGTTCTACCTATTCTTATACCGATTTTATAAGAAGCTTTATCGTCTAGATAAGGAGTTTGGACAATAATTGTCTTTTTTAAGAATTTTAAACTATCAGGTTTTTCAGGTGTCTTTTTTCTATAAGTTAGATCTTGAGATATAACTGAAATATATGCGTAATTGTCTATTATTTCGATCCAGAAAATCTTATCTGGTGACTTTAGATCAACTTTGTTGTTTTTTATCTCTTGGATACATGAACCAATCTTTATGTTAACATCTAGAGAAGTAAAATCATGTTTGCCTCTTCTTGTAGTTCGTACAGCAAAAGTGATATTATTGTTTAAATATTTCTCAGCTAATTTTTTAGCTTCTAAACATATTTCTTTAAGTTCAGCTTTTGTAACTTTCTCAACGGGTATTATTTTTTCTATTTCTGGGATATTATAAAGAAACCCTGCCTTATGTTTTTCTTTTTCATGAATCTTTACCAAAAGAATTCCAGAATAACCACCAGGTTTTACTGTGATATCACATTCTGGTATAATATCACGTATATATGATGCTACTATTTTCTCAACTCCTTTTAAAGTCTTGACGATGAATACCCTATATGTATACATAGCAGTTATTTTAAAAGTCTAGCAATAAAAAATCCTATCGTATCGTGGGGGTAAGGAAACAAACGTCTAACATATCTGCTACATCTATAGTTTTTGTATCCTTCCCAAGCATTAATATTAGGTTTTAACCTGATATTAGATGCTGTTTCTAATAGTTTATCGAAATGTTTTTCACCTTCAACAGGTGAGAATGAACATGTTGAATATAGTAATATGCCATCTTTTGCTAGTAAATTAATTGCTTTATTGAGTAACTTTTTTTGTATAATGTGAAAGATTTTTAGATCAGGATTATTCCATAAAATAAGTCGTATAGCTGGATCTATACGTATTGCTCCACTATTTGAACAAGGTGCGTCTAATAGAATTTTATTGAATTTTTTGGTAAATTTTATACTGGTTCCGTCAGCAGTAATGAATGATACATTTTTTACTCTCAAACTTTTTAAAAGTTTTTTTGCTTCTAAAACTCTTTTATTAGAGATATCTATAGCTATAATGTTTGAATTATTATTTGTATATTGTTGTATTAGTGAAGTTTTAAGTCCTGGAGCAGCGGCGATATCTAGTATTATATCATTTTTTTGTGGGTCTAAAGATTTCACAACAATAATGCTTCCCTTGTCTTGTAAGATAACTTGATATTTCAATTTGATATATAGTTTATGAAATTTTATTCGAGAGTCTATTCTAGATATTTTTAAGAGGAATGGAAAGTCATCATCTATTGTA
>JAGGXB010000004.1 GCA_021163245.1 Thermoproteales archaeon
GCTTTATAAATAAGTCTAATTACTGAAAATAGGTATGAAAGTTCTGTTTATGCCACATACAGTTAATCATTATAATATTGGTCTTTTATCTACATTATCTAATCACGTGTCGATATACACTAGTTATAATCTTGAAAAAACGAGGATATTTAAGAGAACATTACTACATATGAAAGGCAAAAAATTTATTTTAAAATCATTTGACTATCTATTTTCACCATTTGTAGACATTGTACATGCAAACTCGGCATTTCAAGCAGATCCTGTCTGGAAAGCTAAAAGGACAATTATTACGTCACATGGTTTTCCTCTTCCACAAATAGAAATAGATCCAAAGTATAAAAAATATTATTATAAGGAGCTTCAAAAACTTAAGGAACTTTATAATGAAGGAGTACCCATAATTAGTATAAGTAAGTTTACTGAGGAAATGCTTGAAAGATTATATAATATAAATAGTTTTAGTATTGTTTATCATGGTGTGCTACCTTCCTTTTTTATAAATCGAAAAAATGTACACAGTAACAAAGTTATACTTCTATATATATCGAGATTACATCCTTTTAAAGAACCGTTCATTTTGCTTAAAGCTTTTGATAAAATAAGTAGGGAGTTAAATAATGTTGAATTAGTGATAAAAGGTAATGGTCCTTTATTAAAAGATGTTTTAAAATTTTGTGTTAAGAAAAAACTATTGGATAAAGTTAGATTAATAACACGAAAGTTGCCATTTTATGAATTTATAAATCTTTTTCGCTATGCTCACATTTTTATTCATACTGCTAGACTTGAGCCATTTGGTTTAGTTGTTCTAGAAGCTATGGCAACTGGGCTTCCAGTTATTGTGCCTAAAATGGGAGGAACTTATGAAGTTGCTGGAAGTGCTGGAATACATTTCTGTCCAGGAGATTTCAATGATCTTTCGGAAAAAATTCTAAAAACAATATATGACAAAAAGTTTAGATATTCTAAATCAATTAAAAGTATTAGAAGAGCTAGAATATTTACATGGGAAAAAAGTGCTAAAAAATACCTTAAAATTTATATCAGTTTAGTCTCATGAATATATCTTTTAACACTTAACATAAATTAATTCTAACTATTATCCAATGTTTTCTCAACAAACAATCAATATAAGTTTTATTATGTATTACTCTATCCTTTAGGATTTTAAATATTATTGGCTATCGATCTATTTTTGTTTTACCTTATTTTCCTTGTTCTATACTCAATAAAAGTATGGATATTTTGTTGTAACAATTCTTGATTTAATAAAATGTATGTTAAAATGAGATAGTTCTATGTGTGGGAAGCTAGACTTATATATTTATAATGTTTACTAAACTACTTGGATAATATATGAGGGTTCTATTAATTTCTCCTACTTTAGGAGGTATAGGCGGAATTGGAAGTCACGTAAGTCATCTTAAAAAATGGCTATTAAGAAAGAATATTCAAGTAGATGTTTTGTCTTCTAATGATGTCAGGATAATAAGAATCAAAGGTATGAAAAATTTAAGTTTTATGATATCTGCAATTTTTAAAACTTATGGTAAAGAGTATGATATTATACATGCTCATAATGTTCCAGCTGCACTTCCAATGAAATTTGCAAAAGGCAAAAAGATTTTAACTCTTCATGGTGTCTACTCTAAATATATAAGAATTACTCATGGGAATTTATATTCTTATATTGCTAAAAAAATGGAGAGTAAATTATTAAGATACGCGGATAAGCTTACAGCTGTATCAGAAAAGGTGATTAAATATTATAAGAAAATGGGTTTTGATGCTATTTATATACCAAATGCGATTGATTTAGAGGATATACCTGAAACTTCAAAAAAAATATATGATAAACAAGTTGTTTATGCAGGAAGATTGTCTAAGGAGAAAGGATTAGATATATTAATTGAAGCTTTTAAACAGATTGATAATGTTCATCTAATAGTCATTGGAAAAGGACCGTTAAGAGAAACATTGATGAAACAAGCTAAAGGACATGATAATATACATTTTTTAGGTTTTCTTAAAGATCATAGAGAGGTACTTGAATACATAAAAGGTAGTGATATATATGTACAGCCTTCTAGAATAGAGGGATTATCAACTTCTATACTTGAAGCTATGGCGTGTCAAGTTCCTGTTATCGCAACTAAAGTTGAAGGTAATGTAGAAGTTATAAAGGATGGTATTACTGGATTATTGGTTGAACCCGAGAATATAAAATCTCTTAAAGACAGTATAATTAAATTAATTGAAGATAAGAAAAAAGCAAATTATCTCGCTACAAATGCTTACAGAGAAATTCTTAAAAGATATAATTGGGATGTTGTAAGTAATCAGTATATCAAGCTTTATAATATTTTAGTCTCCTGAAATTTTATCCTTAAAAGTGTCATATAATATTGTTAGAATGCCAGTTTTTTTATCTAATATCATTAGAGAATACGAAATTGCCTTAAGATACGATATTGGATTACCAACATCTATCCAAAAAGCATCTTTAACTATATATCCGTATACATTATCTTCTCTATCTATTAGCATTTGAATAGTGTCAGTAATTTCGATTTCGCCTCTTGGACTTGGTTTAGTTTTTTCTATAAGAGAAAAAATTTCTGGAAACATTACATAAATGGATGTATTAGCTAAATTTGATGGAGGATATTTAGGTTTTTCTATAATTTTTTTTACAGTAATAACGTCTGTTTCTAAATATTGTTTTATTTCAATAACACCATATTTTGTCGCATCCTCAACTTGTTTAACAGTTAAAAAGAACCCTTTATATAATGAGAATTTCCTTATTAAATCTTTAAATATATTTTTTCCAAGGTAAATGTTATCACCTGCCACCGTGAGAAAAATATCCCTGTCTACAAATTTTTTTGCTCTTAGGATTGCATCGCCCGTTCCCATTGGTACTGGTTGATTAATCCAAACAATCAGCGAATTTTCTATCATATTGTAGAATTTTTCTAACAAAATAGCCTGTTTTTCTTTTCCCTTTCTATATATTTCCTCGACAAAATCCCAATCTGGCGTAAAATGATCCTCAATATGTCTTTTTCCTCTACCGACGATGAAACAAAAATCCCGTATACCTGCTTCATATAGTTGTTCGAAGATTATCTGAAGGATAGGTTTAAGAGCGATAGATGAATTTGCAAGAGTATATAGGGGAAGCATTTCTTTAGGCATTTCCTTACTATATGGAATTAACCTTGTTCCTAGACCTGCAGATAAAATAACAGCTTTTTTAATTTTAGACATTGTACCTCAATATTTAATTTACGTCGAATCTACTTTATATTTTGCTAATACATGATTTGTGGTACAGGATTGAGAATGTGAAATATTATAATGTTTTCGCTTACAATATAGGAAGAGAAATAAACATAAGAGGCATAGCTAATCGTTTACTGCATAAAAAAATTAGGATTCCATGGGAGGAACCTTTAATTATAAGACATCATGATAAAAGCATCTATATTTACTCTTTTGGCTCCATAGTTATTGTTAACCCTTACAAAGGTCTCTTTAATGAGGTCTTAGAGAAAATTAAAGATTTCATTATAGAGCCCTTAACTGTTTCCATTGAAAGATATCGAATAGTAATCATAGAGAATGATAAAGAACTCAATCATATCTTTAATGAATATGGTTTAATCGAGGAAAATTATCTTAAGAAAAATATAATAGTCACGGACGATGCTTGCTTCCTATATAAGGTGAGTTTAACAAGGGATATTATTAAAATTATTGGTTTTACTTTAGCTCAATCTCTAGCTTTAGAAAGGATTGAGAAAGATATTGAAAATGCACTCGAAAGAATTAGAGGAATACTTGAAAGATTTGCTAAAAGATCATTTTTGATGAGATTAAAACCTGCTATTAAAGAATTAGTACAGGTTTTGGAGGTTAGATTTCAAGCGCTTTCTGATATAATGATATTGCAAAAACCTGAGCTTACATGGGAGGATCCTCTCCTTGATGAACTCTATGAAGAGTTAAGGAAAGTTTATGAGATAGATGATAGATTTAAAGCAGTTGATACAATGCTCGAAAATATTTTAGAAACAGGTCAAATTATTTCTGATTTGGCTTCAACTTCACGTGAAATGTTTCTTGAAATATTGATTTTATTGTTAATAGCATTCGAGTTGATACTGGCTTTTATAGAGTTTCTTTTTTAAAAAAATTAATTAGTTTTCTCCGTCTAAGATTATAATATTATGAAGATTATAGTAACTGGTGGAGCAGGTTTTATAGGATACCATGTTGTTAAATATTTACATAGTAGAGGATATAAGATTAAGGTTATCGATAATTTTTCTAGGGCATTTTTTAGTGAAAAACTTAAAAAAATACATGGTATTGAGATAAAACAGATTGATATCAGAGATAAGTTCATGTTAATTAATGAATTTAAGGGATATGATCTAATTATACATCTAGCTGCCTTGATTAATGTTGAGGAATCTTTAAAATATCCTGATTTATATCATTCCGTGAATGTAAATGGAACATTAAATGTGTTAGAGTCGGCACGTATAAATGAGATTAATCAAATTATTTTTTCTTCCAGTGCTGCTGTATATGGTAATCCCATCAGGTTACCGATTGATGAAGATCATGTTTTAAATCCTGTATCGATATACGGTGCAACTAAGGTTATCGGTGAGACCTATCTAAAAGTCTATTCTCATGTTTTCGGAATTAATTGTAAAATTCTCAGGTTTTTTAATGTTTACGGTCCTGGACAATCAGGAGAATATTCTGGTGTAATTTCTACATTCTTAAGAAATATTTTTGAAGGAAAGCCATTGATAGTTTATGGAGATGGTAATCAGACAAGAGATTTCGTATTTGTGGAAGATATCTGTAATATTATTGAAAGATTAATAGATTTGGATATTCAGGGATATAGTGTATTTAATGTTGGGACAAGTAAGCCGACGTCCGTAAATAAATTGATTGAGATACTTCAAGAAATATTTGGGAGAAGGTTTAAAGTCGTTTATACAAGAGAAAGAGTAGGCGATATTAAGCATAGTTATGCTAATAATAAGAGGCTACTTAAAGCATTAGGAAGTTATTCGTTTATTCCATTGTATGAGGGTCTAAAAAAGACAATCGAATGGTTTGAAAACAGTGTTTGAAGGTCTAGTACATTTAGTATTTTTTTCTTAATAAGTGTTCTAAAGTTTAAAACTTAGATTTCTTTATATATCCATTTATATTTATATTGTACGGTGATCAGATGGAAAATGTTCAAAAATTAATTTTAGTATTATCTATTGTAGCAGTTCTTTTATCTAGTGCATCGATCTTTGGGTTAGTTTTCTTAAAGAATTCCAATACTGCATCACCTATAGTAATTGGAAACGATAAAAAATTACCATATTCAATGAGTAGTGGTTATGACATAGAATCTAATAATGCGATTCCTACAATAAGAGTTACAGGAAGATATACAAAATATGTCAAGCCTGATACTATTGAAATTACTTTAGGTGTAGAAGAACAAGCTTCTAATGCACAGGAAGCTTTCAATAAAGTTTCTTCAGTTATGCAGAAGATTGTAGCAAAGTTACTTGAAATGGGGATTCAACGGGACAACATTAGTACAACAGTTATCTCTCTTTATCCTATATATAACTGGAAAGATAAAACATCTGTATTAGTAGGATATAGAGCGTCAAATATGATAAAGATAAAGATTTCAGATGTAACTCTTGCAAGTAAAGTGTTAGATGCTTCTATTGAATTAGGTGCTACAAAAGTTTATGGAGTTAGGTTTCATGTTTCACAGGAACAATATAATTCAATATACTTAGAGGCTTTAAAGATGGCTACAAAAGATGCAAAAGAAAAAGCACAAGCTATAGCAGATGCACTTGGAGTAAAGATAACTGGTGTATTATCTGTAAGTATAGGTGAAGTATATATTCCTAGGGATATTCCAATATTTTTTGAATCTAAGGCCAGTATGTCTAGTACACCTATAATGGAGGGTAAATCTTCGATCTCAGCTACTGTAACTGTAGTGTTTACGATCTCAAACGAATAGATTGCTAAAAATTTATAGCCTTTTTTATATTTTTGTTTATTATATGGACAATATCTATTATATACTGCCTGAAAGAGCTTTCATAGATGCTTTTTTAACACTTTTTATAGTGTTCGATGCTATTGGAAATATACCTATTTTTTATTCGCTGACGACTCACTTAAAGCTGAATGAAAAGATAAGAGTTTTTACTAGGTCTGTTATTATTGCTAGTTTCCTTCTAGTATTCTTCATGTTTTTTGGAAAATTTTTTCTTGATTATTATAAGGTTACTTTAAACGATTTTAAAATAGCTGGAGGAATACTATTGTTAATAATTGCTATTGAAGGAATATTTGGTAGAGTGGAAGCAGAGATGCTTAGAGGAGAAGATATAGCAATTGTTCCTATGGCTACTCCACTGTTGGCTGGACCTGGGAGTATCTATGTTGTTATGTATTTGTATACAAGGTATGGATTATTACCAACGTTATTTTCTATAGTAGCAAATTCATTATTTGCTTTTATTTTACTTAAATATAGTAACTTTCTGTTAAGTAAATTAGGGAAAAATGTTATACTAGTTTTCTCTAGGATAATGAGTTTTCTTTTGTCTGTAATAGCTGTTACCATGCTTAGAGAGGGGATTATTGCATTTTTCTCTTAAAATTTTAATATAACATGTTTTACCTATATTATTTGAAGGTGATTCTTATATGAAAAAGGGACTAAATCTTTGGACAGTGTTTGGTTTTTCTTATAGTGGTAAACCTAGTATTGAGGAGATATTAGAAAAAGCAAAGGAATTTGGATACGATGGAATCGAATTTGTGTTTGATGATGCACTACTTGATCTAGCGAAAATTTCTAAGGATGATAGAAAAAGATACGTTGAAAAAGTTGAAAGTTTAGGATTACAAATTCCAAGTGTTGCTAGTGGAGTTTTCTGGAAGTATAATCTTGGTTCGACTGATGAAAAGCTCCGTGAAAAGGGTAGACAATATGTTAAGGGGGGAATAGATCTTGCAGTTGATTTAGGTGCTAGAGTTGTATTAGTAGTTCCAGCAGTAGCTGATCCGAATATACCGTATGAAAAAATTTATAGTTTATCCGTTGAAGAGTTTAAAGAATTATCAAGGTATGCTGAAGACAGAGGAATAATAATTGGACTTGAGAATGTTTGGAATAAATTCCTGTATAGTCCATTAGAATTTAGAAGATATCTCGATGAGATAAACTCGGAATATGTAGCAGCATATTTTGATATTGGAAATATTGTAGCATTAGGTTATCACGAACACTGGATAAAGCTCTTGAAAGGAAAGATAGCAATGGTACATGTAAAAGATTTTGATGTTAATGTCGGAAATATTAATGGCTTTAGACATATTGGTAAGGGTAGTATTGACTGGAAAAAGGTTATTAGTCTCTTAAAAGAGGCAGGTTACGACGATTTTCTAAATGTTGAGTGTCCTCCCGAGTTTTATCCCGATCTTAAGACACCAAAGTATCCAGAGGATGGATATAGAGCTGCTAAAGAAAATGTAGAGGCACTTAGGAAGATTCTAGAATAGATTGGTGATGATATGACGAAGCTCGGTGTGGCTGTTATTGGAGCAGGTTTTATATCTAAGATTCATTTAGAGGCTTGGAAAAGAATTGAGGAGATTGAAGTAAAAGCTATTGTTGATTTAGAGGAAGAAAGAGCTAGAAATTACTCACAGCTATTTAAAATTCCAAGCTTTTATACAGATTATATTAAGGTTCTTGAACGTTCTGATATAGATATAATAGATGTTTGTACACCAACTTATACACATGCGCAAATATCAGTTGACGCTATGAGTTATAGTAAAAATGTGTTATTAGAAAAACCTATTTCTATTAGATTAGAAGAGGCTGATGAGATTATAAAAGCATCAGAGAAATATGATGTAAAGTTTATGGTTGCGCACTGTCTACGTTTTTGGCCTGAATATAAAGTTGCTAAAAATATTGTTGAAAGGGGTGATATTGGAGATCCTAGAGTGGCCAGAGCCTATAGGTTATCTCCATATCCTGATTGGTCTTGGCAATCCTGGCTTAAAGATTTTTCAAAGAGTGGTGGTGTTTTCGTTGATATGAGCATACATGATGTTGATTTTCTTAGATGGACTATAGGAGATGTAGAAGAAGTATATGCTAGAGGTGGTGTGCTAAAAACTAAGGATGCGAGTTCTTATGATTATGTACATGCGTTACTAAAGTTTAAGAATGGTGCAATTGCATATGTGGAGGGTAGTTGGATTCAGCCAAAGAACTTTCCATTTACTACCTATCTTGAAATCGTTGGGACAAATGGCATATTGAAGGTTGATAACCAAACTACTTCTTCTGTGACTGTTTTCAAGGAGAATGTTGCACCTATTTCTCTGAATCCAGTTGGTGAAGATGCATATTTTCTCGAGATTAAACATTTTGTAGATTCAATAATTAAGGATTACAAGCCGATGATTAGCGGTATAGAAGCAAGAAAGTCGCTAGAAGTAGTTTTAGCAGGTGTGAAATCTATATTAGAAAATAAACCTGTTAAGCTTCCTTTGACTGAAGAGGTGATAAATAAATGAGAAAAATGAGATTTGGAATAATATCTTTTGCTCATATACATGCTTGGGGGTATGCAAATGTTTTGAAGGAACTTGAGAACGCAGAATTAGTAGCTATATATGATGATGACAGGCAGAGACTTCTAAAAGCTGCTGAAAGATTTGGTGTTAAGAATGTGTATGATGATTATGAAAAACTTTTATCAAGGGATGATATTGACGCAGTTATAATAACATCTGAAAATGCTAAGCATGTCGATCAAGCAATAAGTGCAGCTGAGCATGGTAAACATATGATAGTTGAGAAACCTATAGCTGTTAGGCTTGATGATGCGGATAAGATGGTCAATGTTGCTAAAAAACATGATGTAAAGTTTCAAACAGCTTTTGTGATGCGTTACCATGATGCTACTTTAACTGTAAAGAAGATGCTAGAGGAAGGTAATATTGGTGATATATTGGTGATAACGACGACAAATCATGGAAAATATCCCGATCTCTGGTTTGCAGAACCAGAGCTTTCAGGAGGGGGTAGTATGATTGACCATACTGTTCATACTGCGGATTTAATGCGGTGGTATACGAAAGATGAAGTTGCTGAAGTATATGCTATTATCGGAGAAAAGATTAGAAAAGAGTTAAAGGCGGAGGACACTGGACTTATATCGTTAAAATTCAGGAATGGTGTTGTTGGAAGTATAGACTGTAGTTGGTCAAGACATGATACCTGGCCTATCTGGGGAGATGTATGGCTTGGAATTATAGGCACTGAAGGTTACATTGTTATAGATGCTTTTAGACCTAATGTAGAGTTAGTTGTTAAAGGAAAGCCTCTAGTGTGGCAATATTTTGGTTCTAATGCAGATAAGAACATGATACTAGATTTTATCAGAGTTGTCGATGAAGATTTAGAACCTAGGGCTTCAGGATGGGATGGTAGACAAGCACTAGAGATAACACTTGCGGCATATAAATCAGCCAATTCGGGAATGGTTATAAAATTACCTTTGTGAGTTCTCGATAAATTTTTTTATTTTTCTTTTTTTATCTATATTGTGTCGGAAAAAGTTTTATATGTAGGTGTTGATGGAGGATCAACGAAGACTTTCACTGTTTTAGCAGATTCTTCTGGAAATATTTTTGGTACAGGAGAAACTGGACCATCCAATTATCATGTTGTAGGTTTTGAAAACGCTGTTAAAAACATTTATGATAGTATATTATTGGCCGCTAAGGATCTAACCTTTTCTTATGAGATAGAAGCTGTTACACTTGGATTGGCTGGAATGGATACGAGGTATGATTTTGAATTTTTTGAACGAAACGTTGAAGGTAAACTTCCAGCTAAAAAAATATATGTTCGGCATGATGCTGAGATTGCTCTAGTAGGAGCTACAGGTGGTAAACCTGGAATAATTGTTATAGCTGGTACTGGATCGGCAGCAGGTGGACGTAATAGGAAAGGGAAATATCTGAGATGCGGAGGATGGGGTTACATTCTAGGTGATGAAGGAAGTGCATATTATCTTGGAAAACGTGCATTAATGTCTGTGCTTTGGGCATATGATGGTCGTGGGGATAAAACAATTTTACGGGATCTTGTGATTAAAAAATTGGGAATTTCTGATGAGGAAGGTATTATTAGAAAAGTATATGTTGAAAAAATGAGTGTAAAAGAGATTGCAGCTCTCGCGCCTCTTGTTACTGAGGCTGCTTTGAAGAATGATAAGGTTGCTTTAGAGATTTTTAATGATGCTGCTAGGCATTTAGCTCTTCATGTGATAGCTCTAGTGAACAGACTTGAAATGTATGATGAAGAGAAGATACTGGTGGCTACAATAGGAGGTGTATGGAAGGCTGGTGAAGTGATCCTAGAACCGTTTAGAAATGAACTTGAGAAACATTTTCATGTTGATGTGATTTCTCCTATGTTTCCTCCAGCTGTCGGAGCACTACTGATATCATATATGTTTAGTGGAATCAAAATAGATGATGTTATCTTAGGTAATATTAAGAAGACATTAAATGTATGAACATCTTATAAAATTTTTAAGTGGTTACTGTATCTTTATTTGGTGATATAGATTGAGTATAATGGATTTAATATTTGAAAGAGCTAGGAAATATTCTTCGAAGATTGTTCTGCCTGAACCAGAGGATAAAAGAATTTTGAAAGCTGCTGTAAAGGCAAGTAAGCTTGGAATAGCTAAGCCTATACTAATTGGATTAGAGAAGGCTATATTTGAAAAAGCTAGAGATCTTGAGTTAGATATAAGTACCGTTGAAATCGTTGAGCCGGATGAGAAAACTTTAGATAGGTATGCTGAGGAATATTTGAAAATTAGGGGAATGCCTGAGAAAAAGAAGCGTGTTGTTCTTCATATAGTTAAAAGGTCTCTTTATTTTGGGGCTATGATGGTTCATCTAGGTGAGGCAGACGGTATGGTTGCTGGTGCGATTAATACAACTGCTAATGTAATCCGAGCAGCTAGTTTAGTGATTGGATTACAAGAAGGTATTAGCACTCCTTCTAGCTTTTTCCTTATGGAGATTCCAGGATTTGAAGGAGGAGAGGACGGTAATCTTCTTTTTGCTGATTGTGCAGTAAATATTGATCCATCTCCGGATGAATTGGCTGAAATTGCTATTGCTACAGCTAGAAGTGCTAAATGGCTTCTTGACTGGGAGCCTAGGGTGGCGTTGTTATCTTTTTCGACAAAGGGTAGTGCATCTCATGAATTAGTTGATAAGGTTATAAAGGCTACCAATATAGCTAAGTCAAAGGAACCTAGCTTATTAATAGATGGCGAACTTCAAGCAGATGCAGCACTAATACCAAGCGTTGCGAAAAGGAAGGTTAAAGGCGGTAGTCCTGTTGCTGGTAGAGCAAATATATTGATATTCCCAGATCTGAATGCTGGGAATATAGCATACAAACTTGTTCAAAGACTGGCTAAGGCTAATGCCTATGGACCTATATTACAAGGATTTAGTAGGCCTGTTAGTGATCTGTCTAGGGGTGCGACTGTAGAGGATATTGTTGGTGTTATAGGAATTATTTCTGTTATAGCTGGATCTATGAGCGTGAAACAATGAAAATATTAGTTTTGAATAGTGGTAGTTCCTCGATTAAATTTAAAGTATACAGGGAGGAGAATAACGAGCTTAACGAGATAGCTAGTGGTATTGTCGAAAAGATAGGAGAGGAGATATCTTACATTAAATATAAGTCTATTAAAGGTGAGATCAGATATAATGAGATTGTAAAAAACCATGAAGAGGGATTAAAGCATATCATAAATGTTTTGACAGATAAGGAGAAAGGTGTTATTGAAAACTTAAAGGAGATAGTAGGGGTAGGTCATCGTGTAGTTCATGGTGGAGACAAGATATGGGAACCAACAGTCATTGATGAATACGTAGAAAAAGTTATAGAAGAATTTTCGAGAATGGCACCTCTTCATAACCCAGCTAATCTTTTAGGCATTAGAAGCGCTAAGAAACTATTCTCTAATGCTGTACATGTAGCTGTATTCGATACAGCTTTTCATGCAACTCTACCTCCTGAAGCCTATCTCTATGCTATTCCTTATAAATACTATGAAAAATATAAAATTAGAAGATATGGTTTTCATGGTACTTCACATATGTATGTATCTAGGAAGGCAGCTGAGATCCTAGGAAAACCTTATGAGGAGTTACGTATAATCACTTGTCATCTAGGCAATGGTGCCAGTGTAGCAGCAGTATATAAGGGTAAGTCTATTGAGACAAGTATGGGTTTAACTCCGTTAGAAGGATTAGTCATGGGTACAAGAAGCGGAGATATCGATCCTTCGATCATGTATTTCTTAGCTAAATGGGAGAATATGACTATCGATGAGGTCTACGAGCTCCTAAATAAGAAAAGTGGAGTATATGGATTATCTGAAATGGGTAACGATATGAGAATAATTGAAGAACGTGCATTAAAAGGCGATGAAAGAGCTATGCTAACACTAAAAGTATACGTGCATAGAATTCAGAAATATATTGGAGCATATATGGCTATCATGGGCGGGGTTGACGTCATAGTATTTACTGCCGGTGTTGGTGAGAAATCTCCTATAACGAGAGAAATGGTACTTGGACATATGGCAGATTTCTTCGGGATAAAACTTGACCCTGAAAGAAACGAGAATCCTAAAAAATATAACGGTATTATAAGTACAGATGATTCTAGGGTTGTTGTCATGGTTGTTCCAACTAATGAAGAATTGGTAATAGCTCAAGAAACATTGAAAAAGGTTTTATCTTCGAGAAAATAGTAAATCTTTCTATATTTAAAAATTATTTCATGTTTTCACCAAATAAGGTAGCGTCATTACATAGATTTTATTCGATATCTACGTTTCGTTTATGAGTGTATAGTTTTTAGATATTTTCTTTTAATTATTCTCTAATTCTTTAATAACCTTCCTTATCTTTGATTCTGGAAAATCTAGTATTTTTTTGATCTCACTTGGTTTTCTATATCCTAATTCTAATGCTTTCTTTACTGCATATTTTAGAGCTATTCTTTCTATGTTTGATTTTACTTTAGTAGGTATCCTTATACTATAGAGTTTCTCAAGCTCCTCAAATGTTTCTAATAGGGAAAATGCATATTTTTCAGCTATTTCAGGCCCTTGTTCAAGTAATGATTCATACACTTTCCACCAATCGACCTTCATTTTTCTAGCTATAAGAGCTATATCTTCGATATCTCGTTCTCTACTTGTAACAGATTTTAAAAGAATTACATCTTCAATAGCTAAGATTTTTAGAACTAATCTTTCATAAACTAATGCTTTGCTAGCTCTCTTTTTCATTTTCTCTGTAAGCTTTAGCTCACTTACTTTTGATGTAAATATGTCAACTCTAAGATTATTCTTTGTCATAATTGTCTTTGGTGTTGACCTTTTATTTTCTATAGTCCATTCCCTTTTAGCTATATCTATATAACCTAGTTTAAGTAGTGCATTTCTAAGTTTCCTATATGTGTCTAGGTCTTCGACTATAATATCGATATCTTTTGTCATCATTTTTATTCCGTATATTAGAAGATTAAAGCCACCGAAAACATAGATAACTATATTCTTGGTCAGATGTATTCCTATATCTCTGAAATATTCTTGTAAAATATCAAGTTGTAAGCTTTCTTGGATCGCTACGCCGTATTTTTCGGCTAATTGTTTAAATTCATTCCAGGGTAAAAGTTTATCATAATTTTCAATAGGTATACCAGCTATATAATTTCCAATCTCTAGTAGAAGTCTATGTACAGGGGTATTTCTAGCTATTTTTCTTACTTTTTTAAAGCTTATTCTTCTTCTATTTACCATATAGAATACTACTGCTAATGTTCTTTCATATCTAGTTTCGGCAGCCAAAAATGAATGCACCAATATTTCTTCTAAAGAAACTTCCTTAGGAGGATAGATATAGTAATCCCATTGAGTAAATATATTTAGACCATGTTTAGGAAATAGTGAAAAAGCAGTTAGTGAGCCTTTCAGTCTTACTCCTTTGGGAGCTTTTTTCAAGATAAATATATGAGAAATATAGATGGGAATGGCTTCTGGTTCTACTATACCAGATATAGATCTGTAGTATATTAAACTTACAAGGTTACGTAAATCTTCATCTTCTACAAGCTTATATTTAGAATCTTTTTTTTCTACAAATCCGGCCTGCATGAGTTTTGAAAGATTCCTGTAAACTGTTATCTCAGTATAGCCAGATAGTCTAACTAATTCTTTAACTGAATGAGGCTCTACTAACAGTGATAATAGTTTAAGTGTTCGAGGTGTAAAAAGGTAGTCTATATGATAATATCTTGATATAATCCTTTTAGTTAATAATCCCTCTATCGAATCTGTATATGATACATATCCATCTTTCAATTTTATAATCTCATATCTTTTTAATTTCTTCAAAACCCTATAAATCTGAGAAACACTAGCACCCAGTGATTCAGCTAGTTCTCTCACATGTATTTTTCCCTTTAATAATTCTCTTAATACTTTAACTAGAACTCTCACATTTTAATATATCAAAAAATGCAACATATAAATATAATATTTGCATAAAATGAAAATAAAATAATTGACGAATCGAAATATATTTAACAACTTGTTTCTCAATATTTTCTTTGTAAATTAAACAATAGCTATAAGCAC
>JAGGXB010000125.1 GCA_021163245.1 Thermoproteales archaeon
AAAAAGTTAATATACATGATCATAAAATAAACTATTCTTTTAAAATTTATTTTATAATTATTTTTTATAAAGATTTTTTATTTTCTAATTCTCACTAGGTTTATATATTTAAAAATATTTATTATATTTAGTAAAGATTTAAAAATTTTCTCGGTGAAAAGATGAAATTAAAAGTCAAGATATTAGGCTTCCAAGCTGGTGGCAAACATATCGTGATTATCGACGATGATATAGCAGAAAAACTAGATATTAGATCACTTGACAGAGTTAAGATAAAATACATGGACAGAGAGATAGTTGCAATAGTAAATGTAGCAAAATTTTTACCAGGTGATATAATAGGCGTCTATGATGAAGTCGCAGAGTTACTTAAAGTAAGAGAAGGAGATGTAGTAGAGGTTATTCCAGCGGGAGCTCCTGAATCATTACTTTATATAAGGAAAAAACTCACTAGAGCCAGACTCAATGCATACGAAGCAAAGAAAATTATAGAAGACATAGTAAACGGCTATATAAGTGATGTTGAATTAACTGCTCTTGTAACTGCCTTACATTATCAAGGAATGAGTCTTGAAGAAGCACTTAATTTTACTAGAGCAATGGTAGAAACAGGAGAAACATTAAAATTACCGAGTAAAATAGTGTTAGATAAACATTCTCTTGGAGGAGTTCCAGGAGATAAAACTAGCATGATTGTTGTTCCTATAATTGCATCTCTCGGATATATCATTCCAAAAACATCTTCAAGAGCTATAACTTCAGCGGCAGGTACAGCTGACAGAATGGAAGTACTTGCACCAGTTTCACTAGAAATTGAAGAAATGAAAAAAGTTATTCTTAAAACAAATGGATGCTTAGTCTGGGGAGGTGCTCTCGGACTAGCACCAGCTGACGACATTATCATTAGAGTTGAATATCCTTTAGGAATAGATCCCTTTTTTATTCCATCTATTCTAGCTAAAAAATTAGCTGTTGGAAGTACACATGTAGTATTAGATATACCAACTGGTCGTGGAGCAAAAGTTGCAACGATAAGCGAAGCTAGAGAACTTGCACAAGATTTTATCCAATTAGCTTCTCATCTTGGTATAAAACTCGAGGCTGCAGTTACATACGGTGAACAACCTATTGGACATGCAATAGGACCTGCTTTAGAGGCAAAAGAAGCATTGATGACATTGATGGGGAATGGTCCAAGTGATCTTATCGATAAAGCAACCAGTATTGCAGGCATTCTTCTCGAAATGGTAGGGAATAGAAATGGCAGAGAAATAGCTTTACATACTTTGCAATCCGGCAAAGCTGAAAAAAAGATGAGAGAAATAATCGAGGCACAAGGAGGTGACCCAAATGTTAAGCCAGAAGATATAGGAATAGGTGATAAACATTTCACAGTATATGCTGAGACAGACGGATTTGTCTTTTGGATAAATAACCAAGCACTTGCATTAATTGGAAAAACAGCTGGTTCACCTAAAGATAAAGGAGCAGGAGTATATGTTTATACAAAACTTGGAACTAAAGTTAAGAAAGGTGATCCTCTCTTCACAGTATATGCAGAAAGCAGCGTTAAATTACATGCCGTAGAAAAAATATTGGAAGAACTTAATCCCATAGCTATTGGAAGTGGAATACAGGCAAAAATGCTTCTAGAAAAAATAGATACTAGACCTGAGAAAATTATAACGCTTGAAAGATAAATAATATTTTTGTTTCTTCAAATTACCGATATCTTTTATTTTTATTTAAGTATTCTATCCATAAATTAGAAAAAAATATTAGACTCAATAATCATTCATCTATGTTCTCTTAAATAAATATACCAGGTTGATAGTGAAAACATGCTTAACATGCATAAAATAAAAACAATATTAATATTTCTTCCACTTTATTATCTTTCTTTCTATATTTGTAGATATAGTATTTTACCGATAGGACCATTACTAATAGAAAAAAATAATTTAGGTACTGTTGAATACGGCTTATCTTTATCTGCATTATACATCGGATATGTATTAATGCTGATGCCTGCCGGATTAATTGTAAGAAAGATAGGAGCTAAAAAAACGATATTCTTGGGCGTTATCGGAACAATTATCGCAAATATAATGATGCTTATGTCACTTTCAGTCTTAACCTTATTCTTAGCTTTATTCTTAAATGGATTAACTCAAGGACTTATATGGCCATCTCTAATGCAAATTGTAGCGCTGAATATTGGTAAAAATAGAATAGATTGGATAGTTGGTCTAATGATGACGGCAGCAATAATAGGGCCTTCCCTTGTATTTGTCCTAGGAGGCTTTCTCATTTCATTAAATCTTCCATGGTCAATCTTTATAGTTGGACCGATAATTCTTTTATTATTAACTTTTCTTTTCATAAAAATAGATTTTAAAAGCAAAACTTATAGTGTCTCGAGAAAGATAAATCCTGGATATATTGATAAAAATATAGTGTTACTTGCTGTCATTTATTTCTGTTTTTATTCTATACTAAGAGGAATAATTGGATGGTTACCATCCTTCTTGATCTCGGAGCTAAAGCTAGGAGAATCATTAGCCTCAATAGGAAGCAGTATATTTCCTTTACTTGAAACAACGGGAGCATTTATAGGTGGATATTTTTCAAATAGAACAAAAAATGTTAGAATAGTATTTGTCACAGCTTTTCTCTTATCCTTCATTTCCCTTGTAAGTTATTCGGCTACAAACATATCTATAATATTGGTTGGAATAGCTTTTTTATCAATAAGTATGCCTGAATGGCTTTTCTTTTCTCGGCTTCCATTAATGGTAAAAGCCGAAGAAGTTGCATTTGCTTCAGGATTTATAGATACGATGGGATATATTGGTAGCTCGATATCTAGCTATCTAATCGGTTACATAGTAAGCATAACAGGAAACTATGAATATGTTATTTTATTATTGGCATTTTATTCAGTTATAGGATTATTATTTTCTTTTTTTATCGAATTAAACAATAAATCATAATATTTATTTTTACATTAAATTAAAATATGAGAGATAAAAAATATTCTTCTATGGAAAAAGTTTTGAAACCTAATATAATTCTGATAATAATGGATGTTCAACGCGCAACAAACATGCATTGTTATGGTTACCCTAAGAATACCACACCAAATATAGATAAAATAACAAAAGAAAGTATAGTTTTCAATAAATGTATCTCACCTGGTTCATGGACTCTGCCATCACATGCCTCCATTTTCACAGGAAGATATGTTTACGGTCATGGAGTTGGACAAAGCCATACATATTTTCAACGTGAAAGATATACCTTAACAGAGATTTTGAAGGCTTCAGGCTATAACACTGTAGGAATGTGTAACATGGGTCATTGGTGGTGTATGTATGGAATAAATTACTATAGGGGATTCGATAGTTTCTATCGAGTTTCATTTGATTCTTTAGAAGATTGGGTTGAAAATGGTTCTGAGAAACACATGGAAATAGCAGTTAATTGGATTAAAAGAAATAACAATAAACCATTTTTCATGTTTATAAACTGCTTAGAGCCTCACAGACCATACTATCCTCCTTCAGAATTTAGATCAAAGTTTTATAAAGATATAAGTCTCGAAGAGATGAAAGAACTATTTCCTGATGTATGGCATGTTAGAATGGGTAAGGTGAAAGTTTCTAAAGAAATGTGGGAGATACATAAAAAACTTTATGATGGAGTAACTGCTGCTTTAGATCATAGACTTGGAACTCTTTTTAATTTCTTAGAGGACAATAAATTACTCGATGATACAATGATTATTATTACAAGCGATCATGGTGATGAGCAAGGTGAACATTATCCTCCTTATGTTGCACACTCCCTAAATCTTTATCAGCCTGTTTTACATGTTCCACTAATAATAAGATACCCTGAAATTTTTCCTGAGAACCATAGATATGATGGCTTTGTACAAACACATGATATTTTCCCTACAATTCTTGAGATCTTAGGAATCAAAGATACAAGCATATGGTTCCAAAATCAGGGAAGAAGTCTTTTACAGATATTAAACGGCAAACAAAGAGAATATGCTCTTGCAGAACATCAAAGACCATTGCATTCATTTGATAGAATTTTAACTAGAGACAAAAACTATGATTTTCGAAAATATGATAGAAGTCTAAAAGCCTTATTTATAGGAAAGTATAAATATATTTGGTCTTCAAATGGAGAAGATGAACTTTATAATCTAGAACAAGATCCATTAGAAACAAGAAATATTATCGAGGATAATCGTGATCTAGCTGAGGAAATGAGGAGAAAAATGCTAGAAATATTAAGAGGCCTTGAATACAGGAACCTGGGTGATTTTATAACAGGAGATGACGAAAATATAAAGTTACTTGAACGTCTAGGTTATCTTAGAGGCCAATCACAAAACTATAATGCCTTATTGGGCATGACTGTTTAAAAACGTTATTTATTTTTAACAACTTTACCGAGGAATAGAATTATAAAAATTGAAAATATCTTTATATTATGTCCTCAATATATTTAAAAAACTCCGATATTTCAAGGATACTAATTGGAATTCCACAAGGTCACAAACATCTTAGGATAATCATCGAATTAAAAAATAATAAAAAACTTATTTTCAGTGAAGCAACATTAGCAAACATAGTAAGAGCTTACATTACTGTAAAAACACATCCTAAAATAACCTCTGTTGAACTTTTGTTAAAAAACTTAGAAAATGAAGAAATAAAAAATGGATATTCTAAATTTCAACTTTTGGAATCATATAAAGATAGTTTTACAGTTTCTAAGGAAATGAAGGAAATAATGGATAAAGCTGAAAACCTATGATTCCTTTTCAGGTTCTATATACACAGCTGTACCAAAGGCTGTTATAACAATGAAACCTTCAAGGATCTCGTTGGTTTCAAAATCTACAGAGATGACAGCATTAGCACCCATTGAATAAGCTCTATTTCTCAGTTCTTCCAAAGCCTCCTCTCTAGCCTTTTCAAGTTCCTGAAGATAGGACATACCTCTACCTCCTACAATCGCCTCGAGACCCGCTATTACTCTACCACCTAAACCTCTTGTTCTAATACTGGTGCCATAGACGATTCCAAGCACTCTTTTTATTTTATAACCAGGTATATAAGGAGTTGTAGTAACAATTACGCTTGGTCTCCTTATCATCATTAAAAATAATTATTCCCTATAATAATAAATTTCTTTCTTCTAGAAATAACGTAAATTTTCTTATATTATATTCTAATATTAATTTAGCGTTGATAGCCATGTTGAGAAAAAATATTTATTCCGAAATAGAAAAAGCTAAAGTTGATCCCGAGGTTGGAATAAGCATTTCTCCTATAATTGAAAAAGAAGAAGTTAGCTTTCATATTGCTGTTATTAAAGATAAAATAAAAGAACATTTTCATAAGGAGAGAGATGAGATATATTTTATAATAAAAGGTGAGGGTAAATTAAAAATAGATGAAGAAGAAGAAAAAGTGAAAACTGGAGACGTTATCCTTATACAAAAAGGCTCAAAACATGCACTGAAGAATACAGGAACAGAACCATTAATCTTGGCCTTTATATCAGTACCATCTTTTGCGCCAGACATAGATAGATTCTTTGTTGTAAACTCTTATATTAACTCTAACTAGCCTTTTTATTTTTCTCCTTTATAATATCTAATATTTTATCAGTGTAGTTATTCTTTCTTAGGTATTCACATGTTATACAAAGCAGATTTTCACTGCTTCCCTCTTCTTTCATAACTTCATTTTTTATCTTCTCCATGATCTCTGTAAATCCGGGAATAGATGATATGATCTCCTTATACAATCCTCTTTCATTATTGACATATCTACTTACGGTTGATTGACTTATATTTAATTTTCTAGCAATTTCAAGCTGACTTAAACCAACCTCTTCATAAAGATAATTGACAATTAGGCTTCTTACGGAGGGTAAAACGTATTTTGACATTACTTCACATGGGGCTCTCATTTTATATCATCATAATATGACGATGGTATTATATTAAATTTTTCTCTTTTAATTATTATTAGGAAATATCTTCAAGTCTTTTTTGCTTTGTTTCAACACCAAGAAGAGCAACGGTTAACGCAGATACAAAATGCATTATGGCAAAAAATAAGAACGGTATCATTACATTAGATGTAGAAGCCAGCAGAAATCCGGCTATATATGGACCAAGCATACCCCCTATTCTACCTATACTGTTAGCCCATCCACTGGCAGTTGATCTTAGCTTAGTAGGATACAGCTCAGGTGTATACGCATATGTTATCCCCCATGCTCCTAAATTAAAGAAAGATAACATAATACCAGCTAAAACTACTTCAAACTCAGAAGAAGCCGACCAAAATAAGAAACTTCCCAACCCTCCGAGACACATAAATAATACTAATAACTTCTTTCTACCTATCCTATCAACAAACCAAGCCGCTGTAAAATATCCAGGTAATTGGGCTAATGTAATTATTATAGAGTATTCAACAGATCTCACATAAGATAATCCCTTCATTGACAATATTTGGGGCAACCATAGAAAAATGCCCCAGTATGTTAAAGCTATTGAAAACCAATGTATCCATAACATTATGGTTCTCCTAACATATTTTCCTTTAAAAATGTCTAAAATAGTTCTCTTAGAAGCTTTTTCAAAAGTATACTCAGATAAATCAATGTTAAACACAGTTGCTATGCGTTTAGCTTCATCTATTTTGTTATGAACCAACAGGAATCTTATTGATTCAGGAACCAAAAAATAAATTAAAGGAGCTAAAAATAACCCGAAAATGCTTGTAAAAAATACTGGTCGCCAACCATATATTGGTGCAATAAATCTTGCAAATAGTATAGCTACTAACCATCCTATAGCCCAAGAACTTTCTAGTAATGTAATTAACATTCCCCTAATTTTTGAAGGAGCAAATTCGGTGAGCAATGTGCTTCCAACTACCATATATCCCGCTGATCCTATACCGGCCAAAACTCTATATATAGATAAATCTATCCATGAACTAGAATATGCTGAAAGAAAGTTGAAAAAGCCTAAAAGTAGCATGGACAAAAATATCGCTTTTTTCCTACCAAAAATATCGCCTACTAGTCCAATAAATAAAGCTCCAAGTAACATACCTAACAGCCATGAACTTAACACGACTCCCGTGATAGATGGCGTAAAACTGTATTCTCTAACTATTAATGGAAGAGTTCCGGAAATTATCCCAGCGCTCATCGAGTCATATGACCATCCCAACATTAAAAGAAGCAAGATACGATAATAAAATGCAAGTCTTATTCTCATATTTTCACCTTTACTATCTAAGAAAAGATAAATTTCATGGAATATTATTTATTTTTTAGTATAATTCTTGAATCTACAATTGTAGAGCATTCAGACGTAACAATGACAGGGTTTAGATCCATTTCCTCGATATATCCTCTGAAATCCCATAGAAATCTAGACACAGTGGAAATAGTTTTAGCTAAATCCTCTATATTTGCTTTAGGTTTTCCTCTATATCCTAGAAGAATCTTATACCCTTTAATCTGATTTATCAATTCGAGCGCATCCCTAAAACTAACGGGTGCTATATCGAAAGCTACGTCTTTTAAAACTTCGACAAATATACCGCCCAATCCAAATGCTATTATCGGCCCAAACTGTTCATCATGTAAACCACCTATTATTACCTCATATCCATCCCTTATCATACTTTGAAGCACAAATCCATCAACATAGGCATCTGGAAATCTTTCTTTAATTTTTTTATCGACTTTTAATACAGAATCTTCAAGTTCTTTTGTAGAATTTATATTGAGTATAACTCCCCCCACATCACTCTTATGAACTATATTTGAGGAACTCACTTTAACAACAAGGGGAAATTTTATCTTATCAAGGACATAATCAATTTCACGTACATCCTTGATCAAAACAAAATCAGCGACATTCAATCCATACTTTTTAATAACGTAAAGAGATTCATACAATGTTAGGTTTTTACGTCCTTGTTTAAGAGCTTCATTGAAAATCCTTTTAATCTCATACATAGTTTCTCAACTATATTCTTATTTACTTAAAAATATAGCTTTAGGTATTTTCGGAAAATACGGATTAGAAATTGCTAATGATACTATCTATCAAAAAACTACTAAAATTTTTCAAGAATATATTTACCAGCTTCAACGAAACCTTCACCATAAGATTTCTGAGTTACATAATTAGCTATACTTATTAATTCGCTAGACGCGTTTCCGACTGCGATTGAAAAACCTGCAATCTTAAACATTGAGAGGTCTGTTATACTATCACCTACAGCTATAGTATCATGTTCATCATACCCCAAAATTTCGCAGACCTTTAAAAGACCTTTACCCTTATTAACTTCAGAATCCCTAACATGTATTGCCCACCCGCTATTTTCAACAATTACATCATCCATATCCCTAAGAACATCTTTAATAACACGATATGCATCGTCTAATGACATTTTATCTATTCTCGGTCTAAAAGCGAGATCAACTATCCTACATTTATTTTGCCAACTTTCTTTAATTATATCTCCCCTTTTCCTAATAATTATATCTCTAGCCTTAACTGCCTTATTTCTATCGCCCAACACCAATTTATTATCTCTAAAACCGACAACACCACCATTCTCAGCTATCACGAGTCTATTAACAGGAAGATAGTATGCTAAACCGACAAGAATAAAATACCCATTGCCTGAAGATAAAATAACATCAAAATCCTTGTTCTTCAGCTTCTCTAGCATTTTTACAACATTTGAATGAATATTACCATAGGCATCCGTTAAAGTACCATCAACATCCACAATAACTAATTTTCTCAACTATAATCACCCTTCATATACAAAACTCCACTCGTCAAAATTGCTAACTATATCTTCTAATATTCTTAACGCTTTATTCCTTGGAAGAGCCAGGAAAAATTTTGTAACATGCTTACAAAATTTTTTGCCTTCAACTCTCTTCTTCCAATCTTCACAATTATGAATTATATCTTTTCCTTCCAAATCTATAATTATTTTATATTCCTTAACCTTACCATAAATTTTTTCTCCTTCCTCCCTTATATAAACCTCAGAATCAGGAATATCAACAGCTCTTTCATATCGTTTAATTCCAGAAAATCCTTTCAGAACATCCTCAAACTTTCCACTCTCAAAAGCTTTAATAATAGATTCCTTAGTTTTTTCTCGCTCCGTTTCTTTAAAATATGTATCAATCTCTTTCAGTTTTTGTCTCTGTCTTCTATTAGCTATTCCCAGTAACTTTAACATCTGCAACGCATTTCTCGGCGCATATCCTCTAAAATGGTTATTAAAATATCCGTAGAAAACCTTATTTTTATCAACTGCCTCTCTAATTTTAGGAACCCATTCCTTCAGTTCCTCTTCAGAATAAAGATAATAATACCACGGTCTTCGTCCTCTACCATGCCATCTAAAATAGGAAAAATCAGCTGTGAAACTTAATACTGGAGGTAAAAGAGGTTCATCAACTGTTACACATGCTATATTGTTCTCATTTAATATCTTAAAATACTCATCAGTAAGCCATTCAATATGTCTAAACTCGACCGCGAACTGAAACTTATCGCTAGGAAGCTTAGAGATAAACTCCTCAAAGTATGGAAATGAGGAAGGAGGTTTAGGAGGCATTTGTATAAGAATTGCACCTAATTTACCACTATCCTTTAATGGCTTTATATTATTAAGAAACATTTCAAGATCCTTAAATATTCCTAATCTAGGATTGAGTAATTTTTTATGCGTCAATATTTTGGTAAGTTTTAATGAAAATTTAAATCCTGGCGGAGACGCCTTAGACAATTTTTTCATAAAGTCATATGAAGGAAAACTGTAAAAAGTTGAGTTAATCTCTGCAGTACTAAAAATCTCCGTATATTGAGAAAATAGGTTATGTTTACTACTATAAAAAGGCCCTATCCAGTCCTCATAACTCCATCCTGAAGTACCAATATATATTTGAGGTAAGAAAAACAACATTTTTAACCCTTACCCATAGGTATAGGAACAACCTGTATACCTCCTTCTTTACCACCACTAGCAACGATTATATAAACATTTCCCCCCTGCGAAACCAATTCTTTTAGAAGCGTATATGTTAAGTATATTTCAGCTATATCTGTATTATTTCCTGCAACTTCTAATATCTTATGAATAGATAATGCTGTAGCATTAGCAGCTATTAGTTTTGCTTTTGCTTCTCCTAACGCCTCAAGTATCTTTGAAGTCGCCGTTGCATTTGCTTCAATTAATATTCTTTCTCTCTTAAACTGAGCTGCTATCTTCTGCTGTTGCTCGGCTAATTTTTGTTCTACTGCATTCTTAAAGTTAGGTGGCAACTCGATATTTCTCAGATCAATTCCTTCTACTGAGATTGCACCAGCCAAACTTCTTTCATTCTTTATCGAAATTATAAAACTTTGAGTTATTTTCTGGCTAATTTCCGCTCTCTTTTCTATTGTCTCTATAGCTGTGTAGTTTGACACAATATTTCTAACAGTCTCACGTAGTAATGGTACAAGAGCTTTATTCTCCCAATTCAAATCAGGATAATTAACATATAGCTCCGTTGCTCTCTCGGGATCTACTCTCCATCTAACCGTTATATCTACATATACCTCTAATCCATCATTCGTTAAGCATACTATGGCTGGCCATTCACCTCTTTGGCCAGTTTTTATATCAGTCCACATATCCAATGATTCGACAGACGTAGATATCTTAACATAGTACTGCCAGGGCATTTTTATAAAGAACCTAGGACCAGTTACTGTTCCGACAATATTACCAGTTAAAGGATCTACAATTATTGCAACTTCACTTACACCAACGCTTCCAATCATCGAGAATCCAAGCACTGAACCTAGAATAAGTAATATTATGATTATTCCGATAAAAGCACCGAGAACCGTTTTAATCTTCTCAGTATAACTCATTTATTTCTCACCCATATTTCTAAAAGTAAATAAACAATATATGTTTAGTCACGTATTTTTTGCCTTTTTAAAAAATCATAAAAAGTAAGAAGAATAACTATTATCATCATCAATAGACCCAGCATAAATGGCAAAATGGTGTTTATTACTGCTAGAAAACCAGTAATATAAGGAGCTATGACTCCGAAACCTCGATTAATTGCTGAAATCGAAGCCATAACTTCAGATATGTCTTCTTTATCTATTGATTTATACATCCATGTACGGTTATAAATAAACCATAAAGCGTCACCTAATCTTATAAAAAATGCTAAAGCTATTAGTTGAAAGAAAAATGGTCTCATAACGACAAAAGTCAAAGAAACAGCAATAATTATAACTGAAAATATCATAACTATATATCCCTGTTCTTCCTTAAAGAAATTACTTATATAAGTAGCTATAATTGATGAAAAGGAAATAACTGATTCAACAACAGCTATATAAAAAATATTTCCACCATATTCTTTCATAATAAAATTAACCCATGCAAAACTAGGAAGTAAAACCCAGCTATTCACATATATAGTATATATCCAAACAGCTATAGGAAAACTAAGTTTCAAAGAAAAACTTTTAATTTTTTTATGACATTGTTCTTTCAAAATTATAGTCTTGAATCTATTTAATATAAAATATGCAAAAAACAATTCAATAAAAGCAAATAACAAAAATGTATTAAGAATACATTCATCCTTAGGACAAATATAAGCGTAATAAAAACCCATGGATAAATATGATATGATAATAGATAATTCAGGTAATCGGAGATGCCATTCCATAATCTCCTTTAGTTTCCTAGTAGGATAAATAGCTCTTTCATATGCAGAATAAATCGGATAAAAAATTTTTGCAATCTCATCGACAAACGTTGCTAATATAATCATAATGGTTATCAATTCTCCTTTGGCCAAAAAATAAAAAATAAATGATAATGCTCCAAGTAAGTCAATAGCAATAAGACCCTTTTTTAGATCATGATAAGCAAAATACTTTCCTATTAAATACGTTAATGGAATAGATGATATCTTAGCAAAAGTAAAAATTATTCCTATGTCTAAGGGAGAATAACTATTTTTAAAAAGATAATAAGGTACTAAATACCAAGTAAAAAGCAATGGACATGAAAATGTATGATACAAAATGTATATTTTAGCATCTTTACTTAGATCTCTCCATCTCATTTTCAGAGATACCTGCAAAGATACTAAACAATAGATATATAAAGTATATACTTGTCTAGACTTTTTAAAAATGCTTAAAAGACTAAATATATTATCTATTTTGAAATGTAGAAACTTGAGGTGTGTTAAGCTTTTGTAGTAAAAAAGCTTCCTCCAGAAAAAGATTTTGGTAAAATAGAATATAAATTAAAAATACCAGACAATATCGGCGAGGATAGAATCGAAAAACTAGCTTCTCAAATGAAATACAGGCTTGCTGAAGGTGGTGGAGAAGCATTTTATGTTATTGGAGTTACAGATGATGGAAATCCAATAGGTCTTGATGAAAAAGAACTAAAAGCCACTATAGAAATGTTAAACAGAGCTGCACTAAAAATAGGTGCAAAAACACAAATTCTTAGAAAAGCTTCTGGAAAAAGAGGTATAATAGCTGAAATACTTGTAAGATTAAGTTTAGAAGAAAAACCTCCAATACAAGTCTCTATAGCTGCTCTGGGAAACGTTGATGCAGGAAAAAGTACCCTTATCGGAATTTTATGTACAGGTGTTTTAGATGACGGAAATGGTCTCGCTATGCAAAAGATTGCAAGATTTTTACACGAGATAAAAAGTGGTAGAACCTCTTCTGTATCTATCCATCTACTTGGCTTTAACGATATTGGAGAGATCGTTAACTATACACTCGTAAACCCATTAAATGAACCAGAGATATTTCTCAAAGCTAGCAAAATATTAATGTTCAGTGACCTGGGAGGACATGAAAGATATCTAAAAACCACATTGAGAGGTGTCATGGCTAAACTCCCAGATTATGCCATGCTTGTAGTTGCTGCAAATACTGGGCTACAAATCATGGGTAAAGAACACTTAGGAATCTCTATAGCTTTAAGAATACCAGTATTCATAGTCATTAACAAAATTGATTTAGTCCATAAAGAAAAAGTAAACGAGACCCTAGAAGAAGTGAAAAGAATTCTTAAAATGCCTGGTATAAACAAACTACCTATCGAGATCAAGGATTTTGACGATATAATTGTCTCAGCAAGACATATCTCCTCTGGGAGGATAGTTCCAATTTTCAAGGTTTCCTCAGTATCCGGTGAAGGTATAAAGTTCCTAAAATATTTTCTAAATATTCTTCCTCCAAGGATGAGATGGCGAGAAAAAATGAAAGAGCCTTTACTCATATATATTGATGAAATCTTCAATGTCAAAGGTGTAGGAACCGTTGTTGGCGGTCTCATTCTTTCAGGAGTAATAAATAAGGATGAAAAAGTGCTTATTGGACCCTTTAAGGATGGTAGTTGGAGAAATGTTAGAGTAAAGTCTATTCATGTGAATAGGATACCGGTAGAAAAATCGTTTGCTGGATTAGATACAACTCTTGCACTAGCTGATATAAAATCTGACGAGATAAAGAAAGGTATGGCAATATTAGATTCTAGAAGTAGTCCACTTAGCATACGTAAGTTTTCTGCACGTGTCACTATACTTAAGCATCCGACAACGATAACGGAAGGCTATCAAGCAGTATTTCATATGAAATCGATAAGGAGCACAGTTAGATTCAGTAAGATTACCAAGAAAGTCCTGAGAACAGGTGATACATCAAACGTTATCTTAGAATTTCTCTTTCACCCATGGTATATTAAAGAAAACGACATATTCGTCCTCAGAGACGCAAGAACTAGAGCAATAGGAAAAATAGTAAGAGTGTTAAGCTAAATTTCTTTAACTACCTGACTGTATTTCTTAAATCTTCCCTTATATAAGTCTATGTTAACCCTTGGAATTATCGCCATTACCACAGCAATAAAACTTAGTTGTTCACGATCTATAATATTCTTCGTTAGCCAGCCAATACCACCTATGTTATCGCCTATATTGGTTATCCCTGACATCTTAGAGAGAATCTCCTCGATTTCACTTACTTCATTATTGATAACAGCATCTATAGCCTTTGGAGGAAACTCGAATCCAGGACCAAAACCAACAGTTACAAAATCTTCCTTATCTATAATAGCACAAACCTGAAAATCCATAAAGCCTGTAATAGTTCCAGGAATCCTTATTAAACCAGCCTCAATCCCAACTCCAAAATCACTATCAAACCTATCTATTGCTCCTTTTGCTCTTTCGACACTACCCCTTATAACATTCTTCATTCCAATAGGCTGATCCCCGACACTCGTTCTTACAACCGTAGACAAAACCTTTATCTTCTCCCCAAAAAACATAGCAAATGCTTTCTCCACAGCCTTAACCTTAACTGGATTCCTGCTACCTACTACAATCCTCATATCCTAAGACCCAATACACTCAAAGATCATTCACTATATATGCTTAAAATTCGAATGATTAACCTATTCTATAGTGTCATTTTAAATCTTCTCATTATTAACTTAAGTTTTATACCGCTAGAATCGAGTATAGATTTAGATAATCTAAAATAGGTAATTTATATTATCATAATTATGGTTGTCAAATTTATTAATAGATTAGATGAATTAAGATCTTTGAGAGAAAGTCTTGACAGTGATAATTTTGAATTATTGGTTATTTATGGTAGGAGAAGAGTTGGAAAAACTAGACTTGTATTAGAGGCTGTTAGCAATAAGGATTATGTGTATTATCTGGCTGTTGAGAAAGGAAATCTAGAGAGGTTTAGACGTGTTGTATCTCGTAATGTAGAGGAGTTGAAGTATGTGAGAGAAGACTGGGAGGCTTTCTTCCATTTTCTTAAAGATAAGATCATTATTATCGACGAGTTCCCGAATTTTATTAAGGAGGACAAGTCTATTATTGCTTTGTTTCAAAGGATAGTTGACACATTTCTTTCAGACACATCTACTAAGCTTATATTAGTTGGTTCATCGATTTCAATGATGAAAGAAAATATTTTAAGCTATAAGTCACCTCTATATGGACGTAGGACTGGCCAAATAAGGCTGAGACCTCTCAAATTTTATTATCTGAAAGAGTTTTTCCCTAATGCTTCTCCTAAAGAATTAGTTGAGATATATGGTTTCGCTGACGGTATACCATATTATCTTGAGAAAGTTCACATACCTTTCTGGGAATGGCTAGATGAAGAATTAAAGGACCCAAAAAGTTTTCTTAGAGAAGAAGGAGATTTTATGCTACGATATGAGTTTGAGGAAGTTGGAACCTATAAACGTATTCTCGAGGCAATTGCCTCTGGCAAAACCAGACTTGGAGAGATTAAGAGTGTCGTAGGTATGGGATCGATTACAGAGTATATTAAGAACCTAGTTGAGATAGAGCTTGTAGAGCATGTTAAGCCTGTTACAGGTGGTAGAAGAGGTATATATAGGATTAAAGATAACTTTACGAGGTTCTGGTATAGGTATATTTATCCAAACCTTAGTGAGATCGAGCTCGGAATATATACTGCTAATGATATAAAGTCAAGCTATGATACATATCTTGGAGAGGTTTATGAAAAAATAGCTTTAGAATTTATTGTTGATAAGATACAGCGAGAAGAGTTGCCGAAGGTGTTAAAAATAGGCAGATGGTGGCATAAAGGTGAGGAAATAGATATTGTTGGTTTAAAGGGTAAAAAACATGGTCTATTTGTCGAAGTTAAATGGAGAAAAGTAACACGTGGCGAGGCTCAGAGAATATATGAAAAATTGGTTGCTAAGTCTAGATTTTTTAATGTAAAAGAAAAGACATATGTTCTAATTTGTCGGGAATGTTCTAAAAATGTTGATGGATTAAAGATATATACATTAAATGATATGTTTAAAGGGTAACTCTTCACTATAACATCCTAGTATTCAGGTCAACTAGCTCTATTCATACTTCATTTTTCATACTTTGATGGTTAAATATTCTCTTATATTCTTAAAATCGATATTATGAGAAAAATTATATAGCAATCACCAGCATACATTGATTGATATAACTATATTCTGAATGAAACCTAGTGTTTTTATGGTATATTTAAAAAATGTAATATTGTGAATAGCTATGAAAGATGATTTTGGAAACATGTCGTTTATATACAGACCAATAGGTATAATTCATTCTCCTTTCAAGGAACCAAGAGGTACACCGATACAGCCAGTAAGTGGAAAAGGAGTTAAAGGGTATGTAGAAGTTTTTCCAGAATATGTTGATGGGCTATATGGGATTGAAGGTTTCTCTCATATAATTCTTATATATCATTTTCACTTGGTTAACAAATCTTTGATGAGAGTTCAACCATATATGAGCAATAAGTTAGTAGGAGTATTTGCAACAAGAGCTCCCGCGAGACCAAACCCTATAGGTATCTCAATAGTCAATCTACTCGAGAGAAAAGGAAACATACTTTATATACAGGATGTAGATATAGTTGATGGTACTCCTCTCCTGGACATAAAACCATATGTTCCAGCATTCGATATTAGAAATGTTAAAAGTATCGGCTGGCTTACAGACGTGGTTAGCAATATTAAAAAGACTAGAGATGACGGACGTTTTATAGATAGCAAGACCTAATTTCTTTAAAGGTTTAAAATTTTCCATAGAGTCCGTAAAGACTATAAAAATCATAAAGTTTATAACCAGTTACTAAAGATATTAAATTTATTTCTAGTAAATGAAAAGTGATACTCTATGGGGCGATGGATGTAAGACATCTACAGAGAAAAATCATAAAATACATCGACGCAACCAAAAAGTCGTTATTCTCACTACTCTTTGATCTTGGCGGTTTGATTGCTGGATTTATATTTTCTTCTCAGTTATCTTTTAATAACCTGTTCTTATGGTCTGTAATTCTATATCCCGGTATTCTCAGCATCAGAGGTGCTATAGGAGGCTCTTTTAGCGGTAATTTAACTACAAGTCTCCATGAAGGATCTATAAAGCCTAGTTTTAGAAAAAATACTAGGAAGTTTAAAATACTATTAGAAAATATAGCCATATCTACATTTATTGGAAGTATCCTAATATCATTCTTCTCATGTATCTCAGCATCAGTATTCGTCCTAAATATTTTCAACGAATTATCCAATATGCTATTTGTCGCCATGGCTTCTATGGGTTTATCCATTTTAACTATATCTCCTTTTACAATTCTAACAGCCTTTATATCTTATAGGAAGGGATTGGATCCCGATACAATAGTATACCCGATAACATCTACAATAGCTGACATCATATTAACATCTGTTTATGTTTCAACTATTCAACTATACATTTATTCAAAGATGACAATCTACCTGATTGATATTCTCTTTTTCATCAGTATAATACTCATATTTCTCCACGAGAAGAACGACAAGAATCTTATAAGATCCATAAAGGAAAACTTTATAATGCTTCTAGCTGTCTCAGCAATCATAAACATAGCAGGCTCATCACTAGGTAAAATCGTAAGTAAATTTAATATAAAAAGTATCTATATCCAGTATCCAGCATTGATAGATACTGTCGGCGACATAGGCTCAATCGTAGGCTCAGTTGCTACAACTATGCTTATCCTAGGATACACCAAACCAAATATCTCAGTATTTATAAATAATCTAGAAACTATAGCTGGTGCCTGGAGCGCCTCCCTTATAATGTTTTCCTCTTATCTCTTTATCTCATACATTGTTTCACCGTTTAACAATCCCCTTTCTGTTCTTTCAGTCACCTTCCTAACAAATATTATAGCAGTACCTACAATAGTTATAATAAGCAATCTAATAGCAATACTAACATACAGAAAAGGATTCAACCCAGACAACTTCGTTATCCCGATAGAAGCATCATTATCAGATTCCATAACCTCACTAGCATTATACTTCTCACTAAAAACCTTAGGTTTCTAATAGAATAACTATTTCTAAATTGTTAAACTATTAAAAGATTACAAAAAAATAGACATAATAAATAATATCACTTCTCTAATATTAAATTTAATTATATAAATGTTAGTAACTTTTAACTAATATACTAAGGCTTATATTAAGTAATTAAGCTATTTTAAGCTATAATTATTTTTACTAATAATAGATAAACAATTATTGACGAAATAAGTCCAATGAGATCTATGAATGTCACTATGTATTTAAGTCCTATTGTCATCCATAAGAAGATTCCTATTAATAGACTAATTATGAAAATTAAACTACTCCATAAGTTGATGAAATCCCAGAATTCATATGTATATTTTCTATCGATAAGCCTAGATTTTAAGGCCTTTTAAGAACCAGAGCAAAAGCTACAATACTAGCTATACCGTAAAGTATAAGCGATAATATAGGATCATAAAGCAAAGCTATAAGTATGTAAAATACCTAAAGATTGGAGACAGTAGACTCAGTAGCGGCAGAGAAATCGTTTAGGCATTACTGGAAAAATGTATACTCCAAGACTATATGGTCAAGAAAAATGTTGTGTACCTATAGGATTAGATAAAAAGGCCATATCAAAGTAGCAATTACATACTAACTGCTTTAGCCCAGCCTAACCCTATCTAAATCATATATACATGAGATTATACACCTGCACACAGTAGATTCATGCATCTATTATAAAGTTAAAGAGTACGCCAAGAATTACTGCATAACTATGCGCATCTTTTTCGCGAAGTTCTCTGGCGATAGATCCTTCCACTTCTTTAGATATACTACGTTCATCTCTATAAGAATCCTAGCTTTCTCGTATTCCTGGAGAAGCCTTTCTGCATTTTCTCGAGTCCTCTCGTTGAATCGTGGCAAGTTTTCTCTGATAAACTTGACCGTGGGCAAGAGTTGGTTCTTAAGTGTTCTCTCTAGGAAATTCTCGAGTACATCTAGCAGTGAGCCAGCGACTTTATAGAGCTTCCTCTTGCCCTCCTTACTATATATTACGAGGCCTAGGCTCTCCAACAGGCTCAGGCTGCTGCTTATCTGGCTAACACTGTAACCTGTGAGTTTGCTTATCTCCTTTTGAGAAAGCGGTTTATTGGAAAGAAGCAACACAGCCAATGCTCTGCCGACAGCCTCGCCGAGCCCCCAGCTCACAGAAAGTTTAGCCATTCTTAATATGAATTCTAGCTCAGTATCTCCAAATTTAACATACACGAATGACCATCACCATTCATTCCTACTGCTAGCTAGTTTTATAAACATTTGCGTGGAGGTTGGTAGTAAGTATGCAGCCTGGGTCGGGGCCCAATATGTCTCCCGTGTAGGCTAATGCTCTTGCCCTGCAACCGCCGCACACGTACTTGTAAGGGCATGCTCCGCAACTGCCTTTAAGTTTATTCCTGTCTCTGAGTGTCATGAACAGTTTGGAATTACTCCATATTTTTTTGAATGATGTTTCTGTAACATTTCCAACGACTACGTTAGGTATGAAAACACAGGGAGTGACGTCTCCGTTTGGCTGTAGAGCTGCGTATATTCTGCCTGCGCCGCAGCCACCTATGTACTCGGCCAAAGATGAGATTATGGGGTCTCCTTTGACGTAGAAGTGGGTAGGTGCGATCTCCCTGCCATTGCTGAGGATGCAGGATACTCTAGCGAACTGGGGCGCTGTGCTGTATATTTCGAGCCTTCTCTTCTGGTTTTCCAGATACACTTTTTTGAGGAATTCCTCCCTTTCCTCGGGTGTTAGGTCGAGCTTCATTATGTCTTCACCTCTACCTACGGGGATGAAGTTGAAAAACACTACTCTTTGGACGCCTATCTCCTCGGCCAAGTCTAGGATGCCGTCTACTTCGTCAAGGTTGAGCCTTGTGACCGTGGTTGCCATTGCGGTGGAGAAGCCGAGCTCGACAACGTTCCTCAAGCCGCGGACTGCTTTCTCCCAGGCGCCTTTAACGCCTCTGAACTGGTCGTGCTTCTCGGGGTCAGCTGAGTCCACGCTAACCTCAACGTATCTTAGCCCAAGCTTCTTGAGCTTCTCGGCATAGCCTTGATCAGCGAAGGCCAGGCCGTTTGTCGCTAGAGCGGTGTACATGCCAGCGTCCACAGCCGCCTTGAGCACCACAAGGAAGTGTGGGTGGATTGTTGGCTCGCCCCCGGAGAAGGCAACTGCGGCTATTCCTGCTTGGTCGAGCTGTTTGATCACGTCGAGCTTTTCTTGGAGCGTCAGCTCTGTTGAGAGGGGGAGGCCAGCTCTCTGATAGCAGTGCTTGCACCTGAGGTTGCAGGCGTTAGTAAAGTTCCAGACTATTAGGAAGGAAGCGGGCAGCTTCTGAGGGACTGTTACGCCGTATAGTGCTAGTCCCTCTAGTACTAGTGCTAGACCTCTTCGGACGGCAGGGTCATTTAGTGCCTCTACAACTTCTTCCTCTTTTCCATGGAAGCATGCTATTGCTACATTGAACACTAGGCTCAGTATTTTTGAATAGAACCTAGCTATGAGACAAGAGTTAGCGTCGTGTTCGGCGATTAGTCTAAGGGATTCGAGTGCTACCGTGGTTTTTCTTCCATTGCTTTCTATTTCTTCCGCCAGTTTTTTTATTAAGGCTTTGGTTATGGGCGTTTTTGTGGCTAGCCTAAGCCCAGTAAGTAGAGCGGGTAAACCTCCTCTTCTCCTGTAATGCATAATGTATCATAAACTATATCTCTATAATTATAATATAAATTTTTCCGAATTTTCGGAAAAATTAAAAATTTTCTTCTCTTTTCTATCTGAGGTCAATATGAGTTAGGCTAGTAAAATAAGCGTTCAGGCACTCATTAATAAAGATTATTTTTATCTCGGTAAGTTACTAGAGCAATTGTCAGAATGCATCAAGTGAGAGAATATCATCATTATCTCTTTGTGTTTAAAATTATTATATACTTCTATTT